>JBGQHM010000414.1:0-5953 GCA_041497995.1 Binatia bacterium | reverse complement strand
TCGCGGCGTGCTCGCCTGCTCCGCCACCAGTGCTGCCTGCGTTGCCCGCCGCGGGCCCGGCAGACGTATCGTACCGCGACCAAGTCCAACCGATCCTCGAACACCGCTGCGTCGTCTGCCACGGGTGCTACGACGCGCCCTGCCAGCTGCTGCTCTCTTCGCCTGAGGGCATCGAACGCGGCGCCAGCAAGGACGTCGTCTACAACACCGAGCGGCTCAGTGCCGCACAGCCGACCCGGCTCTTCATCGATGCGCACGGCGCCGCGGCGTGGCGCGACCGCGGCTTCTTTTCAGTGACCGGCAGTCCCGCCGCGTCGAACTCCGCCGCTCTGCTCCTCCTGATGCTCCAACTCGGACGGGCGCACCCCTTTCCTCCGGGTGAGAAGCTGCCCGAGTCCGTGGGGCTCGACATCAACCGTGCACTAAGCTGCCCGCGGACCACGGAGTTCGCTGCGTATGCACAGCAGCATGCCCTCGGCGGTATGCCCTACGGCATGGCGCCCCTCAGCGACGCGGAGCTCGGCATCCTGGTCGCATGGGTCACCCAGGGCGCGCCGCCGCCCCCCGCAGCGCCGCCGCTACCTGACCCGGCAACGGCGCAGGTCGCGCGCTGGGAAACGTTCCTGAACGGCGATTCGCTGAAACAGCGCATCACCGCCCGCTATCTCTACGAGCACTGGTTTGTTGCCCATCTCTACTTCGAGGATCTGCCCAAAGGCCCCTTCTTCCGTGTCGTCCGCTCTCGGACTCCGCCCGGCGTCGCGATCGACGAGATCGCGACGCGCCGACCCTACGACTCGCCGGGCGTCGATCGCTTCTGGTACCGCTTGCGGCCCATCACAGAGACGATCGTCCACAAGACGCACATCGTCTACCCACTGAGCGACGCAAAGATGCACCGGCTCGCCGATCTCTTTGTGAGCTCGGACTGGCAACCGACGCGGCTGCCGAGCTACGCGGTCAAGGAAGCGTCGAACCCCTTCATCAGCTTCGACCAGATCCCGGCGCGTTCCCGCTACCAATACCTGCTCGACAACGCCCAGTACTTCGTGATGACGTTCATTCGCGGCCCCGTGTGCCGCGGGCAGGTGGCCGTCGATGTGATCGAGGATCACTTCTTCGTCAGCTTCCTCGACCCCGACCACGATCTCTCCGTGACCAATCCCAGCTTCCTCAAGCAGGCGAAGGGGTTCCTCAACCTTCCAGCCGAGCATTTGAGCAGCCTCATACCCGGAGAGTTTTGGCTCCAGTATGACTACGAGCAGCGCCGCTACCTCGACCTCCGTGAGCGCTACTACGACGCCCTCGATCCCAAGCGTCTCGGCCCGACGCTCGACTACCTGTGGAACGGCGACGGCGACAATACCAACGCGCAGCTCACCGTCTTCCGGCACTTCGACAATGCCACCGTCGTACGCGGGTTCCTGGGTGAGATGCCGAAGACGGCCTGGGTCATCGATTTCCCCCTCTTCGAACGCATCTACTACAACCTCGTGGCCGGCTACGACGTCTTCGGCACTGTGACCCATCAAGCAGCGACGCGTCTCTACATGGATCACCTGCGCATGCAGTCCGAGAACCTCTTCTTGAGTTTCCTGCCCGCAGATCGACGCCAGGCGATCCGCGCGTCGTGGTATGTTGGCGCCACGTACACGCTCGACTACGAAGTCGCCGACCGCCTCCACGGCATCTCGCATGGGACGCGGATTCCGTTCCAGTCTGCCGACGTCAAGGTCGAACTGCTCGAGATGATCCTGGCGCGCAACCCGGCAGCGTCGGGCCCACCGGATCTCCTCAACCGATGCGGCGCACCCCCGTGCGACCGTCCTGGAGCTTCCGCCGTCGAGCGACGCGCCGAGCGCGCGCTCCAGCCGCTCACGGGGGTGCACGGTGCTTGGGTCGCCGAGCTGCCCGAGGTGGCGTTCCTGCGAGTGCACGCCGCGAAGGGTGCGGGCGGGGACGCGATGTATACGCTCGTGCACAACCGGGCACACACGAACGTCGCCTTCATGTTTAAGGAACAAGAGCGACTCGTGCCCGCCGACGATACGCTCACGGTGGCGCCAGGGTATCTCGGCAGCTATCCAAACTTCCTATTCGATGTCGACGTCGACCAGATCGAGACGTTCGCGCAGGCCGTTGCCGCGGTCCACAACGCGTCCAACTTCGAGCAGGTGGCGGCGCGCTGGGGCGTACGGCGCAGCAGCCCGCGTCTGTGGTCGACGGTCGATTGGATCCACGACGACTTCCGCCGGCGGCAGCCGACCGAGTTCGGCCTCTTTGACCTCGACCGCTACAAGAACCTCTGACGGGAGCGGTACCGGTCGCGCACCGCCCAGGAGGAGAAAGGACAACCGGCATGTACCAACCCACACCCATTGATACCTCCGCAGTTCGCTTACCCGATGGCGTCAGCGAGCTGATCGAGCGGCTCGCGGAGAACACTCATGACATCTGGGCACAGCAGCGCCAGCGCGACGGCTGGACGTACGGTCCGCAACGTCAGGATGCAGCCAAGCAGCATCCTGACCTGGTACCCTACAACGAGCTACCCGAGTCCGAGAAGGAGTACGACCGCGCCACCGCAATCGCAACGCTCAAGGCGATCATGGCGTTGGGGTATCGGATCGAGAAGCAGTGATCGCTCTTCTCAACCACCATTGGCAAGTCCAGTCATTCACAACCAGGAGCAACTGCGGTGCGCCGCCGGGGAATGATCGAAACTTTCGCTTCTTGACGCCGCGCCCAGTGCTGGCGATAACTGCGGGCGGTGTACATCCTCTCGATTGATTTGGGCACTAGTGGACCGAAAGTGGCGCTGGTGGATGAGACTGGCGGCATCGCCGCCAGTGCGACCCGTTCGGTGCAGACGCAAATCCTCCCAGCGTCCGGGGCCGAGCAGGACCCGAACGAGATCTGGAGCGCAGTGCTCAGCGCCGCCAAGCAGGTCCTTCGTGAAGCCGGCAAGCCGCGCGATGCCGTGGCCGGGATCACGTGCACGAGCCAGTACTTTTCACTGGTCCCCGTGGATCGCGATGCGCGCCCGGTGATGAATCTCATCCTCTGGATGGACGGCCGCGGCGGCCGCTATGCCCTTGAGCTCTATGAACGGCATCCAACCGCCTTTGACACCTGGGTCGAGAGACACGGCATGGTCCCGCTGCCGTCCGGCAACGACTCGCTCTCACATCTTCTCTACGTTCAACACGCATGCCCGGACATCTACGAGCGAACGTATAAGTTCCTCGAGCCGGTGGACTTCCTGATCGCAAAGCTGACCGGAACCTTCAGCGCCAACCTCTGCACTGCCTTCCCTTTGCTTCTGACTGACAACCGCAACCTGACGTCGCTAGACTACGACCCCGAGCTGCTCAGCCTCTCCGGCGTCGATCGCGAGAAGTTGCCGGACCTCTTGCCGGTGAACGCGATCGCGGGAACCTTGCGAGCCGAGTTGGCGGCGGAGCTCGATCTGCCATCGAACACTAAGGTGTTCTCGGGCGTCAACGACACGCAAGCTGTATCGGTGGGCACGGCGACGTTTCAGGGGAGTCACGGCGGCATCAACATCGGCACCACGAGTCAGGTGCTGGCGCATGTGGGCAGCAAGAAGTCCGACTTGGTGAACGCCATCCTAAGCATGCCGAGCCCGATCGCCGGCCGCTACATGGTCATGGCGGAGAACGGCCTCGGCGCGAAGACGCTCGACCACTTTCTCCGCAACATCGCGTTCGCCAGCGATGCGCTCGCCAACCATGCCGCGGATGAGCCTTTTGCCGGCCTCGACGAAGCGGTGGCCGCCGCGCCGCCCGGAAGTGACGGGTTGCTGTTTCTGCCGTGGCTCAGCGGTGCGCAAGCGCCGGAATCGGATCCCAACGCGCGCGGCGGTTTCCTCAACCTGTCTTTGCGGACGACGCGCGCCCACATGGTGCGCGCTATCTTGGAAGGTGTCTCGTTCAACCTGCGCTGGTTGCTCCCGGCTGTGGAGAGCTTCGTGGAGAAGCAGTTCGATGAGCTGCTGTTCTCGGGTGGCGGTGCAGTGTCGGACGAGTGGTCGCAGATCATGGCCGACGTTATGAACCGGCCGGTGGCGCAGCTCGCGGATGCACGGCACATTAACAACCGGGCGACGGCATTCCTCGCTTTCGTCGAGCTCGGCGTGCTCGGGCTCGACGACATCGGCAGGCTGTGCCGCATCAAGCGCCGCTACCAGCCTCGACCGCGGCATCGCGAGATGTACGACAAACTGTTCACGCAGTTCCTCGCGGCATTCCAACAGAACCGGCCGATCTTCGAGGCGCTCAATGGCTGAGAGCCGCACGGCGGACGGGATTGATTCGATCGACCTACGCCGGCTGCTCGCGTTCGCCGTACAGATCGCTGAGGCGGCGGCACCGATCGCGTTACGATACTTCCGCGCGCCGCTGGAGGTGCAGAACAAGCTGTCGGGCAACGGCTTTGACCCGGTGACCCAAGCCGACCGCGAGGTCGAGACGTTTTTCCGGCACGAGATCGAGCAGCGCTTTCCGGAGCACGGCATCGTCGGCGAGGAGCACGGCGAGACGCCGGGCAGCAGTCCGTTCCGTTGGACCATCGACCCCATCGACGGCACGCGCGCCTTCATCAGCGGCGCGACGGCGTGGGGAATGCTGCTCGGGCTGGCGCACGACGACACACCAGTCGCCGGCGTCGTCCACATTCCGTATCTGCACGAAACCTTCTACGGCAGCCGCGACGGTGCGTGGATGAAGCACAGCGGCCAACTGCGGCGCCTCGCAACACGTGCGACGACCCGCTTGGCTGATGCCATCCTGTACTGCACGCATCCGGACTCGTTCACGCACCCCGTCGATCGCCTCGGCTTCGAGCGCGTCGCGAAGCGCAGTCGCATGCTACGCTACGGCGGCGACTGCTACTCCTATTGCATGTTGGCACTGGGACAGATCGATCTCGTCATCGAAGGCAGCCTGCAGCCGTACGACATCATCCCGCTCATGCCGATCATCGAGGCGGCCGGTGGGGTCGTCACCGATGCGCGGGGTGGCTCAGCAAAGCATGGTGGGGTCATCGTCGCCGCAGGGACCGCCGCGCTACACGAGCAGGCGTTGGCGCTGATGCGGGACGGGCACAGCTCATAAAGGAGATTCAGATGGCAGATCTAAAGGACAGTGTGCTTGGCAAGGTCTACCCGTACGCCGAACGATTCGGGGTGAACAATCGCCTGCCGGAGAAGGGACGGCCGCGAACCGACGTCCTCGATCAGCTGCGCCAGATGGCAACGGAGGAGGACAATTTCTGGCAGACCGGCAAGTGCTCCGGGACGATGTACTGTGGCGACATGGAGCACTACGCCTTCCTCAACCAGGCGTTCTCTTTGTACTCGCACGTCAACGCCCTGCAACGCGACATGTGCCCGAGCGTGACGCGCTTCGAGGGCGAGATCGTTGCGATGACCCTCGACCTCATGCACGCCGACGCGGTGAAGTCGCATCACCCCGACGACACGCCGTGCGGCTCGGTGACCTCTGGCGGCACGGAGAGCATCATCACCGCGGTGCTCGTCTACCGTGACAAGTGTCGCGCCGAGCGCGGCATCAAAGCTCCGGAGATCATCCTGCCGATCACCGCGCATCCGGCGTTCGACAAAGGCGCGCATCTGTTTGGGGTCGAGGTCGTGTGGGCACCGGTGGATCCCGTCACGACGCTCGTTGACTTGGAATTCGTGCGCTCACACATCAACCCAAACACGGTAGCACTCGTCGGTTCCGCCGGGAACTATCCCTACGGCACGATTGATCCCATCACTGAGCTCTCCAAGCTGGCCCTCCAGCATGAGGTCGGCCTCCACGTCGATGGATGTCTCGGCGGGTTCATCCTGCCGTGGGGCGAGCAGCTCGGTTACGACATTCCGGTCTTCGACTTCCGCTTGCCCGGCGTAACCAGCATCTCGGCCGAC
>JBGQHM010000413.1:0-5965 GCA_041497995.1 Binatia bacterium | reverse complement strand
GGACGGGCGGAACCCGATGCTCGCGGGAAGCTTGGCGCCGTCCAACGCATACGGAAGGTCGCCGTTCGGTTGCGCCCAGGCGCAGGTATTGCGGAGCACGGAGAGAGCCAGGTCTGGCTGTATGTAGACGAGCGGCAGCGCATGCTGCAGCGGATCGCGCGCTGCGCCGTTGAATCCCATGAGATACGAATAGGTCGACGCTTGATCCAACGAGTGTCCGCCGATGACGCGGTCCACCGCCAACCCGCCGGTGAGCAGCGCGGCGTGCCATGGAACTTCCTGCGCGGCCTCGGGCGCTGTCGCAGCGGCTGCGGTCGGCAAGCGCTTGGGCAGCGCACTCAACGAGGCATTCAGCAGACTCTTGGGCTTGGGGACCGAGGTAGTGTCCTGTCGGCCGAAGCGAAACCACAGCTCGATCTTCTTCCCAGGCTTCAGAGCGAGCGAGGTGCCAATCTCGAGTGTCGGATGCGGCGATCCGTTTTCGAAACGGAAGCTGGCGTCGCCGGCGGTGTCCGCGAGGCGCTCGAGCATGAGGGTCGCGGGCGGGCCGATGAGATACTTCGCCGCCTCGCCTACCGCACCGGGGGTGCTCACGCTGGCGAACTGTTCCGTCGCGACCAGGCCAGCGGCGGATTGGGTCACGTCGTAGGTGACGGCCAACTCGGCTCGCGTGCGACGCAGATCCACCACCTCGAGGAGGTTGAGGAAGCGTGGTCGCAGCGCCCAGCGCTCCGTATGTTGAATGGAGCGAATGCCCTTTGCTTTCCCTGACAGGGCCAGCTGCACGCGGACGAGCAGCCATGGCACTTCACCTTCGGGGCAGAGAATCGTGCGTGTGAGGCTGAGGCCATTGTACGAGTCCTGCACCTGGAACCACGTCGGCCCGAAGGTGCGGAGCGGCACGATCTGACCAGCGCGCAGCGAGTAGTCCGTGCCCCACTGTTTGCCGGTGTCGTCGATGATCGACACGCCGGTGCCGACGGGATCCGGCGCCGTCAACCACCGCAGGCCGTAGGTCTCGTCGAACAAGGCCACGGTCCCATCGTTTGCGCCCTGCAGCCGAATCGCTTGGTTGCCGACCATCAGCCAGTTGCGGCGGGTGAGCGGCGCGATGATCGGGTCCCATTCGGCGGCGGGGAGAGCGTCTTGGTCAGCGGTGTAGACGAACGCCGGGAGTTTGCTGTTCACGACCCAGTGTCCATAGAGGCTGGCGCGGGGATCGAGCTTGGCGCGCGCTGTTCCGAGCATGGCCCGCGCCTTACGGTCGCCAAAACCGATTGTCCACGGCGGTCGTACGACCGCTGCTCCGCTCAACGCCATCAAACGAAGAAATGTGCGTCGCTGCATGATGGCGCCTTCCTTCCTGATCCTCTCATCCGCTTAGGGCGTAACCGAAAACGATCCCGCCAGTGGCAAATCGCGCGATGACGATCCAACGCGCACGTCGTACGTGATCGGTTCGATCTTCCAGCTGCTGATGGTGGTGTCCCAGAACGCCAGGTCTGTGGCACGCACGTCGAACGCCGCCGTCTCCGTCTGCCCAGGCTCGATGTGGACGCGGGTGAACCCCTTCAGATCGTTGATGGCATGATCGACACTGGAACCCGGATAGCCGATGTAGAGTTGCGCGACTTCGTCGCCGGCCACCGCGCCCGTGTTGGTGACGTCGGCCGTCACATGCACCCATCCGTCTGAAGAGATCGTCGTTGGCGTGAGCGTGAGGTTCGAGTATTGGAAGGTCGTGTACGAGAGCCCGAAGCCAAACGGAAACAGCGGTGCCACGCCGTTGCGGTCGAGGTAGCGGTAGCCGTGGTAGTAGCCGTAGGTCACCGCGGAGGTGATGTTGTCGAACGGCGGCAGGTCTTGCTCGGCACGCGGGAAGGTGACCGGCAGCTTGCCCGATGGCGTCACGTCGCCGAAGAGCACATCGGCGATCGCGGTGCCGCCTTCTTGTCCCGGGTACCACGCCATGAGGATCGCCGCGACGTTGTTCATCCATGGCATCAGAAGTGCCCCGCTGCCTTCGAGCACGACGATGGTGCGCGGGTTGAGCGCCGCGACACTGGCGATAACTTGGTCCTGGTCACCCGGCAGGGCGAGCGAGCCCCGGTCACCGATGGTGATCAGCCCCTCGCCTTCGTCGTTGAACGTGAGTCCGGCGACCACCACCACTGCGTCGGCGGCCGTCACCGCCGCGGTATTGGTGACGGTGGGCTGATAGGTGACGCTGACGCTGCCGGCGCCCGCAAGGATGCCGTCGAGTGGCGCGACGGCGGAAGAGGGAGTGACCCAGCTGCTGCCGTGGTCGCCGAGGTTTGCCATCGCCGCGAGCCCGCCGACCACGACGATCGAGTGCGTCTTGGAACGGTCGAGCGGCAGCACGGCCTGGTCGTTCTTGAGCAACACGATACTCTCGCGGGCAACCTGAAGCGTGAGGTTGGTGTGCGCCGCGGTCTCGACCTGCGTCGGGTCGGGTTGCGGCGGGTCGCTATCGAGCCGGAAGCACAGCTGCGCGCGCACGATGCGGCGAGCGGCCGCGTCGATGGTCGCTTCGGAAACCTGCCCACCTGCTACGGCATTGTTCAGCGGTTGTCCGTAGTAGTTGGCGTACGGCATCTCGATGTCGAGCCCTGCAGTCGCGGACGGAACCGTGCTGCGGGTGCCGGCGAGCCAATCGGACTCGATGAAGCCCTGGAAGCCCCAATCGCCTTTCACGATGTCATGCAGGAGGTGCGCGTTCTCGGCGCAGTACTGTCCGTCCACCTTGTTGTAGGCCGACATGAGCGAGGCGGCGTGTCCCAACTGCACGGCTTTCTCGAAGTGCGCGAGGTAAATCTCGCGCAGGGTCCGCTCGTCCATGGTCACGCTGACATCGAAGCGCGTGTTCTCGATGCTGTTGGCGGCAAAGTGCTTGGGATTGGCGATCACGTGTTTCTGCACCCCGCGCGTGAACTCGACGCCCATCTGGCCAATGTGGAACGTGTCTTCGCCGTAGGTTTCTTGGGCGCGGCCCCAGCGCGGATGCCTAAGATTGTTGAGCACCGGGGCGAGCAGCACGCTGGCGCCCTTGGCCCGTGTTTCCGTCCCGATGACATCGCCGACCTGGCGCTCCAATATCGGGTCCCAGGTCGCCCCTCGTGCCATGCCGACCGGGAAGCAGGTCGCGTTGCCGCCGCCGATACCTACGCCGCGTGCTCCATCAATCATTCCGAAGCCTGGGATGCCGAGCCGGCTCACACCTGGCGTACGCCACACACCATCAACGGCACTGCTGCCTGCCATCAGCCCGATCTTTTCGGCGAGCGTCATCTGCGCCAGCAGATCGTCGATCCGCTTCTCGACGGCCTCGGGGGCGTCTCCGCAGAAGCCTGTATTGCGAAACTCCGCTGCAATGGCGCCGTCGCCTGCGGTGTCTGCCATTGCGAGGAGACACGCCGCGAGACCGTCGCCGGTGGATGGCGACGTACAGGGAGGCCCGAACTGCGCTTGTGCCAAGGCGGCGCCTTGGCAACTCGCAGCGATCTTCGCCGCGGCGCCGCCACGCAGCTTGGCGACGTGCGCGGCGATGGACGGCTCGGCGGTACAATCGCTGCCCATCGGAAGTTTCGAGGATGGCTTCAGCTTGCACTTCTTCAACGCGCCAAGGCGAGCCAGCGTGTACGAACGTACCTGTGTTGATGCCTTCGTTTGACACTTGAGTGCGGCCGCGGAAAGCGTGGCGCGTCCTGCATCGACCGCGCCGATCACCCCGGAGGCGGCGGCGGTATGGCTGCCGCTGATGCATCCGACCAAGGCGGAGACGGTCTGCGCACCGGTGCAGCCGCCGCCGAACGTGAGTGACGCGACGGCGCCGTCGGTACACTTCTTCCGCAGGGCACTGTCCAGGGCCGTGAACGCTTTGACGCGCTTGCTGACCACCGTCGCGTCAGTGAAGCAGTCCGTGCTGGGGGGCAACGTGCCATGATCGACCTTGCCTTGGCAGGCGGCGAGGCCTCCGAGAGAATTCTTGAAGAACGTGTCGGCTGCGGGCGGCACCGCCGCCTGGCACCTCTGCTCGGCGGTCGCCGCGGCCCGTGCCGGTGCCGCTGGAGTAGCGAACGCACCACCCGCCACGAATCCGAGGATGACCAGCCCATAGAAGCCGCGCATGTTTTGCCCCCCACGTCTCTCGATTGCGATGCCGCACTACAAGATCTACTCGAATCACCAATCAAGTGTCACGCGCTTTTGAACGGGTCATCACGCCCTTGCAGCGCGCCCTTCAGCCCCTTTTCGCGCGCCGCCTTGGACCACGCCTTCACTGCCGGCGTTTGATGCGCAATCACGTCGAGGTCCGCGGCCGACTGCTCGGCGGCGCGCAGGCCCATGATTTCGAAGAAGCGGTTCACCGCGGCTTTGTGCAACGTCAGCAGATCCAACGGTACCATCGCCACGCGCTTGGCGAAGGCGACGGTCTCGTCGTCGAGCTGGTCGCGCGGTACGACGCGGTTGACCAAACCCCATTGCAGCGCATCGGGTGCGGCAATGAGGTCGCCAGTGAAGAACAACTCCTTGCTCTTGCGCATGCCGATCAAGTACGGCCACATCGACAGCGTGGGAATCACGCCCATCGAGCGGCCGGCCGGATGGCCAAACTGCGCGTCGTCCGCTGCGAAGACGATGTCGCAATGTCCGACCAGTTCGGTGCCGCCGGCGAGGCAGTAGCCCTGCACCTGGGCAATGGTCGGCTTGGGCAGACTCCACAGGCGTTGCCAGCGCTCGATGATCTTCTTCAGCCCCAGGCGGTCAGCCGTGACGCTGAACTCACCGAGCCCTTTGCCCTCGCGCTGCGGGGTGATGTCGAAACCGGCGCAGAAGGCGCCCGGCGCCGCGGATGATCAGCACGCTGGCGTCGCGGTCGCCTTCGAACGTGTCGAGTGCTTGGTCGAACTCCCCGAGCAACTGCGGGCTCATCGCATTGAGCTTTTCCGGCCGATTGAGTGTCATCCGCGCCACGTTGTCGCCGAGCGGTTCGTAGATCAGCGTCTCGAACTCCATGAATACCTCCTTGGTCGTCGCCGCTCCTGCGTAGCGGCGGGTTTCAAACCCGCTCCTCGACCGCACTCAGAAACCCCAGCACGACCCGATTGAACTCGTGCGGTTGCTCCATGTTGCTGATGTGCCCGGCGCCGGCGAGAGGTGCTAGGCGCGCGCCCGGAATGCGCGCCGCGATGTCTTCGGACAGCGGTGGCGGCGTGACGCGGTCCTGGTCGCCGATGATAACCAGCGTCGGGGCAGCGATCTCACCGAGGCGGTCTCCGACCGAGAAGCCGAAGACGGACCGTGCCGCGCGTACATACGCCGCCTTGTCGTTCTGTGCGACGCGATCGATCAGGTAGCCGCGCATGACCGGTTCGACCGCGTCGGAGAACGCATTGGTGATGCGTGCTTGTGCGATCGCGACCATGCTGTTCTCCTCGATAAAACGGAAGGCGTCACGCATGACGCTCTCGAAGCCGGCGGGCGTGCCGCACAAGGTGTCCGCCAGGACGAGCGACGCGGTGGCGAGCGGGTAGTCCAGCGCGAACTGTTGCGCGACCATCCCACCGAGCGACAGTCCTACGAGGTGCGCGCGTTCGACGCCGAGCGTGCGGAGCAAACGGACGACGTCCGACGCCATCTCTCCCACGGTGAAGTCGCGCGCGGACCGTGTCGATTGGCCGTGTCCGCGCAGGTCGACGGTGATGGTCGGAAAGCGCGCGCACAGGGCCGGCACCTGATAGAGCCACATGGAGTGGTCGCCGCCGAGGCCGTGGATGAGCACCACGGGCGCGGGACCGGCCTTCCAGGGCTCGGTGAAATCTGTGAGCTCGTAATACAAGTCGATCTCGCCAACGCGCGCGTGCGGCATCCTGTCGCCTCCAGGCGGCGGATCAGAACACAGCGGCGGAAATCGGGCAAGGATCATCTGCCGGCCGCAGACGGG
>JBGQHM010000412.1:0-5974 GCA_041497995.1 Binatia bacterium | reverse complement strand
TACGGACAGGCACAGTGGCAGCGCGGCGGTCGCTCGGTGAGCGTCGAGGTGCGCGCGGTGAATCAGCGCTTTCTCGAAGTGAAGTTGAATATGCCGCGGGAGTACTTTCCCTGGGAGGCCGAGCTGCGAGCACTGGTCCAGGAGCAGGTCGCGCGCGGTAAGGTCGACGTCTCGGTCTCACGCGGCGGTACCAACGGGACGCAAGTGACGGTCGAGGCCAATCTGGCCCTGGCCAAGGAGTACGTCTCTGCGTGGCGCAAGCTGCAGCATGCGCTGGACGTTCCGGGCGACATCGATTTGGGGCTGCTGCAGGGGCGTAGTGAGCTCCTGCGCATCGTCGAACGGCGGGGCGACGCCGGCGCAGAGATCGATGCCGTGCGCAGCACGTTGCAGCGTGCGTTGCGCGCCTTCAACCGCGACCGCGAACGCGAGGGGCGCACGCTCGGGCGCGACATGACCGCCCGGGTGCGCACCCTGCAGCGGCTGCGCGCAGGCATCGCGGGCCGGGTGGGACAGCTGACGCCGCAGCTCGCAGCACGCATGCGCCAGCGTCTCACCACGTTGTTGGAGGGCAAGGACGTCAAAGAAGAACGCATCCTGCAGGAGGCGGCGCTGCTCGTCGAGCGCAGCGATGTGACGGAAGAGTTGGTGCGTTTGGAGAGCCACCTCACTGCCCTCGCCACGCTGCTGCGCGACCGCGCACCCGCCGGCAAGAAGCTCGACTTCTTGTTGCAGGAGGTGCACCGCGAGTTCAACACCATCGCCTCAAAGAGTGCCGACCTCGAGGTCACGAACCTGACGCTGGAGGCGCGTAGCGAGCTCGAAAAGGTGCGCGAGCAGGTGCAGAACGTGGAGTAGTAGGGCCTGCGGCCCGCGTCATTTCTATGGCCCGCTCCCGCTGGTCGCTCCGGGCTGCCAGGTCTGACAGGAACCGGACTGCTCTCCTTGGCGCGCCTTCCTGATACCGCTACTATGCCTTTGCATGCTCATCACGATTTCCGGACTCCCTGGTAGCGGCAAAACCACTGTCGCCCGGCTGCTGAGCCAGCGGCTGGGGTTGCCGCATATCTACGCCGGCGATCTGTACCGCAAGGCGGCCGTGGAGCGTGGCATCTCTCTGGAGGCGTTCAACGCGCTGTCCGAGAAGGATCACTCCATTGATCGCGCTCTGGACGCGAAGATGGCCGAGTATGCGCGCCAGGGAAACGCGGTCCTGGAAGGCCGGCTGGCCGGATTCATCGCCGTGCAAGAGGGCGTGGACGCGCTCAAGGTCTTCCTCGGCGCGAGCGATGAAGTGTGTGCGCGCCGCGTGGCGCAGCGCGAGGGACGGGACTGGCAAGCCGTGTTGCAGCTGAACCGCGCACGGCAGGGCTCCGACGCCAAACGCTACCGCGTCATCTACGGCTTCGATCTCAGCGACACCTCGATCTACGACCTCATTCTGTACAGCGACGACCAGACGCCTGAAGGGCTCGCCGAGCAGATTCTCGCGCGTGCGGTGCAGCGCTTCGGGCGCACCGCGGTGCGTGTCGCACGGCAATGAACCTCGCCGGTCTGATCGAACGTGTGCGCAGCTACGACGGCGGAGCCGACACCGATCTCATCGCCCGCGCCTACGATTTCTCCGCCGCCGTCCACAAGGGGCAGAAGCGCGCCTCGGGTGAGCCGTATCTGACGCATCCCGTCCAGGTCGCCGGCGTCATTGCCGAGCTCAAGCTCGATGTGCCGAGCGTGGCGACGGCCCTGTTGCACGACACGGTCGAGGATACGCTCACGACCCTGGGCGAGATCGAAGAGAAGTTTGGCGCCGAAATCGCGGCGCTGGTCGACGGTGTGACGAAGATCAGCCAGATCAGCTTCACCAGCCGCGAGGAGAAGCAGGCGGAGAACTTTCGCAAGATGCTGGTCGCCATGGCGCGTGACATCCGCGTCATTCTGGTGAAGCTCGCCGACCGCACGCACAACATGCGGACGCTGGAGTCGCTCTCACCCGAGCGCCAACACGACATCGCGCAAGAAACCCTGGACATCTACGCACCGCTGGCGCACCGCCTCGGCATCTATTGGATGAAGAGCGAGTTGGAGGACAACTCGCTGCGCTACCTGCATCCCGAGGTCTACTACCAGCTGAGACGCAACGTCGCCAAGAAAAAGGACGAGCGCGAGCGCTACATCCAGGAGGTCAACGCCATCCTGTCGAAGCGGCTCGATGAGAACGACATCGAGGCCGAGATTACCGGGCGCCCGAAACACTTTTACTCGATCTACCAGAAGATGCAGTCGCAGAATCTGCTCTACGACCAGATCTACGACCTCGTCGCCTTCCGCGTCGTCGTCGGCACAGTCCGCGAGTGTTACGCCGCGCTCGGCGTGATCCACGCCGAGTGGAAGCCGATTGCGGCACGCTTCAAGGACTACATCGCGCTGCCGAAGGCGAACATGTACCAATCGCTGCACACCACGGTGATCGGCCCGTACGGCGAGCGCATGGAGGTGCAGATCCGCACCAACGAGATGCACCGCGTCGCCGAGGCCGGCATCGCCGCGCACTGGCGCTACAAGGGTGGCCAGCGCGTCGCCGCGCAGGACGCGCAACGCTTCACCTGGCTGCGCCAACTGCTCGAATGGCAACAGCACACCCAGGATCCGCAGGAGTTCCTGCGCTCCGTGAAGGAAGACCTGTTCAGCGATGAGGTCTTCGTCTTCACGCCCCAGGGCGACGTGCTCAGCTTCCCCGAGGGTGCGACGATCATCGACTTCGCCTATCGCATTCACTCCGAAGTCGGCGCGCACTGCGCCGGCGCGCGCGTCAACGGCCGGATGGTGCCGCTGCGCCATCACTTGCACAGCGGCGATACCGTGGAGATCATCACCACGGCCACACAGACGCCGAGCAAAGACTGGCTGAACTTCGTCAAGACCAGCCGCGCCAAGGTGAAGATCCGCAACTGGATCAAGTTCCAGCAGCGCACGCGCAGCGTCGCCGTCGGGCGTGAGATCCTGGAGCGCGACTTGAGCCGCTACCACCTCGACTGGGGCAAACTCCACAAGGATGGCCGGCTGGCACAAGTCGTGACCGCGCTGTCGCAACGCGATGAGGAAACGATGCTCGCGAGCATCGGCTACGGCAAGCTCACTCCGCACCAAGTGTTGGCGCATTTGCTGCCGCCGGAAGCGTTGCAACAATTGCCGCCGGAAGAGGGCCGCCTCAAGAAGCTGTTCCGCAAGATCGCACGGCAAAACCACGGCGGCGTCCGGGTCAGCGGCGTTGAGGACATGCTGGTCCGCTTCGGCAAGTGCTGTGATCCGCTGCCGGGCGAACGGATCCTCGGCTTCGTCACCCGCGGTCGCGGCGTAACCGTACACGCGGTCGATTGTCCGCGCGTCCTCGAAAGCGACACCGAACGCCGCATCGAGGCCGTCTGGGAAAACGGCGCGGTATCGGCGCGGCCGGTGATGCTCGAAGTAATGTGCATCGATGAGCCCGGGTTGCTCGCAGCCATCAGCAAGGCCATCAGTGGCGCCGGCGTGAACATCAGCCGCGCGCAGGTCCGCAGCGTTCCCGACAAGAAGGCCGTCAATACGTTCGAAGTCGTCGTTAGCAGCGCCGATCAACTCAACCGCGTCATCCGCTCCCTCGGCAAGGTGCGCGGGGTCATGAAGGTCGCCCGCGCCCGCGGCTGAGAGCCCGACACAGGACCTTTCACGAGTCCAGTCATGCGGCGCCCACCGTTGGCTCTCCTACCACTCATGGTTCTGTCTGCGTGCAGTGCCCAGCCGCCGCCGCGACGGACTCGCGTCACAGAGTCCACCGCCCCCCGGAAAGCAGAGCAGCTTGTGATCGTTGCCGCGACTCCAGAACGGCGCGCGACAATTGCACCGTCGCGGCGGCTCGAAGAAGGAACGATCGGTGAAGCCGGCGAGCTGACGCCGGGGTTAGAGGCGCAAGCGCCGAGCCCGACGCCGACGCCACAGCAAGTCGCAGCACTGCCGCCGGCAGGAGCCACCCCGGGAGCTGCGCTCGCCACGGCCGGCGAGCCCGAATCGCTCCTGACGCACATCGGCCCGACCACACCGCCGAACGTGGCCGCCGCACTCCGCATGATCGAGGACGGGCGGCAACAAATGAATCAGGGACGCGCCGATCGCGCTCTCGACCGCTTCGAGCGCGGTCTCGCCATTGATCCCTCCAACGCCTATGGCTACTACTTCCTCGCTCGACTGAATTTTCAGACAAAGAAGTATGATCAAGCTGTCGCCTTTGCCAGCCGCGCCGTGGTGCTCAGCGCGCGGACTGATCGTGTCTTGATGGGGCGTTCCTATGGCCTCGAAGGTGCCGCCTTCGAAGCGGTCGGCCGCTACCCGGATGCGCGCAAGGCGTACGAGAAGGCGATTGAGGCCGATCCCAACAACCTGGCGGCGCGCGTCGGCGGCGCGCGGCTGAACCCGCAGTCACCGCCGGAGTGATCGTAGCGTGCGCATCCTTGCGATTGAGAGCTCGTGCGACGACACCGCGGCGGCAGTGCTGGCTGACGGCGTCGTGTTGTCCAACATCGTTGCTTCGCAAGATGACGTGCACAGCAAGTTCGGTGGTGTCGTCCCGGAGCTCGCATCGCGCTCGCACCTCCGCACTATCGTGCCGATCATCGAGGCAGCGCTGGAGCAGGCCGGTGTGACACTCGGTGACATCAACGCCCTCGCGGCGACCCGCGGGCCGGGCTTGGTGGGCTCGCTGCTCGTCGGCCTGTCCACCGCCAAGGCCATTGCCTTCGCGCGGCGCATCCCGTTCATCGGGGTGAATCATTTGGAAGGGCACCTGCTCTCGCCGCGCCTCGATGGCGACGTGCCGTTCCCGTACGTCGCCTTGCTGGTTTCGGGTGGACACACCAGTCTGTATCATGCCGAAGCCTTCGGCCGTTACCGGCTCCTCGGCGCGACGCGTGATGACGCCGCCGGCGAAGCGTTCGACAAGGTCGCCAAGGTCATGGGTCTCGGGTACCCCGGCGGACGTGTCATCGACACGCTCGCACGCAACGGCAATCCGGCAGCCATCCACTTCTCCCGGGCGCGCCTGAAGCCACAGCGCAACGGCAAGCCAAGCGCGACGCCTTTCGGCTTCAGCTTCAGCGGATTGAAGACGGCGGTGTGGCAATACGTCCGTGCACATCCCATCGACAGTGACGCGGCGGCGGCCGACGTGGCAGCCAGCTTTCAAGAAGCGGTCGTCGACATGCTGCTGGACACCGCCTTTGCGGCGACACGCAGCGCGGGCTGCGCGCGCCTAGTGATCGCCGGTGGCGTCTCCGCGAACTCGCGACTGCGCCAGCGCGCCCAAGCCGGCGCGGCGGAGCTGGGCATCACCGTGTGCATTCCGCCGATGCGTTTCTGCACCGACAACGCCGCGATGATCGCGCTGGCGGCGAGTCATCGGCTGGAGCGTGGCGAGTGTGACCCACTTTCCGTGAATGCAGTCGCCGACCTGGAGCTGTGAGGCTGTGACTGTTTCCCGCGCCGGCCATCGTCCCGCCGGTGCTGTGCGCCGCGAACTGGCAAGCCTCGGGCGTCATCCGCGCAAACGCCTCGGCCAGCATTTTCTCGCCGACAAAGGCGTCGCGCAGCGCATCGTCGATCTGGCGCACCTGCGCGGCACCGAGCGCGTCGTCGAGGTCGGCCCCGGCCTCGGCGCACTCACCGACATTCTCGTCGACCATGCCCGCGAGCTGTGGCTCATCGAGGTCGACGCCGATTTCGCTACCCGCTTGCAGCGCCAGTTTGCGGATCGGCCGCACGTGCACGTTGTCCAGGCGGACGTTCTCAAAGTCGACTTCAGAGACCTGCTGGGCTCGGGAGAGCCGCCTGTTGTGATCGCGAACCTGCCGTACAACATCGCCACCGCGATCCTCACGACGTTGCTAGAGGCGCGATGCTTCGCGCGACTGGTCCTGATGCTGCAACGTGAGGTCGTCGATCGTCT
>JBGQHM010000411.1:0-5976 GCA_041497995.1 Binatia bacterium | reverse complement strand
CGGCCGCGTGCGTGCAACGCCTCGGCGAACCGGAGCACATGGCGGGTGCCGTCCACGTTGATGCGCCGCGCCTTGTCCAACGCCTTGTTGAACTTCACGGTAGCAGCGCAATGAATGATGCGGTTGACCTCACCGAGCAGCCGCTCGCGCATCGGGGGGTCCAGGAGCAGGTCGGTGTCGACGATGTCGCCGAGGACTGCGTGGCAGCGTGCACGTGCCTCCGCGGCAAGGGGTTCGCCCTCAGGAACCAGGAGCGCCTGCAGACGTTGCTCGGCCGACATGTCGGCCTCCGGGCGCAGGAGGCAATAGACCTTCGCCGTCGTGTCCGCCCGCCGCAGGAGATTCCAGAGGACGTGACGGCCCAGAAAACCGCTGACTCCGGTCAGCAAGATGGTCTCGGACGGCATGGGACTACTGCGCGCGGTTAGAAGCCATACTCCATCCGTGTGCCCAGCCGGTCTTCGTGACGGATGGAGTTGAAGTACGAGACCTTGTTGTCGGTGTACGACGATTGTCCTCCACCGATCACTTCCGCGCCCAGAGCTACGGTGAGCGTGCGCCAGAGTCGATACGAGATTTCCGGCTGGATCAAGGAGAACTCGCCGTTGGCATCGTACCCGCCGCGCAGCCGCGCTTGGAACGGTCCCCCGGCGTCGTAGCGCACTTCTCCGAAGATGAAGCTTTGAAAGAAGCGGCGCTCACCCTTGTTGGTGACCTCCTCGGGAGCGCGCGCCGTCTGATCGTCGCGCATGTAACTGAGCACGATGCGCCAGTCGTCGAGCGCGTACTCGGCACCGAAGAGCGTGTGGACGAAGTCGTCACGATTGGGATCCGGACTGTTGAAGTACACCACCTCCGTACGAAGCATCAGCCGATCGCCGACCGGGTGCGATGCCGTGAGCGCGGCGGAGCGCATCTGCGGATTCTCGTCGATGATCTGCGCGAGAAACTGTGGCTGGCCGTTCACGATCCCGAGGAAGATGAGCGGACCAGGCACGAACATCGCCTCGGTGTCACGCCCGACATAGCCGATGAGGCTGGCCTCGAGCTGCCCCAGGTGCGTCACCAGCCGCGCGCCGGCCTGTGTCTCGTCGAGGCGTACGGGCGTCTGGTCCTGGCGTTCGACGGCGTTGTTGTTGTGGAGGATGTTCCAACGGCCCTGTGGGAGCCGCGACGGCGTAAAGGCCAGGGGGACTACGAGGATCTCGCCGAACGTACGGCCCATATCGTAGTGGGCGGAGATGCCGGGCACGCCTTGCTCGACGCGCCGAAACGCGTCCGACTCGTCATGTGGATTCATCAGGTTCGCCGGTGCGATCTCGTCGAAGATGCTCCAGTTGGCGAATTGTTTACCGACGCTGACACGGAGATCGGACGACGGACGGTAATCGAGCACCGCGCTGATCAGTGAGAGATAGGGGCGGCGGCGGTTTTCGTTGCGCAGTGAGTAGCCGCCGGCGGTGAAGTTGACGTCATCGGCCACGGCGCGCCCTTCGAACTGCCACGTCAGCGTTGAGGTGAATTGGCCGTTACCCTTCAGCGTCGCGGCGAAGAAGTTCTCCCAGCGCGGGCCCACCGTCTGCGAATCAGGGTAGCCAAACGTTTCATACTGCACCGAGCCAGTCAGGTTCAGCGGCGCCGCGAGCACGACGCGCGTGCCGAGCACCGCCAGCATGGCAACCCCGCCGGCGAGTGCGAGGCGCGCCCACCTGTTCCCGGGATCGCGCACAGGTCCGACGTGCACCCGCTCGACTACCGCGCCACGGGCTGGCCGCCGATGGTGCCTCCGGTCAACTCTTTCTTCGTCGTCTTCCCGCCGGCGGTCTGCAGCCGCTGCACAATGCCCACGCCTGGGGCGACGTAAATCTCGTCCGTTTCCAGCGCACCGCTCAGGGTGATGGCGCCGGTGAAGTGCAGAACGTTCGCGTATGTACCCGCCGGAACCGTGACACTGGCCACCACATCGATCGGGGTGAACGTATCGACGCGGTCGATGAACCCAACAAATGTGTTGTCTCTAATGAAGTGGACCTCGCAGTGACTGGTCGTGGAGAACATCTCTCCGGCGATGACCGGCACCATCAACTGCAGCGGCTCTGGGGTACATGTGGTTTTCAGCCCCGAGGTCATCCCATTGCTGACGAGGTCGCTGCCGCCGCTGACCAATAACTGGCTGCCGGTGTCCATGTAGTTCTGCGTCTGATGGTAGAGCACCTGCGCGCCATTGACCGTCTTGTCGTCGAGGACGAAGGAACCGTCGGGCTCCGAACTGAGGACTATCGTGGTTTCGGTGGTAACTTTCCCGACCGGGTCGGTCACGCGATACACGAGTTGGTCACCCACCCCATGTGGGACGAGATCCGCGATTGTCCCGACAAAGAGCGTCCCTACCTGCGTCGGCGACGGGGTTGGCGTGAACGTCTCGGTGGGAGTCGCCGTCTCCGTCGGGGTCGGTGTCGGTGTGGGCGTGAATTGGCTCTCGGGACCGAGCAAGAGAATGTCGGCAACCGTCAATGCGCCATCGCCGTTGGCATCCAGCGCGTTGATGTCCGGCGGCAATTCACCGAACAGCGTCTGAATCAACGCGTCCTGTCGCAGCGTTTGTGCGGCGGCAATGCGCACAGAGAATTGAAATGGCAGCACAGCGACCAGGCTGTACACACTGTAGAACAGGATCGCCCGCAGCGGGCGAACTTCTCGGTACTTATCCATGGGATCTCAATCGCCGCGTGTCCTAATGCGACGCGAAGGTAAAGGCGGTGACCACGTCGCCGACGACCCTCTGGTCGATGGCGGGGGCGCTCAGCACGAGCCGGCCGCGGCCGGTTCCCTGCCAATTGTGGCAGTCGAAGTTCTCTCCCTGCGCTTCGAAGCTCAAGGTCTGCCCGAGCATGTTATTGGAGTTCTGGACATGCGATCGCGAAAATCCGGTGGTCATTGCAAAGGGCGAGCGGAAGCCCGGGCCCTCATCGCCGCATGGCAGCGCCGCTTCGAACCCCAACTCGATGGGCATGCCATTGAGCTGCACAGCCGGATCCGGATTGGGGACGATGAACAGCTCGCCGGGGCCGGTATCGCCGGTCCCCAAGCCGGGTACCAAGGGACCGTTGCAGACCCCTCCATGTGGCATGCCGCATGTGCCGGAAAGCGCTTCGGTTGTACAGTCGGCGTCCGTCTCACACACCTTGCCCACGATGCCGGTGGTGCACGTTGAAGGGAAGTGCATACACATGCCATCGTTCGCGCCCACCGTGGTGTCGCAGTCGGCGTCGACGCTGCACATGGCCCCTATGTTGCCGGCGCCGCAGGCCGTGTACGGAACCTCGACGTGCCCTTGCTGCGCGACGCACTGCTGTGCAGTGAAGCCATCGACCCCGACCTCTCCGAGGTGATGGTCTTGGTCGAGTGAAATGCCGACATTCATGCCGCCGTTGCAGCCCAATATGCCGGCGGACATCACTGGGACCAGCGGTTTGATGCAGATGACGAACCCAGCCAAGCCGGTGGCGTCCACATACCAGAAGTCCGAACTGTCGACGATGTTGACCCGCGTGAAGCCGTTCGCGTCAGGCTGGCCAGCTTCGATATCCATAAATGCTGGTTCGGTTTGGCCGTCGGATTGTCCTGCAAAGTTGCCGACGGGAATCGTCAGCCCGGCCATAATCTTGATCACGAACTTGCTCGCGGCCTTGTTGAATACGAAGTGGCGGATCCCCAATACGCCAAACGTCGGCGTGATCGTAGGAGTGGGCGTGACCGTTGGAGTGGGAGTGTCCGTTGCCGTCTCAGACGGCGTCGGGGTGACGCTCGGCGTGGGGGTCTCCGTGGGTGTCTGCGTCTCTGTGAAGGTCGGCGTGACTGTCGCGGTGTCCGCCGGCGTCGACGTGAGTGTCGGCGTCAGGGTGGCCATCGGGGGACAGCCGTCGAGGTCATTGGTCACCGCCGCGATGATCTCGTTGATCGCAATGTCGCCACTACCGTCGGCATCGCCGGCGTGGCAGCTCGCCACCGAGTCAGTCCCGAGCGCGATATTGACCATCATGATGATTTCGCCGACGGTCACGTCATTGCTGCCATCGCAATCGCCAACGCAGGTGGCCGTCGCGACGCGCGGTGAAGCGATCGCGACTCCACCCATAGTGAGCGCCATAACCAACGCTCCGACGAACCAGCGCTGAACGCGTTTCATGCTTCCTCCTGGCGATGCCCTACCGACGGCATTGCAGCGCCGATGCAAGTACTCCGGCTCCGCGCAGAATACAACAACGCGACCGCACCACCTGCGGTGGCAACGCTGCAGGCACTCTTCAGGCGTCGCCCATTGGTAGGGCCTCTGTCAATAGCGAGTTTGTCCCGGATGATGAAGTCGCACGTCATTCGGTCGTTTCATGGCCGTATTCGGCGCGTGAGATCTGATGGGGACGTTGGTTGCGGAGGTTGCGCAGCGGTGAGTCAAACTGGCGCGACGGACGAGCTTTGGACCTACCCGCAGCCGCCAGAGGTCGTTCGTTCTAGCTCCGCCAGCAACTCCGCAACGGCCGGCGGCTCGCGGCCTGCTTCGGTTCGCTGCACCGCCCGCCGGACACTCCACTTCGACATCCCCAGAACTCTGGCCGTCTGGTTGAAGGAAAGGCCGCAACGGTGCACCAGCAGGTGCGCTAGGATTGCCCGCACCGTGGTGACTGACCGGTGCCGGCCGGTTCCCGCAACCGCCTCGGCCGTCACTTCCAGCTGCCGCAAAACTCGCTCGACGAGAACGCTCGGATCAATACCCGGGGCGCGTGGTGCCCGAGGAGGTGGCAGAATCGGCAACGCTCCCTGCAGGTCTCCCAGCGTGTTCCGCCGGGCGAGCACGCGCTCAGCGGGAGCCCAGGCTTCGCGCGCTCGGCGTAACTCTTCCACGCCCTGCCACTGGTTTCCCCGCCGCACGAAGCCACCGCCATCGAACTCACGGTCGGTCCGGCCGATGCCGTCGGTCACGAACCGCCGGTATGCGACGCGCGCGGCGGCGACGTCGGTACCGAAACAGCTCAGAACGGCGGCCACGGATTGCCACGACGACCCGCCGTCGCCCAGGAGCACGCGGTGCCCAGTCCATGGATACCTGTCGAGTTCATCGATAGTTGATATGACTCCCGCTCGCTGCGGATTCAGGTGGATGTAGCGCACGAGCTCCAGGAAGTACGTCTCGTCGTGAACAAGAATGGATTTGAATCGGTTCTGAAACAGATGGCCGCAGCGCTGGTAGCGGCCGTTGAAGCGGACGGCATGAGCCGTGAGCAAGCGCCGCATGAGCAGCGACAGGGGAGTGGGCCCGGTGCGGATCAAGAGGTGGAAGTGGTTTGACAGGAGGCTCCAGGCGTATACTGCGGCGCCGCCGTCGACCGCGACGCGACGGAGGCCATCGACAAAGTCCTGGCGATCCGTCTCCGCACGAAAGATCATGCCGTTGTCGATGCCGCGCGCCATGACGTGGTGCAGGGCGTCGGGAGCGTCCAGGCGTGGTCCGCGAGACACGCCGATACAGGGAGCAAATCGCTGGCCAAGCGGCTGCCGCAAGCCAGACCATCGGAAGACACCTTGTCAATTGTACTCATAGTGATCATGTGAACTCATAGTGATCATATCACCGCCCCCGGCACCGGCCAACCCGCGACTTCCGCAACCAACGTCCCTGCCGACTCCCCGCAGACCATCTCCGCAACGGCCTCGGGCGGGAGCCCCTTCGGCGGCATCGGTGGCGCGATCGGCAGCGGGCGCCGGACGTGCGGGCGCTGTGGGGTGACACGATTGACAACCGCCGCCGGCATAGACGAGCATCCGGCCGCCATGATGCTCCTCGGTGGACACCCAAATCCGGCCAGTCGTGGACACCTGCGAACCGGCCAGTCGCAGGGCTTCACCTTGGGGTGAAAGCCCTGCGCTGGCCTCGCCTTACAGGTTTCGTTGGTGGTTTGAACTGGCCGGATTGGACAT
>JBGQHM010000410.1:0-6050 GCA_041497995.1 Binatia bacterium | reverse complement strand
CCGCCAATCGACGTGCTGGTCCCCGACCGTCCATCCGAAACCCGCCGCGTCTTCGAAGTCGTCACGGAAGTGCGCGGCGTACACGAGCAGCTTCTTCGGAATGCAACCGACGTTGACGCACGTACCGCCCAGATAGCGCTCCTCGGCGACCGCGACTGTGGCGCCGTACGTCGCGGACACGCGGCTGGCGCGCACACCGCCAGAGCCGGCGCCGACAACGAAGAGGTCGTAGTCGTACTCACGTGCACCCATACGCTCAGTGATCGACACTACCGGTCTGCGCCTTGCCCGTGAATACGTCGATCGTCTGCGGCGTTCGTCGCCCGGCGCGCAGCACGGCGCTCTTGCTGGTGTCGTGGTAGAGATGACACGCCATGCAACCGGTTCCCGCCGACTGGGTGGCTCCATCCACGTGGCACTGTACGCAGCGCTCCTTCTTAGGCAGGTTGATGTCGGTCGTCAGCTCGCTGCCTTCTACAGACGCATGGCATTCCTGACAGGCCATCAGCTGGTGCTGGCGATGGGAGAACTCTGCACGCAGCAACCACCTTCTCGGGATATGCGTCTCCTTGATCATGGCAATCTGGCCGGCTGCGGGGTCGTCCCCCTGAATGTGGCAGAGGAAGCAGTACTTGTTGGACTCGAGCATCCCCTGGCGAGGCGTGCCAGGTGCAGCCGGTGGCGGCTCTTGAAGCGGCTTGTACAGCGTGGTTTCGAGCTTCTCAAGCCACCGCTGTTGATACTCGCGCAGCGTGCGAGAGTCATCGATCGGCTGACCGCGGATTCCGGGCAAGGGGCGCTGTGGCGGTGCAAAGATGCCCTCGGCGTCGCGGATGCCGGTGACCGACAGCTGTGCAACGAGGTCGGCACGAACCACGTCGGGGGTTTTGTGAAGCGCTTCGATCGAGCCGGTGGGACCTTGGACCTCCTGCTTGTGGCAGCGCTTGCAGTGCGGCTCAAAGCGGATCGGACGCATGAGCGTCCCAGCGCCGTTGAGCTGGTGACAGCTGGCACACGTCAGCTTGTCAGCCTTCGCAATCTTGTCCGACGTGAGATGAATGCGGTGATTGAAACGCACTGCGGCTCGGTCGGTCTGCCCCTCGCGCAGCGGGCCGAAAGGCGGATGGGCCGCAAATGTGGGAATGTCCGACCGGATCGCAGGTGGGGACCGCTTCGTGACCAGTTGCTGATGGCACTCCACGCACCTGGTGTTGCTCGTCGCGAGAAACGCCTGCACGCCGCGGTGCTCAACATGACACTCCGCGCAGCGCGGACTGCGCATCTCAAACTCCGAGTGCACACGCGTCTCGTGGCACTTCAGACATGCGTCGTTCCGCACACTCTTGAATTGGTCATGGCACCGCTCGCAGCGATCCCCGAAGGTCGCGTGCGCCTGCGACACCGGGCCGGGCAGATACTGGCGGTCGCGAAAGCTGCGGTGGAGCAGCATCCAGACTCCCAGTGCTGCGAGTGCCGCCGCGAGACTGAGCAGCCCGTAGGAGCGCCGAAAGCGATCCCGTCTGGGGAACAGATCGAATCGGAGACGCTTTGCGAGGTCTTTGCTCGATCGCACGAGGTGTACCCACTCAGTACTGCAGCGCGAAGAAGATGTGCAAGGCGGTCAGCACGAAGAGCGCGAACGACAGCGGGGCGTGGACAAACAGCCAGTTGTGCAGGATGGCGTGCAGCCGCGCTTGCATGCGCAGCTGCCGTGACTCTTCGCAGATCTGCTGGAGCTTCTCCAACTTGCCTCGGCATTCCGGCGCTTCGATCATGAACCGCTTCAAATCCGGGCGCGGCCCGGTCGTGGCGCGCACGTACGGTCGGATCTCGGCGAGGTAGACCGCCTTCAGTGCTGTCCCCACCGTTGTCGGCTCTGTCGCTGGGCGTTGACGGGCGATCTGCTTCCAATTGGACGGCCGTTTGTTCTGCAGATCCTCCTCTGCCGCCAGCCGTGCGTGCTCCTCAACCGCTTCCGGAATCATACCCACGATACTGGCCACGAGCTCGTAGGCATCCACCGCAAGCCCATCGATGACGTAGTCGATCTGGCTGCGCACCGTCTCGAACGGAACGCGCGAGGTCATGACCGCTGGAAGAAACTGCTGCAGGATCAGCCCGAAGATGCCACTGGCGGTGACGATGTAAAACAGCGCCATCACGGTCGCCGTGAGCGGGCCGCCCCAGCGGAAGCCGGCGTGAAACAGGATGAACGGCACAGCCAGCACGCCGAGCCAGACATGCATCTTCATCCACACCCATGCACTGCCGAGCCGCCACGTCGACACCTTTCTTCTCGCGGAGAGCAATCCCGCGAGCACCATGCAGCTCGTTCCGGTGATCCCGAAGAACAGTCCCACCCAGCTGCCACCCGACGGCCCGGAGGGCCGCGACGACAGCTCGTACACGTAAAGGCCCGCCGCCGCCGCCGTGATCGTGCCGGTCGCTACCGCCCAGCGGGTATGATCGGAGTTGATTCGCATCAGACAGGAGGCGCGTGCGCAGGTGGGGGAGCGAGGAAGGCGCTCACTGTCACCGCGTATCCTCGGCCGACAGGAACGTACTCGGGTTGACGCGGATGGCTGCATCGTGCGGACACGCGTATACGCAGTTCGGCCCATCGAACCCCGCACACAGGTCACAGACCGTGGCCTGCAGCGTCGGCGTCGACGGACGCGTGACCGAAGCCGTCAGCTCGACCACGTTGATGTTGCCGAACGGACACTGCGCGGCGCAGCGTTCGCATCCGATGCACCAGTCTTCGATGTGGATCTCGAGCGAGTCCTTCCTGCGAATGGAACCGACCGGGCAGCCGATCATGCACTTCGGATCAGTGCACGATCGACACGCCATGGTGACGAGATAGTGCCCCAAGCGCGGTCCGTCGCGGGTGAAGCGCGCCACCCCTCCGTGTGTAGTTGCGCAGGCTTTGACGCATTCGTCGCATCGCGTGCAGCGGTCGAGGTCGATCAGCAGGACATTCTGCGAATTGTACAGGTTCAGCTCGACCAGATTGCCCACCCGCGCCTGCTCGGATGCTGGAACCTGGTAGGCGGCCGCCTCGGGCTGGCGCGCCGCCACCTTCGCCGATTCGAGGAACCGGTCATTCTCTTCGGCCGCACGGAGCAGGTCTGCAGTCGCCACACGGACCACCTCGAAGCTATCGAGCCCGGTGGCGGTCGCCAGTCGAGTCCGCGGCGCCGGCGCCGCCGTCGCGTCCCGCACAACCCGCCGCACCTCGAAGGTGTAGTCGACGATCGTGATGACGTCGCCGGCGACGACAATCGCCTCGCGAATCGGTTCGCCGTTCAGCGTGGTTCCGTTGTCACTGTCCAGGTCCGTCAAGTAGACGTCGTCGTCCCGCACCTGCAGCCGGCAGTGGTGGCGGCTGACGGCGCGCGCTTCCTTCGGGAATCGGAGCTCGCAACCCGCGGTGCGGCCAAGGGTCACCGCGCCGCCGATTTCGATGTCGGGAAACACGCCGCGATGCGAGGTGCAGTGGAGCAGCAGCTGGAGCGACTGGCGTCCGGGCACGAGTGCCTCGAAGCCGAAAGCGGTACCACGTCCGAGGTAGCTCAGGATGAGCTCGCCACCGGCCTTTTGCTGCGAGAGTTTGATCGTGCCGGCACGAACCAGGTAAATGGCGTCGGCGGCAGCACCTTCTGCGTAGATGACGTCGTTGCGAATCGCATCGGAATCGTTCACGAGCAACTCGGCGTGTTGCGCCAGGCGCTCGAGCTGCTCACCCGTCAGGTCGCGAAAGACACCACTCAGTGACAACTGGTTGCGTATAGCGGCCGCGGCATACGCCGCGTCGATCGCGCCCGCGGCGGCGCCCGCGAGGCGGATCGTGTCGAGCACGGAGCGCAGCATCTCGACGACGACACAGCGCTCTTCGGCGCGCACCGTCGCCTCCCGCGGGTAAAAGTTGATGCAAGTATCCACACCGAAGACAGCGCCCGGACCGAGCGCCACCGGCAGCGGCGGGCGATCGCAACTGAGGCTCGCGTAGGTGCTCACCTCGCCGACGGCCGCGGCATCGGGTGCGGCTTGCTCTGTGCGGCTGCGGCGCCGGAACAGGCGCTGCAGCCGCGCCAACGATCCGTTCGTGCGCCCGGGAACCGGCGGCGGTACGACGCGCTCAGGCAAGGACGCACTCGCGCGCCCTTCGACCATGAGAAAAGCCGTTGATCCGTAGGCGCCGGCCTCACAGATGACGTCACCCTGCTGATACTCGCGCCAGACCGCTGCCTTCAGCCACGGCTCCGTCTGGCCCGGTGTGAGCTCAAAGTTGGTGTTCAGACGGCTGCGGAACTTTGCAGCGCTGGTGCCGCCCTTGAAGAAGTCGAGCTTCCCTAGGTCTTCAAGCGAGAGCCAGCGGCCGGCTAAGCCGTCGCTCTGAGTTACGCCAGTCTCGCGCCGGTGCGTGGGCACCACCAGCTCCCTTCAGACAGGAGTCTGTCGATCCTCTGCGAGCCAGCCCTTCGAGACGCCGCCAGAGGAGGGCGGCTCCTCAGGGCGAACGGAGATGTGCTTGTCATTTCAAATCTAATGACTCCCTAGACCGTTCACGCTGAGGCTCTCGAAGCGCGCTCTTCGCGTTTGTCGACCGACTCACACTCCAGAACCTGGCGGTTTCTACCAGACAGCTCGCCGGCCGCGCAATGCGTGCAACGGCAAGATGAACCGGTTAGGATCGCGGCACACGTCAGCAAGTCGCTGAGGAGATGACCATGAAGCGACGGTTCGGGCCACAGACATGGTACGCGGTCGCCAGCATACTCGCGGTACTCGCGGTGTACGGCGCCGCTGCACGCGCCCAGGAGGCCGGGACGGGGGTCGCCGCATCCCATGGCTTCGTCGGTGATGGCAAGTGCGGCAATCCGAAGTGCCACGGCGCCGGGCTCCCAAGCAGTCCAGAGGCCAAGAAGAGCTGGAAGCCCTGGACCTCTGCCCGCACGCAGTGGCTGAACAGCAACATCGATCATCACTCGCGCGCCTATCGGACCCTCGAAACGGCCGCATCGAAGGCGATCGGCGGGTACATGGGCATCCAACCGACCGCGAGCAACAAATGCCTGCGCTGCCACGCGCCGGAGGCAGGCAACGCGCAGGGATCGACACGCAAGCCGAGCGATGGCGTCACCTGCGAACACTGCCACGGTCCCGCCGAGCAGTGGCTGAAGCCGCACGTCGAGAAGGACTGGCGTGACAAGCAGGCGCAGTTCACTCAGCTCGGCTTCTACGACAACGCCGACTTCCGGTTGCGAGCGCAGAAGTGCGCCTCCTGCCATACCGAGATCGATCACGAGATTATCGCGGGTGGCCATCCGCCGTTGCAGTTCGAGATGGTGGCATATGCCCAAATCATGAAGCACTGGGACGACCAACACCGCCTGCCCGAGGGCGCCTACAGCGTCGACCCCACGCTGTGGAGTGTGGGGCAAATCGTCGGACTGCGCCGGGTATTGGACGAGATCGCGCAGCGCGCCGGCAACAGCAACTATCAGGGGTTGGGAAAGTTCACGCACTTCGAGACGAAGGAGTGCTACCAGTGTCACCACAAGCTCGTCGAAGACACCGTTCGGCAAGGACAGGGACACTACGCCATGGTGGAGGCGGTCATGACCGCCGTGTATCCGGAACGCCGCGATGAGCTCACCGCGCTCTGGGGTGACGTCGTCACTGCCGTACAAAGCAACGCCGAGCAGGCGCGCGAGAAAGCCGGCCGGATGGATAACTGGCTGGCGCCCTACGAAGCGGCCATCGCGAAGAGTGGCGTGGATCGCGACGCCACGCGGAAGATTCTGAACCGGATCACATCCGGCGGCGACAAGCTGAAGGGCATCCGGCGTTTCAACTACAGTCGGCCCGAGACCGCGAACGTCGTGCGTGTCGATGGCGTCGGGCTCCCGTGGTGGTACACGACCGGCGCCCCCGAACAGACCGTATTGGCGATCGAGTCGCTGTGCGAGCCGGCGTTCCCGGGGAAGTGCGGCGCTGGTCCCGGCGGTATCCAAGACGATCTGCGCAAACTGCTGGCGGCCGTG
>JBGQHM010000409.1:0-6059 GCA_041497995.1 Binatia bacterium | reverse complement strand
CACCATGAGTTGTACCGCGTCGTCTGTCCACACGATTCAACGCCATTTTCTGCCAAAGGATCGGCCTGTGAGTGACCGACGAGGCCGGTGGCGTTCTGTACGAGCGTGGACGTTCAGCCAGCGGAGAGATAGCGTATGGCTGTGTTGATCCGCGATCCCGTCCACGGCGATGTCTCGTTGTCCGCGCTCGAAGCGCAGGTGCTCGACTTCTCCGAGATGCAGCGGCTGCGCGGCATCAAACAGCTCGGCACTGCCAGCCTGGTCTATCCTGGTTGCTTGCATACGCGCTTTGACCATTCCCTCGGCGCCAGCGCACTCGCGAAGCGCATCGTCGCCGCGGTGCGCGAAGCGGGTACGGCCGTCGATGCGGACCTCGAACAGACCATCGCGGTCGCCGCGCTGCTGCATGACGTGACCCACGTCCCGTTCGGTCACACGCTCGAAGACGAGCGCAGCTTGTTCCCACGCCACGACAAGGGCCAGCGGCTGACCAAGTTGCTGAACGGCGGGCTCGGCGCACGTCTGCAGGCGCTGGGTGTGAAAGACACCGTCGCGGCGATGCTGGCCGGCGGCGAGGCCGTCCCGCTGTGGGCGCGGCAGATCGTCTCCAGCACGATCGACGCCGACCTGCTCGACTATCTGCGCCGCGATTCCTACTTCGCCGGACTCGCACAAAGCTACGACGACCGCATATTCCGCTACTTCGTCGTCGACGACGGTCAGCTGGCCATCAACATGACCAAGCACGGCATGGAACGGCCTGATGCGCGCTCCGAGACCGTGCAGCTGCTGCGCATGCGCTACTTCCTGACCGAGCGTGTGTACTATCACCACACCAAGGTGGCGGCGGGCGCGATGGTGTCGAAGGCCGTGGAGCTGGCGCACGAGCACGGCATGCTTGACGAAGACGAGTTGCTACAGCTCACCGACGGCAAGCTGTTCGAGCGCCTGCGCGCGGTACCGAACCGCGAGGCGCCCGACCCAAGGATCGCACGTCTTGTCGGCCGCCTGGAGGCGCGCACGCTGCTCAAGCGCGGTTACGTCGTGTCGGCGCTGACGGTCCCCGAGGAGGGCCGCCGCGTACTGGTCGAACGCTTCCATGAGTCGATCCGCAATCGGCACGAGGCCGAGCAGTTCTTGGCGCAAGCCGTCGGCTGCGATGCGGCGGAAGTCATCGTCTACTGCCCAGCGCTGACCGTCATGAAGGAGGCCGCCGCCTTGGTTCGTACCCCCAGAGGTCTCGTACCGCTGAATGAACCGGACCGCCAACCGATCTTGGAGATCCAAGCCCTTGAAGCGCGGTACGCCGGGCTGTGGCGGCTGTACGTCTTCGTCCCCGCCGAGTACGCGGTCAAAATGGCAGATGCGGCGCGCGACGTTTTCGGCTATCCAAGCGAGCACAGGGAATTGATTCAGTGAATCACTGAGTCACTGAACCATTGAAATGAATCAATGCCCCGATGAGCCGATGACTCAATCAATCGTCCTGGTCCGCCACGGAGAAACCGAAGGGCAGTCGAGCATCCGCTACCACGGACGCAACGATGTGCCGCTGAGCGCGCTCGGCCGCGCACAGATGGCTCGGGCGCGGGAGGCCCTGACTCATGAGCGCTTCAACGCCGTCTACGCCAGCACGTTGTCCCGCTCCGTTGAGGCCGCCGTCATCATCGCAGGCGATCAGGCTAGCGTGACGCGCGTTGCGGGCTTCGATGAGATCAGCTTCGGCGAGTGGGAAGGGCTGACGGCTGAGGAAATACGGACGCGCGATCCGGAGCGCTATGCTGCTTGGATGGGAGCGCGCACCGACTTCCGCTATCCAGGCGGCGAGTCCGTCACTTCGTTTCGGGCACGCGCCGTGAGCGCGCTGCACGAGGTACTGGCGAACGCGCCCACCGGGCACCTGTTGTTCGCGGTGCACAAGGGCATCATCTACTCTGTTCTGTCGGAGCTCTTGCAGCTCGACGAGGCGCAACGGCGTGCGCTGACCGTCCCGCTGGCGTCGATCCATGTGATCGGCCGCGCCAACGGCCGCTGGCACGCCAACGTGCTCGACCGCACCGACCATCTCTGATGGCTTTCCACCTCCCGACCTTTCGTTCTGCGAGAACGTCCGAGCCGTCGCCGCGGTTAGACCGGCGCGCTGGCGTCGAGCTGTCGCCGATCAAAGACATCGAATTGCGCGCCAGCCGCATCCCCGGCGTCGTCTCGCTGGCGCAAGGAATTCCGAGCTTCGACACGCCGGAGCCGATCAAACGCTACGTGCAACAGAAGATTGCCGAGGGTGCATGCGCCAAGTACTCGGTGGCACCGGGTCTCCCGGAGCTACGCGAGCTGATCAGCGAGACCTTGCTCGCCGACGGCATGCACTACGATCCCGATGGCGAGATTCTGGTGACGTGTGGCGCCATCGAAGCGATCACGGCGACGTTGCTTGCCAGCGTCGGTCCCGGCGACGAAGTGCTGCTGGCGTCGCCGACATACGCCTCCTACCTTCCCGCCGTCCGCCTCACCGGCGCGGAACCGCGCTTCGTTGCGCTCAACGAAGATGCCAACTTCGATCTCGATCCCGACGCCATCGCCGACGCGGTGTCGCGGCGTACCCGAGCGATCCTGTTGTGCAACCCCAACAATCCAACCGGCACCGTGTTTTCCGCGGAGCAGATGGAGCGCATGCTCGATGTGGCGGAGAAGCACGATCTGTTGGTGCTGACGGATGAGGTGTACAAGGACTTCGTCTACACGGACGCGGTGCCGGCAAACCCCGCCTCGTTCGCGCAGCACCGCGATCGCGTCGTCAGCATCTGGTCGTTCTCGAAGGCCTACGCCATGACCGGCTGGCGCGTCGGCTTCCTGGCCGCACCGCGGGCTCGCGTGGCCAGCATTCTCAAGGTGCACGATGCGTTGGTCACCTGTGCGCCGGTCGTCTCGCAACACGCTGCGGTGGCGGCGCTGCAGTTTGGCGCACCGTTCATCGAACAGTTCCGCGACGAGTTTCGCGCACGGCGTGATCGCATCATCGAGCGCTTGGATCGCATGCCGCACGTTTTCGACTACCAGCGTCCGAACGCGTCGTACTTTGTTTTTCCTCGCGTCAAAGACACCGTACCGCTGGCACGCGACTCCCGTCGCTTGGCGACGGATCTGCTAGAGCGAGCGCACGTGGCGGTCGTGCCCGGCGTGGCTTTCGGACCGACCGGCGAGGCCCATCTGCGACTGTGCTATGCGCGGACGCCGGAAGAGATCGACACCGCCTGCAACCGCCTCGAGGACTACTTCGCCGGCCGCGCCACGCAGGTCCACGTGCAACTGCCGTTGCCCGCACGGCCCGCGCGCAGCTCCGTGCGCCAAGCGGGCGTCCGTGCTTTGCAACTCTTGGCCCGCGTCTACGTGAAGCGGAAGCGCCCGCGCGTCGTCGCCATCGCCGGCACACGCGGGAAGACCGTGATGAAGCGCGTACTCACCGAGCTGCTCAGCGCACACTTTCACACGCGTGCCAACCCGCTCTCGTACAACACCGAAGTCGGGCTGCCGCTGGCGGTACTTGACGTCGGAATGGACACGCGGCGGACCGGGTCGGTCGCTGCCGCTTTCGCGCGTGCCACGTGGAACGCGGTCGCGTCGCGCGCCCCACTCGACGTGCTGGTGCTCGAGCTCGGTGTGCGACGGCCGGGGGATATGGCCGAGCACCTGCGCATCGTGCGCCCCGACATCGCCGTCATCACCGCCCTCGCGCCGAGCTTCTCCGAGGAGCAGCAGGCGCTGGCAGTGCTGCGCGCCGAGATCGCCCAGCTGTGCGAGACGGTGCAGGACAGGAACGGGCGGCTCCTGATGTGTGGCGATGATCCGTCACTCGAGGCGCTGGCGCGTGATCTCCCCGGCGCGGCACTGTTTGCCAAGGCGCATCTGCACGACGAGCAAGGCCGACGACAACTGGACATCGATGGGTCGTCGTACCCGCTGACGCGCGAGGTGGTGGGTGACAGCAGCATCTACGCACTGGAGGTCGCGGTGCGCGTCGGCAAGCTCCTCGGCATGGCCGACACCGACCTGGCGCGGTTCCTGGGGTAGCGCCGGCGGCGCTTGTAACCGCGATGGCGATCGGGCAAAGGTGCCGACCAACCTGACCGCGAAGGAACGGCCGTGCTGGGTTACATCATTATTGGAATGGTCATCGGCGTAGCGACCGAGTTGGTCGCACGCACGTTCCGTCTCTGGATTTACAACCGCGCATCCACACCGGTGCTGAACGTCATCATCGTGTTCGGGTTCATCATGGGCGTGTTGGCAAGCCGTGTTCGCGGGCTCGGACTGCCGAACGTCATCGCTCTCGCCTTCGGCGTCGGCTTGCTGTACGAGATCATCAACCTGCGTGTCTTCAAGTGGTGGTATTTCCCCTCCGAACGTTTGCTCTTCATCCGCGGGCACACGGCCATCGTGATCGTGCTGGCGCTGATGTGGGCCGTCGTGCCGGCGGCAATCCTGGAAACCCACGCGCTAGTGCCGCTCGCCGGCCGTTCGCTGATCGCCGGCTCGCGGCTCGATCGGCTCAACCAGCGCGAGCGACAACTGATGCAAAAGCTGGATGGCTTGCGCGAACGGGCGCGCGCGGTGGAAACGCAACTCGACGAAGTGCGGATGCTGAAGCAAGCGCTCGTCGGACGCCAGGCAGTGCGGCGGCTCGAATCGCAAGACGCGAATCCGCCGCCGACGCCGTAGTGAGTCGTCAGCACCCGACAGGTTGATCTACGATGGTTCGCCGTATCTTGAGCGCGTTGGCGATACTGGTGCTGCTGCTCGTTGGCTTCGTCGGCTTCCGCTTCTACCGCTTCCTGCGAACCGACACGATCAAGCTCGACGATCGGTTCTACGTCGTCTTGGGCGGCGGCGGCAACACGGCCGTGCTCGTCGGCGACGACGGCGTCCTGGTGGTCGATACGAAGTTCTGGCGGCCGGGACGGCAGTTGCCGGACATCATCCGTGGCATCACCGACAAGCCGGTCAAAGTGATCATCAACACGCACTACCACGCCGATCACACGCACGGGAATCCAAACTATCCTCCCGGCACGACCGTCATCGCACAGCGGCGGACGCGCGAGCATCTGCTCACCCTCGACAAGGATTTCTGGCAAGTCGAACCGGCGTGGAGCCTGCTGCCCGCTGAGCTGCTCGACGACGAGAAGCAGCTGCAGTTCGGCGACGAGACGATCCGCATCATCTACCCCGGGCGCGGGCACACCGACGGTGACGTGGTGGTGTACTTCGCCAAGCGGCACCTCCTGGTGACAGGCGACCTGTTCGTCAACGGGCGCTATCCGCGCATCGACTTGCGCGGCGGTGGCAGCGGGCGCCAGTGGCCGGCGACACTCGACAAGGTTCTCGCCATCGGCGAGGTGACACAGTACATCCCCGGTCACGGACCGCCCGCCGACCGCGCCGCCCTGTTGCGCTTCCAAAGCTATCTGCGCAGTCTCGTCACGCAGGTCGAAGAGCGTGCCGCGCAGGGGCGGTCACTCGAGGAGATCAAGCACGCAGTGGACTTGCGCGACTACGGCGATTTCGAGGCTATGCCGTTCCTTGCTTCGCGCGACCGCAATATCGAATGGGTGTATGAAGAGGTGACCGGCAACAAAAAGTAGCGGCACAGCATGCTGCGCCTGCGAGCGGAAGCGAGGCAATCAATGAAGGCAATCGTAGTCGACACACCTGGCGCCGAAGACGTTCTGAAGATTGGCGAGGCGCCGTCTCCCACACTGACGCCGGAAGACATCCGCATCCGCGTCCGCGCCACGGCCGTCAACCGCGCCGACCTCCTGCAGCGCCAGGGGATGTACCCGCCGCCGCCGGGCGCGTCGCCGATCATCGGGCTCGAATGCGCCGGCGACGTCATCGAAGTCGGCGGCGCCGTCACCGGTTGGAACGTCGGCGACCGCGCCATGGCGTTGCTGCCAGGCGGCGGCTACGCGGAGGAAGCGGTCGCGCATCACGGCTCGGCGATGCACGTGCCTGCCGCGCTCAGCTACGAGGAGGCCGGGGCGCTGCCCGAGGTGTTTCTCACT
>JBGQHM010000408.1:0-6074 GCA_041497995.1 Binatia bacterium | reverse complement strand
GCGACCTGAAGAGATGCCGTGATGGCGAACATGCCGTACGCCGGCAGGTAGAGGACCCACGCCAACAGGCTCGCGCGTGCTTTGTTGCGCACCGGAAAGCGGGCGAGCAGTGCGCCGGCGGCGATCGAACCGGCCGCCCAGCCCACCATGATGAGCGAGAATCCGCCGGCGTCGCGATGCAACGTCGTGCGCACCAACTCCGGGACGCCGGCGATCCACACACCGGCCGATACGGTCATGGCCAGGCCGAGGACCACAACGCCGACGGCGAGAGCGGGCAGGGGGCGCAAGGCGGCAAACGCTTCGCGCAGTCGCGGCGGCGCTGCACGCAGAGGCGTGGCAGTCGACGATCGGCCGATACGGCTGATGAAGGCAGCGGAGAGCAAGAACGAAGCGGCGTTTAGCGCGAAGAAGGTGCTGATGGGGACGACTGCGAGCAGGCCCGCCGCCGCGGCCCAGCCGCCGACCGCCAGCGCGTTGGTGGTCGCACCGACCAGGCCGTTCGCTTCCTGCGCGTTCGTACGCTCGACCAACGCCGGGAGGAGTGAGCTGTACGCAGGGGTGAAGTAGGAAGTTGCGGTCTCGAGCAGAAAGGCGGCGACGACGAGCCCCCAGAGCGGCAGCCTGCCGGCGAGCCCCGCCGCCGCGACCGGAATCAGGATCGCGCCTCGCGCTAGGTCGGCGGCGATCATCATGCGCTTGCGGTTCCACCGATCCGCCGCAATGCCGCCATGCAGACCAAAGACCAGCGCCGGCACGCTATCCGCCAGCCGGACCGCCATCACGCCGAGCGGTCCACCTTCGATCAGCGCGAACCACATCAGGGCGATGTAGTGGAAAGCGTCACCGAGCTCGCTGATGACAATCGCGAAGTAGAGCCGGCGGAAATCAGGGCGGCGGAGCAGGTCGAGGGCGCGCGGTTGCATCAGAGACGTCGGCGGATACCCGGTGGAAACACAAATACTGAAACGGACAGTGCAACGCCGGCTGCCGCTACAGCAGAAACTTTCCGTTGCCCGAGGCCACCGGCCGCGCCGGATCGTCTTGCCACGCGACAACATGGACGACGGCGACGCGGCGCCCGAGCTTGAAGATGTCGGCGCGGGCGCGCGTGGTGTTCGGGCCGGCGGAACGCAGGTAGTCGATCGCGAAGTTGATCGGTTTGGGAACGTGGTCGGTGCCGCTCTCGTCGATCAGGCGCAGAATTGCGGTCAGCTCGAGGAACGCACCGAGGACCCCGCCGTGGATCGCCGGGAGCATCGGGTTGCCGATGATTTCCTGGCGGAACGGCAAGACGCACTCGAGTGCCCCCGCGCCGGTGCGCTCGACATCAACACCAAGAAAGCGGGCATAGGGAATCGCATCGAGCACGTTCCTCACGACGACTCCTCTTCGTCGGCAGGCACGCCCCCGCGCATCAGGCGCTCGAATGAGCTGCTCGTGCGGTTTGCGCCCACCATCATCGTGCCGACGCAGCTCGCGAACGGGTCGTCGGGACCGCGCTCGTAGGCAATGCCGCGCACAAAGGCGATGTTGCGCGTCACCTTGTAGCACTCGACCCGCGCGTACAGGTCGAGTCCCGGCGCCGCCGCGCGCAGATAGTCAACGCGCAGGTCGACCGTGGCGATCGCCCGCAGCGTATCGAGGGCGCACGCCACGGCTAGCCCGGAGGCGTGATCGAGCAGCGTGGTGATCGCTCCACCGAAGACGACCTTGCGCACCGGATCGCCGATGATCTCTTCGCGATACGGCAACGTCAGAACCGCAAGGCCCGGCCCCGTCTCGACGACCTTCATGCCGAGGTACTGCGCATGCGGCGTGTAGCTGGTCATGTCCTCGCGGCCGGGCCCGAAGAGGGATCCAAGTGCGTACTGAGTGGGGTGTTGGGGGTCGGGTGTGGGGTGTCGGGTCATGATCGAATTCTTGCAATGAGTGCACGAATCATTTTGCCGATCACCTCCGCCCGCTCCAAGATCGCCTCGACGTCACTCTCTGCGCAACAGCGTACGCGCGCGCCCAGTAGGCAGTGGGTCTCCAGCTCCTTCAGACTGCCCTGCGCGACGCAGAGGAACTGGACGTACTCCTTGCGACTGGCGCGACCGTACCCTTCCGCGATGTTTGCTGGAACCGAACTCGCGGCTCGCCGGATCTGACTCGTCAGTCCGAACAATTCGTCCTTCGGAAAGCGTCGCGTTTGCTCGTAACAGTTCTCCGCGAGGCCCATCGCCTCCTTCCAAACGCGCAAGTCCCGGTAAGATTGGAGCGCCATCGGAGAAGGTGGAGTGTGTCGAGGATTTTCTTGTTCACCCCACACCCGACACCCGACCCCCCACACCCAGGCCATAGAGTTCGGCCACATTGTCGTGCAGGATGAGATCCTTCTGTTCCTCCGTCAGATGCGCGGTCTGCTCACGCAGGACGTCTTGCGACCATGGCCACGTCGAGTCGCTGTGCGGGAAGTCGTTGGCCCACATCAGGCGCGCCGGGTTGACCATGTCGAGCATGCGGAACGCTACCCAGTCGTCTTGGAACGTGACGTAGATGTGCTCCTTGAAATACTCGCTTGGCAGCCGCTGCAGCGGCGTAGCTTTCATCGAGTGGCGGTGGCGCGTGTAGTAGTGGTCCATCCGGTACATGTAGTGCGGCACCCAGCCGGCGTCGGCTTCGACGCAGATGATTTTCAGCTTCGGGTGCCGATCGAAGACGCCGCTGTAGATGAACATCCCCATGATGTCCTGGTTGGCGCGAATGATCGATACCGCGAAGTTGAGGACCGGGCCGCGCACGCCCGACGGGTTCTTGCTGGTCAGAATGTGGAAGGACAGCGGCAGCTGCAAATCGATTGCCGCTTCGTAGAAGTCGTCGTAGATCGGGCTGTCGTAGTCGGCCTGTCCGGGATGCCCGGGCAGCATCACGCCGCGCAGGCCCAGCTCTTTGATGCGGCGCAGATCTTCGATGCCGTCCTGCGGCGTGCGCATCGCCGTTTGTCCGACGCCGAACAGCCGGTCACGGTGCCCGCTGCAATACTCCGCGATCCACAGGTTGTAGGCGTCCATGCACGCCTTCTTGAAATCGAGATCCTCGTGATTGCACAGGGGCATGCCGACCGTGGGATAGATGATCTCGCCGTGGACGCCGTCGCGGTCCTGATCCAGCAAGCGAGCCTCCGGATCCCAGCCGCCGCGGTGCCACTCGGCGAACGTGCCTTTGAGCGAGATGTCCTCCGGCCGCTTGCCCGCCGCAGCGACCAACCCCATCGGGATCGGTTGCCGCATGCCCGGGATGACGAACATGTCCCCCATGCCGTCCTGGTGGACAAGATGCGGGGCGCGATCGCGGAACTTCGGGTCGATGCGGTCGATATACGTGTCCGGCGGCTCGGTGATGTGCGAATCGGCTGAGATGATTGTGCGTGCCATGCGGGCCTCCTGCACAATTGACCTATCACAAACGCGCGCCTAGATGGGAAGGGTGAGACGAGCCGGCCCTCGCCGGCATCTAAGCCAACCATGTCATCCGATGCCGACGTACAGATCCGCGTGGCAACCGCTGCGGACCGTGAGGCGCTGATCGCGCTCTTGCTGGCGCAGCTGCGTGAGCACGAGATCCCGCTCAGCGACGCGGGGGCCGCCCGCGCCATCGATGGCGTGTTGCACCAGCCTGAGTTGGGCCGCCTGCTGATCGCCACGTTCGAGGGCAAAGCCATCGGCCTGGCGGCGCTGTCATTCATCTGGACGTACGAGTACGGCGGCCGCGCCGTGTGGCTCGACGAGCTGTACGTCGAGCCGGCGCGTCGCGATCGCGGCATCGGCACGATGCTGCTGCAGGCTGCCTACCGCGTCGCGGCGGACAGCGGCGCCGTCGTGATGGATCTGGAAGTCGAAGCATCGCACCGCCGGGTGGAAGGGCTGTACGAACGCGAAGGCTTCGTGCGATTGAATCGGGCGCGCTGGTCGCGTCCGCTGTGAGTGCTGTCCAACTCGCGCTAGTGGAAGTCGGGATCGCCGGCGATGAGCAGATTTCCAATAAGTTTTGAAATACCCTGCCAGCAGTCATGAGCGACGGTACAAAGTTGCCCGCCGTCGAAGATGTCACTGAGCGACAGGATCTGCCCGCTGGGGGATTCTCTTCTTGGCTCCGTCGCACGCGGAGCGCGCAACGGGAAAAGGGCACCGCCGACGTGCCATGCGGCGACTGCATCGCCTGTTGTACGTCGTCGTACTTCATCCACATCGGACCAGGAGAATCCCAAACCCTGAGCCGGATACCGAAGGAGCTCTTGTTCCCGGCGCCCGGGCTGCCCAAAGGCCATGTGCTGTTGGGGTACGACGAGCAAGGAGGCTGTCCGATGCTGGTAGACGGCAAGTGTTCGATCTACGAGCATCGGCCACAAACCTGCCGCAGCTACGATTGTCGCGTCTTTCCCGCGGCCGGCATCGAGGCAGGGGACGACGACAAGGAACTGATCAATCTGCGCATACGTCGTTGGAAATTCAGTTACCCCGCCGAGGGCGACCGCAAAGAGCATGTCGCGGTACGAGCGGCCGCGACGTTCCTACGAGAGCATGCTGATTGCTTCCCCGACGGGTTCGTGCCGAGCAACCCGGCCCAGCTGGGAATTCTTGCGATCAAAGTCTACGAGGTGCTCGTCGACTACTCAGACGCGTCTGACAGCCGTGGCCTGGCACTGACAGATCTCGAAGTCGCCGAAGCAGTCATCGAGAAAATGAGGCAGTTCGAGGCGAGTGGTCCGAGAGAGCCTGACATCGCGTAGGTCTTTCTAGCGTCACCCGTCATCGTTCTGCGAAGGCTGAGGCGGTGATTTGGTAGATGTAACTGTCTCGGCCCTCCGCGTCAGGCCTCGATCCGACGCGAACGCCGCCGATCTTTTCCACGGCCCGCTGCGAGCGTAGGTTCTGTGGGCCAACAAGAAAGACGACGCAGCTCACAAATCGGAAGGCATGCCGCAACATGAGCTCCTTCATCTGCCCGTTGTACATGCCGCCCCAGTAAGACCTGCCCAAGAATGACCAGCCGATCTCGACTTCGCTCCTTCGCTCGTCATAGCCATGGAAGCGCGAAGACCCAATCACCCGCTGAGTCTTGGCATCAATGGCAATCAAAGCACCACCGGACGCCAAGGCCTCGCGAAAGAATTCCTGGAAGCGCCCTGCTTCATGGCGATTCCTGTCTGGATGCTGTTCCCAAATGAGCCGATCGGCAGCGACGGCGTAGAGGTCATCGTAGTCTTCGGAGCGCAGCCGCCTGAGCTCGACGAGGTCGCCCTTCAGAACCGGGTGATAGTCAAAGGACACTCTGGGCTCCCTGTGCCAGCGGTGGATGACTACGGCCTCGTCGACTTCCTCGCGACCGCGTCGCGCAGGAAATGCATCCGGTCCTGGCCCCAGTAGAGCTTGCCCGCATAGACGAAGCTCGGAACGCCGAAGATGCCGTCGCGCTCTATGCCGAGACGGAAGCCACCGGACGCTTCGGCACGCAGCTCTTCGGAATGAGCCGCGGAGAAGATGGTGCCCCGATCCAGCCCAGCCCGATGGGCGGCGTCGGCGATGACGTCGTCGTCACCGAGGTCGAGGCCCTCACAAAAACGCTTGCGGAACGCCTCTAACATGAACGTGTGCCCCGCACCCTGCTGCTGCGCGCCCAGGAAGGCAGCATGCGAGAGCGACCAGTCGGGATCCGCAGCGGAGGGAAACCGCACCGTCAGCCCGCGCTCGCGCACGAGACGCCGGATGTCCTGCACGATGTAGGCGACCTTGGCTGGCATCGTCGCAGGGTCGTTGGGGAACAGCGCGGGTGTTGGGTAAACCGGGATGCGCTCGATCGGCACCCCGAGGCCCCCAAGCTCCGGCTCAAGGCGCTCGGCTGCAAGCCAGGCGTAAGGGCTGCGGAAGCTGAAGTAGAAGCGAATCGAGGCTGTCGTGCCACGGTCCTTCATGGGGTTGCGCGGTCACGCCCAACACGCCCGAGCTTCAGCGGCGCGCGTCTTTCTGCGCGTCCGCTGCAAGCTGATGCTCGTCAATCCCACCATCTTCTCGACCATCGCCCGGCCCAGG
>JBGQHM010000407.1:0-6079 GCA_041497995.1 Binatia bacterium | reverse complement strand
GGCGAATAGGGCCGTGGTCAGGTCACCATGCGCTTCGGCGAGCAGGTCGAGCTGCTTCTCGCGTGCTGCCAGCGCCGTGAGGTCGACCGGAATGGTGCCAGCGAACAGGCCGTCACCAGCGCGACCGTCGCCGTGCTCGCCGTCGTCGAAGAGGAGGGCGCGGCCGTCTTCAAGGTGCAGCACCAGTGGGCTGGTGAGATGGGCGTCGGCCGCGTAGCGCACCACCAGCTGCGCGGTTCCCGCGTCGACGTCCAGCCGGCCCAGCGATGCCGATTCGACCGCAGGAGGGTCGGCGGGCAGCGCGGCCGACTCAGGCGTCAGGTGGCCTTCGGTAGGAGGAGGTCGCCGCCGGCAGCCGACCCCTACATCGCACAGGATCGTCGCCGCCCATAAGACGATCACGACGTCCCCGCGCACTTTCATCGATAGTAGCCTCGTGCCGAGCTAGTGGTCTGCCCCGTGCGTGACTCAAGGAAAGACTGGATCAGTAGTAAATCCACAGCCACTGGCGGCGGATTCTGCCCGAGTTGATGGAAGAGTCAAGCGTGCCAAGTGCCGTTGGGCTGTGTTGCCGACGCGCCAGCACGGTTGTAGCGTGGGAGGCGCGTCGCCGGCCATCTCGTCATGCCCGACGGTGCCGCCTGATTCGCCTATTTCTCCTTCGTGATGGTGAATTTTCCGAAGTCGAAGCCAAGCTCGACACCCTTGCCTTTGCCCGCCAGCGCCAACGACACGTTGCCCTTCGTCAGAACCTGCGCGTCGGCAGACTTGCCGAGAGCGGCGTCGGTTTCTGCGACGGCGTACTCGCCGAACACCTCACTGATGTCGACCACCTCCGAGAAGGTTCCTATGCCGTCCACGATCTTCATCTTTCCGAATGTCAGCCCCCCGCCTTTACTCTTGAGGGAGACGCGAGCCGTCTGACCGTTGGAGCACTTGATCTTGCCAGTCCCGCTGGCCGTTTCGTAAATGGCGGACCACCCTTTGAGATTGAACTCGATCTTGCAACTCGTCGGCCCGGCGCCGCGCGCCGCTTGCGCGAACATGCCCACCACCACCGCGGCAGCCGGCATCCAGCTGATCCATCGTGTCGCCATCGTATCCCCCTCCTTGGTTGGACGGCGGCGCGCCGCACCGTCCATGCTGCCGGTTTCCGTCCCCGCGTCGAGTAGCACGCCGGAGGCCTGGTTCCTAGCTTTCAGTTCGAAGAGAATGGCGCCCAGACGCGGGCGGGATGGACGAGTCCCTTGAGCCGGAACCTAGTCCCAAAACAAGCGCTTGGGGATAAGATGCATGCTGTGGAACCAGAAATCTTCGCGTGGCGAACGTCAAAGGTACGTTTCAGCCGCTGCCGGCGAGTATCGCCACGTGAAACTCCGCGATCGAACGACGCGCGCACCGAAATCCCCGACATGTCGACGCACCCCTCCCTGCGCTGCCCTTCCAGGCGCAGCGTGGAAGCCGGATCGTTTCGCTCAGGCGGTTCGCCATCGATGAAAATACTGCGTGCCGCTGAGCAGCAACTCCGCCCAGGGGGTGTACGTCAGGAGGCGCAGCACCAGCTGGCGCGCCGTGCGGAGCACCTGACACGGCACAAGCATCACGCTGTGGAGGAAACGCCGATACTCCATGCGACGCAGATCGCGGGCGAGACGCTTCGGCAGCAGGATGGTCAGCCAGATCTTCAAGTTCCATGCGAGGGTGGCAATCACCGCATAGGCCCAGTTCGACACCAGGCCATCGGAGGGCATCCGCAGCGCCTGCACCCCGTTCTTGAGTTGCTCGATCAGGTTCTCCTGGTTGCATCGATCGTTCGCTTCGAACACCACCTCCGAGAGTGTGAGCACGGTGGCGCGGACGTTGGTGATGTAGAAGAGGTAGCGGGTCTGATCGAACAGGTGTTGCTGTCCGCGTTCGACACGGATCTTCTTGCGCAGGATGATCAGCCGGTACGACCTCCGGCACTTGTGGGGCCGATACTCGACCTCTGCAACATGTTCCTCCTCCAGGATCAGTTTCTCGTAGCCGCGTTCGTTGACGATGATCGCCTTCACATTCTCCGGCCGCTGGCGCGGGTGGGTCGCGGGGGCTGGCGCGGACCGCTTCAACGCCGTGAAGTCCTTCTCCGACAAGCCGTCGGCGAGCGCCACCAGATTACGATGCGCGTCCATCCCGAAGACGACCTCCACCCCGTCCTCGGTCCAGCGATCGAAGTTGGCCGTCAGCGAAAAGTCCGTATCGCCGCGCAGCCGCACGCGGCGGAAGCCGCCCTGCCGCACCAACGCCACCGCCGCGTCCATGTAGGCAGCGGCCCCGCTGTGGGAGGGCGCATTGCCCGAGCGATTCTTGAGGAACAGCACCTCCTGCGTGTTGGCCAGGGTAACCACCAACGGCGCATAGCCCCAGAGCCCCTTGTAGGAGATGTCCATCCCTTCTTTGCACTCGCCCGTGGTAGGGGCGATGGTCCCGTCCACGTCGATCAGCGCCAGGGCCCGCTCCTTCGTGGACAGTTTCTTCCACACCTTCACACGCACCGCGTTCGTTGCGTCCATCAACTCCATGACCCGATCTTCATCGAAGCGGCGAAGGAAGTCACCTGCGGTCGTGGGGTCCGGAACCCGGTCGCAGCCCAGGGTGTTCAGGTACGCCTCGTTGCTGCGCAGGCGTTCCAGGTCCTCCAGTCGCGTGCCACCGCAGAGCACGTTGTAGGCGAGATTCAGCACATGATCGGACTCGTGGTACGGGAAATGTCGCTTGAACACATGCACGCGCTCGTCGATGCTCCCGGCCAGTCCGATCGAGCGGACCATCTCGTGGATCAGTCCAATTCCCCCGCAGGGCATCGCCTGGATGCGCGCCGCGATCTCGTACCGGACATTGCTGCCCGCGATCATTGGTCGCGAGCAGTCCGCGGGCAGATTGTCCCGATCCAGCCGCGCTGCCAGCCGCCCCCGTTGCTCCTCCCACACCACCACATCTCGCACCCTCATCTGAAACCGCCCTCCACCACCTCGTTCGCAGCCAATGACGAGTGCAGCTTACCCTTGTGCCACAAGGGTTTCCAGAGATATGGAGCGACTTCAGCAATCGGCAGGTACCTTTTCAGGGCCTAGTGTAGTGTCTCGGAATTGGGTTTACTGATTGGCTGAGCGCAAACCGGGAGGGCGAGGCTCCTGCCGAGCCGCACTGTGCAAGGCAAACGGCTCGCCGGGAGGCTCGCCCTCCCGTTGTCGGATCTCTGTAAAGGCTTTTCTAAGACACTACACTAGCGGCGCGCCGTCATCGCAGGAGTCAGGCCGGTACCAGTCGCCGTTCCGGGCTTCGCGCTCGAGAGCGCCCTGCGGTGCCGGGGGCGCCGGTCCTGGCGTTTGCTGCGCCGGCTGTCGAGCGGCGGTTGCCGAGAAGCACTGGCCCGCGCGACGGAATCGGGCAGCGCAGCGTGCGGCAACGCAATGCCCAGTTCAGCCTGAATGTCGCCGACGAGAGATTCTTCGTCCGGGGTGATGAAGGTGATCACGTGTCCGGTCGCTCCAGCGCGCGCCGTGCGTCCGGCGCGATGGATGTAATCGTCCGCGCAGCGCGGCACATCGAAGTTGATCACGTGCGAGATGCCGCTGATGTCGAGCCCGCGTCCCGCGACGTCAGTGGCGACCAAAACGGGACACTCGCCGCGCCGGAAGGCGTCGAGCGCCGCGATGCGTTCTTCCTGGCTGCGGTCGGAATGGAGACTGGTGGCATTGACACCGCTCCGGGCTACCGTGCGCGCCAGGCGGTCTGCGTCGACCTTGCGCTTCACGAACACGAGCACCGAGCGCATCTCGCTTGGGCGCAGCAGGGTCGCGAGCAGGGACGACTTCCTCTCCTGTGCGACGCGGTAGGTGCTGTGGGCAATCCCGTCCGCCGGTTGTTGCCTGTCGACCGTGACCGTCACCGGATTGCGCAGAATCGTGCGGGCGAGCGCGCGTATGCTTGGTGAAAGAGTCGCGGAGAACAGCAGCGTTTGCCGCGTCGCCGGCACCGCCGAGAGGATACGGTGCACGTCGGGCAGGAACCCCATGTCGAGCATCCGATCGGCTTCATCGATGACCACGACTTCGACGGCGCTGAGGTCGACGTACTTGAAGCGCATGTGGTCCAACAGCCGCCCCGGCGTAGCGACGACAATCTCGCAGCGGTCGCGTAACGCCCGCTCCTGCGGGCGCATATCGACGCCGCCTACGACGGCGACCGCACTGAGGCCGACGTGGTAGCCGAGCGCGAGCACCTGCTCGTCGATCTGTAGCGCCAACTCGCGCGTGGGAGACAGAATGAGCGCACGGCAGCCGGCATCGCGTCGTCCCTGCAGGCGCTGCAGGATGGGCAGGAGGAATGCTGCGGTCTTGCCGGTGCCGGTCGACGCGCAGCCGATCAGGTCACGGCCGGCCAGGACGACTGGTATCCCCTGCGCCTGGATCGGCGTCGGGCGCGTATATCCCATGTCCGCCACTGCCTCAGCCAGGGCCGGAATCAGGTCGAACTCATTCATTGCTGTCATTGTGTCTCCACAGGTTGTGACGACGCGGGACGCGGCCGGAGCGGCAGCGAAGCGGACTGGCAGCCTTGAGCAACTCGAGACGCGTGTGACGCGGCGAGCGCAGGGCAAAGGCGGGCAAACAGCGAGACGTCGTAGTTGAGGGGCTTTGCCTTTCCGATTACCCCCTCGGCAACGTCGCAGACTCTGCGGAGCCGTGCAGCGGGGGCGGGGAGTCAGTGCGTAGATCTATCGCATAGTCCACACCGAAAAGCGAGGCGGAACCCGGGCGCAATGCGAATCGGCCGTCAGACCCGGCGGCGACGCCGATCCTCGTCTTTTCGGGTGAAGGGGGATTCGCCAACAAGCAGCCTCGTTGTCTTTGTTGCCCGACAACAATTGCCGTCATGGTCTCGCCACGCAACTTGAAGTACAGATGGCCGTCGCAATATGAAGGCAGCTCGGTTCTCAACGCTCCCCGGCGTTTCTAGAGGTGTGACCGCATGAACCATGGCGAGATCGTCAGCTTTCTTTGGGGTGTCGCAGACCTCATCCGCGACACCTTCACCCTGAGCGGCGCCGAAGGGGATGGCAACCCGGAGCCTGATCCAGACCTGCGCGACACCGAGAGCGTGCCGCTGGCCGAGAGCGTCGACGTGTTCTTCGAGCGCGAGGTGAAGCCGCACGTCCCCGACGCCTGGATCGACACGGACAAGCGCGACCCGAAGGACGGCCAGGTCGGCCTCATCGGCTACGAGATCAACTTCAACCGCTACTTCTACCGCTACACACCGCCCCGCCCGCTGGAAGAGATCGAGTCGGACATCCGCGACATCGAGACGGAGATCATGCGGATGCTAGCGGAGGTGACTGGGCGGGCGCCGGCGTCGTGAGCGGGATGATGACTGAGCTGGCTGGGGCGAACCTGCAGCGGTTCAAGCCGTATCCGGCGTACAAGGACTCCGGCGTCGAGTGGCTGGGAGAGATCCCGGCGCACTGGGAGGTGAACCGTTTGAAGTTCGTTCTCAAGGCACCCCTCAAGTACGGAGCAAACGAAGCAGCAGAGTTCGACGATCCCGACCTGCCACGGTACGTGCGCATCACGGACATCAGTGAGAATGACGGTCTTCGCGATGAGACTTTCAAGTCGTTGCCTGCCGACGTCGCTGAAGAGTATCTGCTGCGCGAAGGGGACTTGTTGTTTGCCCGAAGCGGAGCAACCGCCGGTAAGACATTTCTTTACCGGAAAGCGTGGGGCGTCTGTGCCTATGCTGGCTACCTTATTCGTGCGCGGCTCGATGCCGGGAGATGCCATCCTCAATTCGTCAGGTACTTCACGGCTTCGTCGGGCTACTGGGACTGGCTAGCATCGTCGTTCATCCAGGCAACGATCCAGAACGTGAGCGCTGAGCGGTACGCGAGCTTGAGTGTGCCGCTGGCGCTTCTCCCCGAGCAACGCGTCATCGCAGCATTCCTCGACCGCGAGACGGCGAGGATCGATGCGCTGGTGGCGAAGAAGGAGCGGCTGATCGAGTTGCTCCAGGAGAAGCGCACCGCCCTCATCACCCG
>JBGQHM010000406.1:0-6086 GCA_041497995.1 Binatia bacterium | reverse complement strand
CGTGGCTCGAGCCTGGAGAGGACCACTCCACCTTTCTCGTCCTTGAGGAGACCGCCCTTCGCGTCTGGCAGGACCGCGCCTTCGGCAGTGCCGATGCCAAGTCCGATGAACCGAATGCCCCGCGCCTTGAGCACAGCAACCTGCGACTGCCACGCGTCGTCATGCGCCTCACCGTCACTGAGCACGACCAGGAACCGATCGCCGTCACCCGTTTGGCCAAAGGCACTGTCAGCGGCGTTGAGCATCGCGCCGTAGTCGGTGCCGCCCTGCGGGAGATACGACGGATCGAGGTCCTTCAACAGATCGCGCAGCACTTCGTAGTCGGCGCTGAGCGGGCTCTGCACGAAGGCCGTGCCCGAGAAGACGATGAGGCCAACCCGTTCGCCTTTGAGCTGTTCGAGCAGCGATTCAACGAGCAGCTTAGCGCGCGCGAGCCGCGTCGGCTTCACATCGTCGGCTAGCATGCTGCGCGACAGGTCGAGTGCGATCATGACCTCACGCGACTGGTCGAAGGTGGTCTCTTCGATCGTACCCCACTGCGGTCGCGCCAACGCGGCCAGCGCACAGAGGCTGGCGAGCGCGAGAAGGACCCCGCGGGCGCGTCGTCGCGGTGCGCCGGCGGAATCGGAAAGACCGCGACGGTCCGCCCACAGGCGCGTGATGTTCGCAAAGGTGGGCACGTTGGCGCTGCCGCGCGGCCGGAAGATCCACCATGCGGCGGCGAGAGCGAATGGCATCGCCGCGAAAACGTATGGGGCTTCCCAGTTCATGCGAGCGCTCCTTGGCGACCCGGCCACGCCAGCCACATGCCGTAAATGAACAGCGCGAGACCCGGCCACGCCGCGTACTGGAAGAACTCTTGGGCGCGAATGTTCGACTTGGCATCGAACTCGATCTTGTGCTCGCGGTCGATGGCCGCGAAAGCTGCGTCGATGGTGTGCGAATCCATGGCGCGGAAGTAACGACCACCGGTCGTGTCAGCGATCTGTTCGAGGCTGTGCTCGTCGAGGTCGGAGAGCATGGTCTGGTAGCCGAGCTTGTTGCCGTTCTCATCGAAGACCGGCATAGGCACGGCACCGTCGCGGCCAGCACCGATGGTGTAGACCGGAATGCCTTTCGTCTTCGCGAGTTCCGCAGCTTGCTGTGGCGCAATCGAACCGGCGTTACTGGCGCCGTCGGTGAGTAGAACGATGAAGCCACCTTTACGCCGGCCGTGTTCCTCACGCTCGGGTTGGTTCAATCGCGACACCGCGAGTGCGAGGGCATCGCCGATGGCCGTGCCGTCCTCGATCAGACCGACCTTGAGTCGCCCGAGTTGCTGGCGCAGCCAGTCGTGGTCCGCCGTCAATGGCGCCAGCGTGTAAGCACGACCGCCGAAGGTGACAACACCGATGCGGTCGGTCGGGCGCCGCGCCATGAAGGCTTCGACGATCGGCTTGATTGCCTGCAGCCGGTTGATGCGCTTGCCACCGTCTTCGTAGTCCTCGGCCAGCATGCTGCCGGACAGATCGATGGCCAGCATGATGTCGTAACCCTTCTGATGCACCAGCCGCTTCGCTTCGATCTTCTGTGGCCGCGCCAAGGCGATGGCCAGTAGGACGAGGGCGACGTTCACCAGCACAACCGGCAGGCGCGAGCGCGATACCGCTTGGCGACCCGACCAGCGCGCCACGTAGGGAATCACAAACACTGTCTGGCCGCGCCGTGCGCGTAGCCATGCAATCGCCGGCAGCGCCAACAGGAGTAGCAGCCACGCCGGATGGTCGAGGGTCCACCCGCCGATCGTGTTCATCGCTGCACTGCCCGCATGCGCGCTTTGAAGAAACGAATCAGGGCATCAAGCAAGTCGTCTTCAGTGCTCACCGTGACCCGGGCGACACGCGAGGGGAAGAGCATGTCCCAGTACGCGTCGCGTTCTTCGACCCATTCTTCGTGACGGCTGCGGTTGAGGTCGGAGAGCATATCGAACGGCAGCACCTCGCCAGTGACGGGGTCCAGCGCGGTCAGCGCGCCGTTCGGCGGCAGCACGCGTTCCCACGGGTCTTCGACGCGTACGCCGATCATCTGGTACCTGCGGCACAGCGCCGCCCATGCCGCAGGGAGGGGGCGCGGTGGGAAGTCGCTGAGCCACAGGACCAGACTGTGGTGCGGGAAGGCCTGGAGGAAGTACTTCCAGTCGAGGTTGACCTCCCCGCCCGCATCGAGCTCGGGTACCGGTAGGTTGAGCAGATGTGCGGTGGTCTTGATGATGTTCGTACGTCCGCGTACCGGTTGACGCACCAAGTGGGTGTGGGGGGTGGCGTGCCAGAACCCGGCGCGGTCGCGATTGCCTGCGGACAGCAACGCAAACAGACCGGCCATTTCGAGCAACGTTTCCCGTTTGGTGCGCCGGCCGGAGCCGAACTGGAGCGAGAGTGAGTCTTCGAACAGCAAGACGACTGTGAGCTCACGCTCCTCGATGAACTTCTTGCGGTACGGTTCGCCGAGCCGCGCCGTCACGTTCCAGTCGATGTCGCGGACCTCGTCACCGTATTCGTACTTCACAACTTGATCGAACTCCCTTCCGCGCCCGCGGAAGGCGCAACGGTATTCGCCTCCGAGGGGAGAGTCGGCGGCGCGTCGAACGCGCCACTCGAGCTTCTGCAGCAGAGAGTACGGAGCGGCGGCGCTTTCCATCAGTGTCAAACCTTCTCTGGGACTGGTGTGATTTCGAGCACGCGTCGCAGCACGTGATCAGGGGTGATCTTCTCGGCCTCGGCCTCATACGTCAGGCCGACCCGATGCCGCACGGCATCCAGAAAGATCTCCTGCACCAGCTCCGGCGTGGCAAAGTCTTGGCCGCGCACGAAGGCGAGGGCGCGCGCTGCTTGCAGCAGCGCCAACGTGGCGCGGGGGGAAGCGCCGAAGGACAGGGCGGAGAGCGGGACGTGCTTTTTTTCACCCTGTCCTTCGGCGAGGTCACAGACCGCTAAGTTGCGGGTGGCCCTGACCAGAGCAAGCATGTAGCGTTGCAACTCTTCGCTCACATGCACCTTGTCGACACACACGCGCAGCGCCATCAGCTCTTCGGCGGATGACACGGGTGTGATCTGCGGCTGCTGGGTGATCTGTCCCCACCGCCGCATCATATTGTGTTCCTCGTATGCCGAGGGGTAATCGACGATCAGCTTGAACAAGAACCGATCGGTCTGCGCCTCGGGCAACGGATACGTACCTTCCTGCTCCACCGGATTCTGCGTGGCCATCACCAGGAACGGCCGCGGCAGCATGTGCGACTGTCCGCCGATGGTGACCTGGCGTTCTTGCATGGCTTCCAGCAGACCGCTCTGCACCTTCGCCGGCGCGCGGTTGATCTCGTCGGCAAGCACGAGGTTCGCGAAGATCGGACCGAGGTGGACACGAAACGAACCGTCACGTGGCTGAAACACCATCGTACCGATGAGGTCACTGGGCAGCAGGTCGGGCGTGAACTGGACGCGTTCGAAGTTGAGGCCCATGGCGGTGCCGAGGCTCTTCACCAGCAACGTCTTGGCGAGCCCCGGCATCCCTTCGATGAGCACGTGCCCATCGGCGAGCAGAGCGACCAACAGGCGCTCGATGACGACGTCCTGCCCAACCACAGCTTTCTGGATCTGGCTGCGGACGCGGTCTGCCCACTCACTGCCGTTCAGCAACTTGAGGGCATCGGGATCGATCTCGAAGTCGCTGTCGCGCAGCCACGGCACCTGCCGCATCGCAACGCCGTTGGTGCCAGGCTGAAACTGTACGTCCATGAACTCCAACCTCCGTCGTTCGCTTCTTGGCAGAGGGCTAACGCAACCTCCGGGCCAAGTGGCATCGAGGCGGTGAAAGGGGAATTGCGGTGCCGCGGCGGATCACCCTAATGCGACCACTGATGGAAGAGAACCACGCTGCGGTCGAAAGGAACCAGTTTCGGACCGAGCCCTCCGGTGATCCTTGACAAGGACCGAGGCGACGCCGACTATCGGGCGCAGCGGTGAATCTGGATGATCTCCCTTGTCGAGCAACGCAAAGACGCACTTGCGGATTTGTGCCGGCGCTATCGCGTTAGGCGCCTGTACGTGTTCGGATCTGCGGCGGAAGACCGATTCGATCCAGAGCGCAGCGATCTCGACTTCCTGGTGAAGATGGCCGGTCGTGAACCCAGCGGCAGCTACGCCGACCGCGTCCTGGAGCTGGCCGACGCACTCCAACGGCTCTTCCAGCGCCGCGTCGACCTGATCACCGAAGAGTCGATGCGCAACCCGTACTTTCGCCGCGAGGTCGAGGCGACGCGTCAGCTCGTCTATGAAGAGCCAGACCAAGAAGCTGCTGCTTGATGTCGTCGAGGCGGGTCGCAGCATTCAAGCCCGCTGCGAGGGCCATTCTTTCGCTGAGTACGAGGCCGATCGTTGGTTTCGCCGTACTGTCGAACGCGAGTTCGAGATCGTCGCCGAGGCACTGAATCGGCTGGACCACGTCGATCCCGCAGTTGCAGCGGCGATCTCCGAGCTGTCGCGGATCGTCGCATTTCGCAACCGCATCATTCACGGCTACGACACGGTTGACGATGCAACGGTGTGGGGCGTCGTCGAAAGTCATCTGCCCCGCTTGTTGGAGGAAATTGAGAAGCTCCTCGGCGAGCAGGGCGAGACTCTGTAGGCATCAGACCTCCCGTTGCCCTGCTCTGCGGTTCGCGAAATCGACGCAGCAAATGCTGATCAAAGGTATCGATTTTCCCGAAGAGTTGCTCCGTGCCCAAAGAGCCGGGGAGCTTGTAGTGTTTGCCGGCGCGGGCGTTTCCAACCCTCCTCCGTCATCGCTACCCCTCTTTCCCGAGTTGGCCTGTCGGGTCGGTGCGAACTCCGGTATTCAGCCCAATCCCAACGAGCCTGAGGACCGTTACTTGGGCCGACTGAAGAAACGTGGTGTTCGGGTTCACGAGTTGGCCGCGAGCATCCTTGTTCACGACGACACCAAGCCTCATCATCTCCACCAGCTGCTGTTGCAAATGTTCACGTCTCCGAAGGCCGTGCGAGTCGTCACCACGAACTTCGACACGCACTTCTCCAGTGCTGCCAAGGCGGTTCACGGTTCCGGTATAGAGGTCTTCCATGCGCCAGCGTTGCCGCTTGGCAACCAGTTTTCTGGCCTTATCTACCTCCATGGATGCGCCGGCAAGGATCCCGCAAAGTGTGTTCTCACGGACGAGGACTTCGGGCGTGCATACCTCACCGAGGCTTGGGCAAGTCGCTTCTTGGCGGCGATGTTCTCTCGCTACACGGTCCTGTTCGTTGGCTACAGCCATCGCGATACCGTGATGAACTATCTCGCGCGAGGACTTCCTCCGGTCGGTCAGAAGCCCCGCTTCGCCTTCGCTGCGGAGACCTCCGACCTATCGGAATGGGAGTTCTTGGGAATTCGACCTCTGCTCTACAAGACGCGTGACGGCGACAACCCGCACCAGGCAATCACCGAATCAGTTGAAGAGTTGGTCGCTGAGGTTGGGCGAGGGCTTCTCGAAAAGAGTCAGCGGATCCGCTCCATCGCAGGGTCGCAACCGCCTCTTGAGGGAGAGGACGCCGACTACATGCACGCGGCCCTCGCAGACATCGACACGGCGCGTGTCTTCCTTCGGCACGCGTGCCTACCCACCTGGATATCGTGGCTCGACAAGCGTGGCCTCTTCGAAAACCTCTTCGATCCGACACTGACCTTGAGTCAGCTGGAACGCGAGGTTGGCTATTGGCTGGTCGATCGCTTCCTTATTGAGCACTCGAAGGACCTGCTTGCGTTGTTTGAGCGCAAACGTAGCCGCCTGCATCCAGACCTCGGCCGGGCCATCTGCTTCCAACTCGGCCGGAGCAACCGAGATGACGCCGGTGCGGCCGTGCGGTCTTGCTGGGTTGCGGTTCTTGTCAGCCAGCCTCACGCATTTCTCTCGGATGATGATTGGGCATCACTCCTACTCACGTGCCGGCTTCCGGAGGACAGGGACGCAGCGCTCCTGCTCTTCGATTTACTCACAAGACCACGGGTCGCGTTGAAACGCTGGACCTTCCAAGCCGATGACACGGATCGGAAGG
>JBGQHM010000405.1:0-6094 GCA_041497995.1 Binatia bacterium | reverse complement strand
TTCTCGTCGCCGAGACTCCAGATGACAGACAACAGACGACAGACGGATCTTCAACATTGGCAAGCATCTGAGTCTGTTGTCTGTGCTACTTCGAAGATTCCTTCTTCCGGCCTGCTGGGAGGGCGAGGCTCCCGCCGAGCCGGGGTCGGCGAGAAGGCTGCTGCCACGATCGGGCACGGCTCGGCGGGAGCCTCGCCCTCCCTCGTGTGTCCCATCTTCATGGTCTTCGGGCGAGCGCAGCTCATGATCACTCTGTTGTCTGTCGTCTGGCTGGCGGCACCGACCCGGGCATCGGGCACGGCCGCGTACGTCGGCAGCAAGACCTGCGCTCCTTGCCACAGCGCCCAGTACCAAGCCTGGACCGGCTCCAACCACGAGCGGGCAATGCAAGTCGCCGATGACAAGACCGTCCGCGGCAGCTTCCACGATGCATCGACGACGCTGTTCCGGATCACGTCGCGGTTCTTCAAGCGCCACGGAAAATTCTTCGTGCGCACTGAGGGACCCGACGGCAAGCTGGCAGACTTCGAGATCAAGTACACCTTCGGGGTGGAGCCGCTGCAGCAGTACTTGGTCGAGTTCCCCAGCGGCCGGACGCAGAGCCTGACCCTCGCGTGGGACACGCGCCCTGCCGCGCAGGGCGGGCAGCGCTGGTTCGCATTGTATCCCACCGAGCGCATTGCGCCCGACGACCCGCTGCATTGGACCGGTGCGGACCAAAACTGGAACTACCAGTGTGCCGCCTGTCACTCGACCGATCTGCGCAAGAACTACGATGCGGCGGCGAACCGCTACGCGACGAAATGGTCGGAGATCGACGTCGCCTGTGAGGCCTGCCACGGGCCCGGCTCACGCCATAGCGACTGGGCCAAGACCCAAGCCCAAGCACACGCAAACAATACGGCAACGCCCACGACCGGAGACAACGGATTGGTCGTCCACTTCGAAGCGCATCCCGCCGCGCAGTGGGCCTTCGATCCGCTGAACAGCATCGCCAGGCGCCGCACGGGGCGGGACCAGCCCGAGGAGATCAACGTCTGCGCACCCTGCCATGCGCGTCGGAGTGTGATCGGGGACGACTATGTCCCCGGGCAGCCGCTGCTTGATTCCTATCTGCCGGCTTTGCTGACCGAGGGGCTGTACTATGCAGACGGACAGATCGACGCTGAGGATTACGAGTACGGCTCGTTTCTGCAGAGCCGCATGTTTCAGCGAGGCGTCTCGTGCGCGAACTGCCACGAGCCGCACAGCTTGAAGCTGCGTGCCTCCGGCAACGGCGTCTGCGGCCAGTGCCACTTGGCATCCAAGTACGACAGCCCGGCGCATCACTTTCATCGTCTCGGTTCGACAGGCGCGACCTGCGTCGGTTGCCACATGCCGACAAAGACCTACATGATCGTCGATCCGCGCCACGATCACAGCCTGCGCGTGCCGCGCCCGGATCTGTCGGTCGAGATCGGCACACCCAACGCTTGCACACAGTGTCATTCCGAGCGCAGCGCCGAGTGGGCGCGCGACCGCGTTCGCGCGTGGTATGGACACGACCCAGCCGGCTATCAGACCTATGCACGCGCGCTCCATGCCGGGCGGACAGGGGCGCGCGACGCGGCGACGCTGCTCAGCCAGCTGGCCACCGACACCGCGCAGCCCGGCATCGCGCGCGCCACCGCGCTGCAGTTGCTGCGCACGCGCCTGAGCCCGACAACGCTGGGCGCGGTCCAGGCTGGACTGCACGACGGCGATGCGTTGGTCCGCCGCTCCGCCGTCGAGTGCCTGGAAGTGGTGCCGCCGGCCCAGCAGGTGAAGCTCGCCGCGCCGCTGCTTGACGACCCCATCCGCGCCGTGCGCATCGAAGCCGCGCGTCTGCTCGCCGCCGTACCTGCCGACGGTTCCGCGGGTGAATTGGGCGACGAGCTGCGCACACGCATCGATCGCGGCGTGGCGGAGTACATCGCGGCGCAGCGCGTCGATGCCGACCGGCCCGAGGCGCGCACCAACCTCGGCACGCTGTACGCGGAGCGCGGCCAGGGGACACAGGCGGAGTCGGAGCTCCGCGCCGCCATCGCCTTGCGGCGCGGGTATACGCCGGCCTACGTCAACCTCGCCGACCTCTATCGCGTCGAGCGGCGCGACGCCGACGGCGAGCGTGTGCTGCGCGCCGGGCTCGCCGTTTCGCCTGACGACGCGGCGCTGCACCTCGCTCTCGGCCTGCTGCTGGCGCGCCAGAAGCAGCTCCCGCAGGCAATCGACGCGCTGCAGCGCGCCGCGACGCTGCGGCCCGACGACGCGCACTACGGCTACGTGCTCGGCGTGGCGCTGACCTCGAGCGGTCAGACCGAGCGCGCGCTAGTCGTGCTGTCTGCGGCCGCCACTCGCCACCCAGCCGACCGCGAGTTGCTGCTGGCGTTGGCGACGATCACCCGCGACGCCGGCCACCGGGACACCGCCCTGGAGTATGCCCGCCGACTCGCCGCAGCCACCCCAGGCGACCCTGCCGTGATGCAGTTGGTAAGTGAGTTGAGCCAACAACCCTAAAGATACCCGAGGGAACGGGTGCCGCGACTCGGGCTGCAATCCGATCGAGTCGCGAGTTGGTGACCTTTACGTAGGAACCGAAGCGGTGTACTCACGCCGCTGAACCGCTGTGCGGCCCTGAATGATTTCACCCAACTTTCCTCAAACCTTCGGGATTTCGGGGCCGATCATTCGCAAGCGTGAGGGTGCGGATGGACTACCCGACGAAGACGCAAAGGAGGAGACGTGATGACACTGCGTAAGCAAGCGCTCGGAATGGTTGGGTCGATCGTTGTGGTCGCATTGGCTGGTTGTGCGAAGACCACCGTGCAGCCGGAGCAGGAAACCTACATGACGAATCTGCCGGCGCCCAGCGTCGTGTTGGTGCACAAGTTCAGCGTCAATATGGGCGACGTCAAGGATTCGCAGGGGCTCTATGGGAAGGCGGTCGATGCCGTCGAGCAGGAGTCGCAGAGTCAGGCAACCCAGCAACTCGCGCAGGAGGTCTCCAACAGTATGACCGACGAGCTGGTGAAACAGATCAACGCCCTGGGACTACCCGCTCAGCGCGCAAACCGGGAAACGGTGGTCCCCGAGAATGCGCTGGTGATCACCGGGTATTTCGTTGACATCGACGCCGGCAACAAGGCCCGGCAGCTGGTGATCGGATTGGGCGCCGGCCAAGCCAAGATTGACACGCAGGTGCAGGTGCTCTCACGGACCGCCAGTGGATATCGCACGCTGCTGGAGTTCAAGACGCACTCGGACAGCGGCGAGATGCCAGGGGCCGCGGTGACTATGGGAGCCGGGGCGGCGGCACAGGGCGGAGTCACTGCGGGAATGGCTGCGGCGAACGTCGCCATCGGCGGCGTGAAGGCGTATCGGTCGGCAATGGGTGCCATGGCCGGGCGGAGCGCGGACAAAACCAGCGCCTACCTGTCCAAGTTCTTTGCCAACGAAGGCTGGATATCTCAGGACAAGGTCAAGCAGCCACTGCTGTGAGACGCACGGTGCATCGCGGCGGACTCACCGCCAGCACAGTGCTCTCGGCCATGACGGCAGCCATCCTTCTGTTGGACGGCTGTGCGCTGTGGAGCCTGCGCAAAGACATGACGCGCTTCGACGCACTCGGGCTCGTTGGCGGGCACGTCTCCCGTGTGCACGACGACGACGCGCCAATTGTCGCGGTGCTCACGACCGGCGCACCCGAGAAGGTCATCGACTCATTCGTCCTCGATCGCTCGGGAGCTTACTTCTTTGTAGCACCGGCGGGCACGTACCAGATCGCGGCGTTTGTCGATCGCAACCGCGACTTCATCTATCAGCCAGACGCGGAACCTGCCGCATACTACGGAGCGCCAACGGCCGTGCCGGTTGCACCTGGGCAGAAAGTCGGTGGGCTCGACGTGCATATCGGCGCCGACCCATCGACGCGGCTCAACTTTCCCGTCTCCGTATCCGATTTGGGTAAGCGCGGAACGCACGAGCTTCCCGCCGTCCAGATCGGCGACATCGTAACTCTCGACGACGCGCGGTTTTCACCCGAGAACAGCAAGCTCGGCTTGTGGCAACCCGTGGAGTTCTTGTTCGATGTCGGCGCGGGGTTTTACTTCCTCGAAGCCTTCGACCTGAAGAAGATCCCGGTGTTGTTCGTGCACGGGGCTGGAGGCACGCCGCGCGATTGGCGCTACCTGATCGAGCATCTCGACCGAACAAAATTCCAACCGTGGTTGCTCTACTATCCATCCGGGTTCGACCTCGACCTCATCGCACGCGGCGGAGCCCGCTGGTTGAATACACTCGCCGCGCGCTACGAATTTCAGCACTTCATCATCGTCGCGCACAGTATGGGCGGCTTGGTGTCGCGCGCGACTATCAACCAACTGACGGCCAACGGCACTGGCAGCATGCCGGCAATGCTTATCACCATCTCGACACCGTGGAACGGCTATGCGGCAGCGGCAGCCGGCGCTGAGCACTCGCCGGTCGTGATGCCCATGTGGACGGACATGGCGCCAGGCAGCCCGTTCCTGACGGAAATCTTCCACACGGCCCTGCCATCCCAATGCCCCTACTATCTGCTGTTCAGCTACGGTGGTCATTCGCTCCTGCTGAACCAGGCGAACGACGGTACAGTGACCGTGTCGAGTGAGCTGGCGCTGGCCGCGCAGCACGCGGCCGACAAGGTGTACGGCTTCGATGAGAGCCACATGAGCATTCTCAGCAGTGCCGAGGTCTCGCAAACCCTGAATATGCTCCTCGCCGCCGGCGCAGCGCAGTAGCAAGTTGAACTCGACGCGTTGCCTGCGCTGCCCGGTCCCGTAGAAAGTATTTGCCTATGAACCGTACGTTCATTCACTTGGCGGTGGTCACCGTGCTCGCGTTGGTCGTGTTTCTGTTCCGACTGGGGGCCGCGGATTTTCGCGGCGATGCCGATACACAGGATGCCCAGATCATCCAGGACATCGTTGCCGGGCGAGGCTGGGTGCTGCCGTTGCGCAATGGCCGGCACATACCGGACAAGCCGCCGCTGTTCTCCTGGCTTGGAGCCGTGAGCGCGGCGGTTCGGCACAGCGGCGGGGACGCACTTGACGCGCGGCTACCGTCGGCCCTCTTGGCAACACTCTGTGTGGTCGTCGTCTACGCCTTTGCCCACTCGCTGGCGGGTGAATCGGTTGCCCTGTGGGCAGCGCTCATGCTCATCACGACGCCGCAGTTCGTTACCGCCGCCCGCGACTCCCGCGTCGACATGGCGTTTTGCGCATTTCTGACCCTCGGCCTCGTCCTCGCCTGGCGTGTCTATGAAGGCGATGGCGGGCGCCGTACCGCGTTGCTCGCCGGGCTTTGCTTGGGGTTGGCCACGCTGAGCAAGGGCCCGCTGGCGTTGGTCCTCACAGTGTTGGTCTTAGGAGTGACCGCGCTGCTCGCACCACCACGGCCGGGCTGGCGAGCACTCATTGGGCTCCCCACCCTGACGGCCAGCATCGCGCCACCGGCGCTCTGGTATCTTGCGGCGACCTTCGAACAAGGTCGAGCATTCTTGCGCCTGCACTTCCTCGAGGAAAATGTCGGCCGCATGACCGGCGGGCTCGGCACGTGGCCTCTGGGGTACTACATCCTGCCCATGCTCACGCATGGCCTGCCGTGGACACTGGCGTTCCCCGGTGCCCTTGGGCGCGCATCGATACTCCCATCGCGTTCCCGCCGCTTCCTCTGGGCCTGGGTTGTTGTGATGTTTGTCTTCTTCTCCCTCGCCTTTGGGAAGCGCCGCGCCTATCTCCTACCGATTCGTCCGGCGTTGGCGATCCTGCTGGCCGCGTGGCTCGCGCCGCAGCTCGAGCGGCTCCGTAGCCTGCGTCGAGACGCTGGCACACCGCGAGCGGTTCACGTCGTTGTTGGAAGTCTCGTGATCGCCGCGCTGATCGGCGCACTGGCGTTGCGCATGGGGCTCGGCGGCTTCGGCGCATCCGAGCAGCAGTGGAGCTATTGGTGGCGTCTCCACCTGCACGAATACACTCTCTCCGTCGCGATATTGATCATCGGAATCGGTATTGGTGCCGACCTGATTGTGGGTTGGACA
>JBGQHM010000404.1:0-6097 GCA_041497995.1 Binatia bacterium | reverse complement strand
TCTACGCTGCAGACCGTGGCGGCTTCGTCTTCAAGATCAATAGCAATGGTCAGGCAATCAGCGGGGCAGGCGGGTTCAATTTTTCCGGACCGAACGGTGGACCGGTCGGGCCGATCCAGTCGTCACCGGCACTCTCGATCGACCCGACCGACCCCACAATCCCACGTCTGTACGTCGGTTCGGACGACGGCAACCTGTACGCCATCAACGGCAACACTGGGGCGGTTGTGTGGAGCTTCCCAACGAGCGGGTCGATCGTCTCCTCCCCTGCCGTCGCGACGGGTGGCGCAGAACCGATCATCGTGGTGGGGTCCGATGACGGCAATGTGTACTTCGTGCAGGACAGCGGCACGACCGCCGCACAGATGGCAACCTTCCCCGTCGGAGCACCCGTCCGCTCGTCGCCCGCCATCGGCAGCGATGGAACGATCTACGTCGGTGCGGACGACGGTCGTTTGTACGCGATTCAGTGACGCAAGCGCCGCGCCACGCGGCGGCGCAGGCGCAGCAACACGAGCGCCCCACCGAGTAGCAGCCAAGCGCTGCGGCTCGCGTGTTCGTCGCTGATGTCGCAGCCGCCTGACGAACCAGACGAGTTCTTTTGTGTCGACGGTGTCTTCGTGGGCCGTGGCGTAGCAGTTGGACGCGGCAGCGGTGTGGGCGAGGGCGTTCCCGGTCCGACGGTTGGTTGCGGTGTCGGCGTCGGCACCCCAGGCAGAAATGTCGCCGTCGGTTCGGGCGGCAGGTTCGAACTGGTGGTGTTGCGGAGCACGGTCACGTTTTCCCCGTCGGCGTTCACCAGCACGATGTCGACCAGCGGGTTCTGAGTGGAGTTCAGATCGACCAGCGCGAAGTCCACAGGGCCGCGGCCCGTCGCAAAGACCTGCGGGTCGCCGAACCCGCCGAAGGCGTTCCCGAGGAAGACGTTCACAACATCGGTATTGTTGCTGACCACTACCAAGTCTGGGTGAGTGTCGCCGTTGATGTCCGCGGCCTTGATCCCGATGGCCTGGTCCGGCGCCTCGAACTCGAGCACCGCACTCAAGCGGCCGTCACCGGCACCGCGGAGGATGGTGATCAGTCGCGCCGACGCACTCAGCGCGGCGACATCGGGAGTACCATCGTCATCGAAGTCTGCAACAGCAACGTCCAGCACATCGTCTGGCAATCGCGCCGGGATAAACCCGGCGAATGTCCCGTCGCCGTTACCTATCACAACCTCCACGGCCCCTGGCGCCCCTTCTGCAACGATCACGTCCATGATGTCATCGTGGTTGACGTCCGCTGCGGTGAGACCCGCGGGCACACCGTTGAGTATGAGCGTCTGCGGGTTGGACAAGTCGGTCCGGTCAGCGATGAGGTAACCGAGCAGCTTGTCCGCCGGGTGGGTCATGACCAGATCGGGCAACCCATCACGGTTGATGTCGACGGGGATCATCTTCCCAACGCGTCCGGCCACCGCGATCGCTTTGGGCGCGGCGAAGCCGCCACTGCCGTTGTTGCGCAGGAACGTGATCGTTTGGCCTCCTAAGCTCGCAACCACCGCGTCGAGTAAGCCGCCACCGTCGAAGTCGGCGCTCGTCACGGCGTTCGGATGGGCGACCGCCGGGAAGTTCGCGGGGTTGCGGAAGCTGCCGCGGCCGTTGCCATGCAACAGTGTGACGTCGTTGGTTGATTCGTTCGCGACCAGTGCGTCGATGAAGCCGTCGCGATCGAAGTCGCCGGTGGTCACGGCGAGGGGCCCATCGTGCGCCAGAAAGTTGAGTGCACCCACGAACGCTCCGGCCCCGGCAGCACGCAGCACGCTCACCGAGCCGCCGCTTGAATTGGCCACCGCGATGTCCAGGTCCGGATCGGCGTTGAACTGCCCCAGGGCCAGCGCGATCGGACCGCTACCGACGAGGTAGCGGTCCGTCAGTTGGAACTTGCCGCTCCCCTTTCCCGCGACCAGCACCACGTCGTTCGAACCGCTGTCAGCAACCAAAATGTCCGCGTTCTGATCGCCGGTGACTTCCGTGATCGCGACCGCAGCCGGCGCTACACCCACCGCGACACCCGCGGTACGAGTGTATCCACCACGCGCCCCCGCCACCCACACTGAGACGCTGTTGTCGTCTGCCTCCGCAACGGCAATGTCTGGACGTCCGTCCGCATTGACGTCGCCGATCGCCACCGCCGCGGGCCCCCGGCCCGTCGGCAGCGTCTGCGGCGCAGCAAACGACTGATCGCCATTGGCGAGCAGTACCTGCACCGTGTTGTCGCCATGGTTGGCCACGACCAAGTCTGCCGCGCCGTCACCGTTCATGTCGGCGGCGGCAATCGCCACCGGTTCGGTACCGACGGAGAGCTGCGTAACGAAGCTGACGGCGCGATCGTTCGTCACCGCAACCAGCACCAAGTCCGCACTCGCCGCGTCGGCAATCACCAACAAGCTGCCAAGTGCGGCGATGGCGCGCGGCTGGGCAGCCACGCTTGTCGTGATGGGATCTTCAAACGTGCCGTCGCCCCTCCCGAACAGAACCGACAGCGTTCCGTCGCCGGCGTTTGCCGTCGCCACGTCGAGGAACCCGTCACCATCGAGATCCGACACCGCCAGGCCCACAGGCTCGGCACCGACGGTCACTGGATTGCGCGGCAGGAAGGCGCCCGTGCCTTTCCCTTGCAACCATTGCACGGTGCCGGCATCGCGATCGGTCACCACCAGGTCGAGGTTGGTATCGCCATTCGAATCGGGATTGAAGTTGCCAACACCAATGCTCGTAGGTGCCGCACCGGTGGTGAACGCGCCGGCAACGCGGAATGCCACCGGCGAGCCGATCGTATTCGGCGTCGCGGTTGGGAGCTCCGGCGTCGGTGTCGCCGTTGCCGGCAACGGGGTGCCGGATGTTTCCGCGGGTGTAACTTCCGGCGTGGGTGTCGCAGTCGAAGTCGGTGGCGTGAAGTTGCGTGGGGTACGCGTGGGCCGCAGCGTCCTCGTCGGCTTGGGGGTTGCCGCATCGGCTGGGCCGATCGCCGCCGCCGCCAGCAACAGGCCAGTGAGCAGCGCTGACCTCGCGGCTGCGCGTACCAAGAGCCCCACCGAGATCAGCTACTCGACTTCGCGGCGAAGTCGCACCAAAGCGCTGTCCTTCTGGGCATGACAAGCACGATCGTGCAGCGCCCTCGGTTTTTCAAGTGCAAAGAAGCCGAGAGGATCGAGGCGAGGCGCGCCGAGGCCTCTGGGGCAGCAAGCTACTACTTCGCTGCGACGGCGTCACCGTCGAACGCTTGGGCGACCAGGCGCTGCAGCTCGCCACTGGCGTACAGATCCTGCACGATATCGCAGCCGCCGACGAACTCGCCATTGACGTAGAGTTGCGGGATCGTTGGCCAGTTCGAGTAGGCCTTGATCGCTTCCCGCTTCTCTGGGTCTTCGAGGATGTTCACGTGCCCGAACGGACGGCCAACGGCGCGCAGCACTTCGATCGTTGCGGCCGAAAAGCCGCACATCGGAAAGCTGGGGTTCCCCTTCATGTAGAGCAGCACTTTGTTCGCCGCGATCTCGTCGCGGATTTCAGCCAATACGTCGCGAGACATCTCACTCCTCCAGTGGTTAGAGCCGAAGGATACTGATGTTCATCAGTGGCGGCAAGCCGGGCACCCGGCCCGCCTGCTCCCCCGCAAGTGGCTTTGCCCAAGAAGGCTGGTCAGCAGGCGTCATGCCCGCGAAGGCGGGCATCCAGGTGGCGGGGCGGAGTGGATTCCCGCCTTCGCGGGAATGACGAATTGAGGGCCACGAGTCTTTCTGGGCAAAAGCCCCCGCAAGTCGCGCCTGAGCCACGTGGTGTCGACCGGATCAGCGTGCATGTTCGCGACGGGTTGCGCCACCCGGTGAGCTTACTGACAGGTGAGCCGACTTCCCGTTCTGTTCAAGCCACAACTCGGTGCGGGGCCGGGTCCGGTGAAAATAGTTTTCGTGCATTGTCCTCCTTCCGGGGCAAGCACGATCTGGGCTGTCAGCGGCAAATCGGCGGGGCCCACCACGTAGCCCCCCTTCTTGCCGCGTACGACAAACTTGACGAGCCCAGGTGAGGACGCGGACTTATTCTGAATGACCACCTTGTAGATTCCCGCCGTCAGCGTCGGAGTTTTGGTTGTATAGGTCCATGTCGTGCCTTTGCGGTTCACCTTCCAGCCGAAACCCGGAGGCTTTGCATAGCTCCCCCCAGGAATCGTGACGTCGACGAGACTGCTGGGTGTGGTGACGATCAGCAGCCGCACCCCGTTGATTATTGGATTGAGGGTCTGGGCGAACGCAGCGGGCAGCGTCGCCGTTCCCTGAAACAGCAGCGTCTGGCCACCCGCGGGGCTGTTGAGCATACCGATCACGACCTTCGGTGCCGTGGCGCTCATGCACGAGGGTGTCGGTGTAGTGGTCAGCGTTGGGGTCAGCGTTGGGGTTGGCATGAAGGGGGGAATACGCGTCGGCGTCGGAGCAGAGGGTACGGTGGGATTCCCTACGGGCGTTGCTGTGCGAGTGAACGTGGGGACGGGCGATGCACCGGTGTCTGGATAGCTGAAGCTCACTCCGGCAATGTCGTCGCTGGCCAAGCCAGCGCAGCGGCCATCGAAGTGGGCGTTTGCATACATCGTGGCAGTCGGATCACTCGAGTGCCCAAGGCCGATCGTGTGCCCGAGCTCGTGCGTCGCGATCTCCGCGACGCCGCACTCGTCCCAGTACGAGCAGCCACCCAGGCCGCTATTGAACGTGAGCCGCGCCGAAACAATCTGCTTGAAGGTCGTGCCGTTGACCTGTTTGGTCGAGCTAGCGATGCTGCAGTAGCCGCCCATGGCGAGGGTCCCGGCGCACCCTGTGTGGCTCAGGTCGTTGAATGGGTCATTGAAGACGATTCGATTGATGTTGCATTGGTTGTACGGACCTGGGGCTGTGGTGCCGGCGTCCCCGAGGATGATGGTGGCGCTCGGAACGTTGGTCCACGCTGCGAATCCCGCGTCGACGGCGGCGCGGGAGCTGGCGAAACCCAACGTCGTGTCGCCGGTGGAATCGATCAGATAGTTCACCGAGGCTCCGCTATCCGGCTCAAACCACCGCGCTGGTGGCGAGCCCAAGAATGCAAAGCGCTCTTGGTACTCCGTCGTGGCGGTCGACAGTTCCGGTGGCGTGAGGATCGGCACCTCCGCCGGCACGACGGGCTGGTCCTGCGCCAACTTGCGGAGGCGATTCAGGAGCGGTGCGAAGTGCTGGCTGCGTGCTTGCGGAGCAACGAGCGCCGGCGTTGTACCCGGCAACAGCAACGAGGTCCCGTACCCGAAGTCGCGCGTTGCGATCGTATGGCCGTTCGCGTCTACGTCGAGGGTGAACTTTCCCATGGCGAGGCTGTTGGTCTGCAGCGTGCCGTCGGGGTTGCGTACCAGGAACAAGAGAGCCCGCTCCCCCACCTGGAACTCCGGAGCCCCATACACCCATGATTGCATTTCGCCGACGGTGCCGCCGGGTTCGCGGATGACGAGCGGGTCGTTGCCGATACTTCCCTTGATGACGCGATCGGGTTGAATGTGGATGTACGTCTGAATGCCGCCGTCGGGACCTCCGGCCGATTCGATCGCTGTGACGGTTCCGACGACGACAACCTGGGACGTCTCCAGCAGCTGCTGATCATCCATGAGGACGAACGTGGAGCCGTGTGCGGCGTTGACAACAAAACCGCCGACCCCGCAGATGGTCAGGCATAGAACTGCAGCGTAGACCTTGCGCATAGGCCTGTTACCGGTCCCCCTCGCTCTGTTGCACGTAAACGTCGGGTACCACCTTCGCCCAATTGATTCAAGGATGTCGTTGCGCGGACGTGCCCGAGGCGCGCCGCGCTTCAATGCACCGCCGGCCGAGGATCTGCGGTTCACCCCCACGCGCGTGGGGACGACGCAGTCGGCGCAGAAGGACGCACGTCCTGAGTGGAGCACGGAGGTTTCAATCCACGCCGACCTCCGAAGAGGTCGGCGAAGCGAAGATCCCAGGAGTGATCAGCGGACGCTTGAATTAAATCCGAGCCGACCTCCGTAGTGGTCGGCGACCCGCGACGGTGCGTCGCCTGCTGGC
>JBGQHM010000403.1:0-6107 GCA_041497995.1 Binatia bacterium | reverse complement strand
GCACCGGGTTTGTACACTTCAACTCCGACGTGGTCCGCAAGCGGCTCGCCGGCGTGCCTGTGGATGCGCCGGCTAAACCGACATCCTACGATGCGGGCATCTACACGTTCGAACTGAGCGCACTGACCTATCAAACGATGCTCGACGAGGCGGCCAGCCACCTCGCCGCTGGCCGCGGCGTGATTCTCGATGCCACGTTTCAGCAGCGCAACGGCCGCGACGCGACGCGGGCGCTTGCCCGGCGGCACCATATGCCGTTCCTGATCGTGGAGTGCCGTTGCAACGAAGACGAAATCCGCCGCCGCCTCCAGCAACGCGTCGAGCGTGGCCGCGGTCCGTCAGATGCCGACTGGAACGTCTACCTCGTACAGCGCCGCCGCTTCGAGGCGATCGGCGCCGGTGAAGAAGCCGAGCATCTGGTCGTCGACACCGGGCGACCCGCCGATCAGCCAACGATCGACATCGAGATGGAACTCGTGAAGCGTATCTCGTGAAGCGTATCTCGCAGGAGAAACCTCTCCGACGAGATACGCTTCACGCTTCAGAGACGCCGGATCAGCTGCCCGCAGCGGCGATCTTGTCCTCCGGCCGCGCGACGGCCGTGAGGAAGCCCGGCTTCAGCGCCCCCGGCGTCAGGCCGAGGTTGATGTAACCGTCCTCCAGCCACGTGTGCTCGCCCTTCATGACGTTGGCGGCAACTCGATTCTTGGTTGCGTCGTCGTTGCGCCACAGGTCGCCGAAGAATTTCTTCACGCGGCGACGCGCGTTGCGGCAGAAGAGATCGGCAAGCTCCACCGCGTGCTGTGCCTGCGGATCGCGCGCATCGAGCATCTGTCGCGCATGCGAGATGGTCGCGGACATGGCGAACAACTCCATGACAACGTCGACACAGCGGAACAGGAACCCCTGCTTGCGCTCCATCTTGGCTTGATAGACCGCCATGCCGTGGAAGCTCTCGCGTGCCAACTTGCGGGCGCTGCGATCGATGAAACGCAGATGCGGCGCCAGCTTGCCCCAGTCGCTGTAGCGGAACGGATTCCCGAATCCCCGCAACCACAGCGGCGGATACCAGCTGGCATAGTGCGACAGGATCTTGGGCATCGCGGCCAGCTTTTCCTTCACACCGTTCTTCGGGTCGATCATCGCGCCCGCGACCTGCAGGTGCTTGTCGACCGCCTCGCGCGCCATGAACAGGTGCATCACCTCGCTCGACCCCTCGAAGATCAGGTTGATGCGGCAGTCACGCATCACCCGTTCCACCGGAATTGGAATCTCGCCGCGGCCTTCGAGAGAGCTTTCGGTTTCGTAGCCACGGCCACCGCGGATCTGCAGGGTCTGATCGGCGATCTCCCAGGCGCGCACCGTGTTCCACTCTTTGGCGGCGGCGGCTTCGAGGCGGATGTCGTAGCCGCCACGGTCCGCCATGGCGCTGGCCAGCTTGGAGATCGAGTCCATCGCGAAGATGGTAGCCGCCATGTCGGCGACGCGGTGCGCGATGGCTTCGTGCTTCCAGATCGGCACGCCCCACTGCACGCGCTCGTTCGCCCAGTTGCGGACGATCTCCAGGCACTGCTTGCCGATGCCGGCGCACGCAGCCGGGAGCGTGAGGCGCCCGGTGTTCAAGGTGATGAGTGCGATCTTCAGTCCCTTTCCTTCCTCGCCGACGAGATTCTCGCGCGGGACGCGCACGTCGCGGAAGCTGACCACCCCGTTGGCGAGCGCCTTCAGCCCCATGAAACGGCAGCGGTACTCGACCTTGACCCCCGGCCAGTTCGTCTCGACGATGAAGGCGCTGATCTTCTTGCTCTTGGGATCGCGCGCCATGACCACGAGCAGCTCGGCCAGTGTGCCGTTGGTGCACCAGAGCTTCTCACCGTTCAAGATGTAGAAGTCGCCGTCGCGTTCGGCGGTGGTCGACAAGCTCGCGGGGTCGGAGCCGACGTGCGGTTCGGTGAGCGCAAACGCGGAAATGGCGCCGGCGGCGCAGCGCGGCAGGTACTTCTTCTTCTGCTCTGGCGTACCGAACAGCTTCAGCGGCTGCGGGACACCGATCGACTGATGCGCGGAGAGCAGCGCGCAGACGTTGCCGTCGTACGGGCCGACCATCTGCATGACTTTGGTGTACTCGCTGACCGTGAAGCCGAGGCCGCCGTACTCCTTCGGGATCTTCATCCCGAAAGCGCCGAGCTTGCGCAGGCCGTCGACGACGTGCTCCGGATACTCGCCGGTTTGATCGATGGCGACCGCATCGACCTCGTCGCGCAGGAAGGTTTTCAGGTCGTTGAAGAACTTCGCGAACTCCGGCCGTTCCTGACCGTCCGCCGGGAAGGGATGGATCAGCGGCAGGCTCAAGTTCCCCAGGAAGAGCTCGCGGAGAAAACCGCGCCCCGCCCACTCCGTTTCACGCGCGTCTTCCGCGACCTTGCGTGACTCCTCTTCGGTCGTCACCCGTACGCTCGTTGCACTCATAGCCGTGTGCCCCCTTTGATCTTCAAAGTTCGCCGCCGCCTCACCGGTTCCCGGTGAAGCGCCACCCGACCGACCCCCGAATCACTCCACACCACCGAAGCCGCACCGTCACCCGTGAGTAGCCTGTGACAGCCAATTGCATACCAGCCAGACCGCGGCGGGAGCGAGTGCCCTAGACACGTTACGGCGTCCCCATTTCTTATAACGCACAGCATCATTTTCCAACCCCTGCGATTGGGGTGGCTCGGAGGCTGGCGTCAGTAGCGCGGGACGCTGGGATCGATGGTCACGGACCAGGTATCGATGCCACCGGCCAAGTTCACCACATGTGCGAACTCGCGTTGGGCCAGGAACTGGGCGACGCTGGCGCTGCGGATGCCGTGATGGCAGAAGACGACGATCTCGGCGTCGGGATCGAGCTCGTGCACCCGGCCGGGCACGTCGCCCATCGGGATGTGCACCGCCCCGGGCAGGCGTGCGAGCTGTAGCTCCTCGGGCTCGCGGACATCGAGCAGGACAAGCGGCCGACCGCTGTCGAGCTGCCGCTTCACTTCGATTGGGGTGACTTCGCGGACCATATGGGAGGCACTGTATCAAGCGGGACGCGCGCGGCAATCGCGTCCACGACTCAGGGAAAGAGGCGCAGGCCCCGAGCACGAGCCTGTCGGAGCTTGTCGAGGAACGCATCACGCGGCATCGCACGGGCGCCGAGACGGACGACGTGCGGCGTCAGCACTTGCGTATCCAGCCAATCGAGACCGTGGCTGCGCAGGTGGTTGATGAGGTGCAGCAGCGCCAGCTTGGAGGCGTTCGGCTCGTGGTAGAACATGCTCTCCGCGGCGAACGCGCCGCCGACATCGACACCGTAAATGCCACCGACCAAGTGCGGACCGCTCCACGCTTCGACGCTGTGCGCCACTCCGAGACGGTGCAGTCGCGTGTAGGCGGTGACGATCTGCTTGGTGATCCATGTTCCGTCCTGCCCGGGCCGCGGTGTGTCGGCGCAGCCACGGATGACCTGCGCAAACGCCGCGTCGACGGTGAACTGCAGGGTCGTATGCTTCTGCGCTCGCGCCAAGCTGCGCGGCACGTGCAGTCGCGCGAACTCCAGCACTCCGCGCTCCGCGGGGGAGAACCACAACAACGGCAGACCCTCCACGGGCCACGGAAAGATCCCTTGGCGGTACGCGAGCAGCAGCGAGTCGGGATGCAAGTCGCCGCCAATGGCAACCACACCTTCCGGGTTGGCGCTCCGTGGGTCGGGAAATTCTAGAACCGGCATCGGACGTGTAGGAAGCGACCTATAGCATATTCCGCGCAGCAGGACCGCCCGGGACGATTGTCGAAACAGCGCGCTTCAAAAGCGTCGTCGAGATGTGGTTAGGTGTGCGGCGATGACCCGCGTCACGGAGCACAACTTCGCCGGCTGGCCAATCGTCAGGTGGTCCACGCTCGTCGTCGTCGGTCTGATGGCCGCGATCCTCGGAGTGGACGGCGTCAATGAAGCGGGCCTGCGCGCCACGGTTCGCACCAGTGCGCAGACGTCGTTCGTCCTGTTCACCAGTGCGTTCAGCGCGTCGTCGCTCTACGCCATGTGGCCGGCACCGCTGACGCGCTGGATGCGGCGCAACCGCCGCTACCTTGGCGTGTCGTTCGCCGCGTCCCACTTCATTCATCTCATCGCCATCGTCGCGTTGGCGGTCCGGCTGGGTGACCAGTTCAAGGCCGACCCGGTCACGGTCGGCGGCGGTGGACTGGCCTACGTGTTCATTGCGGCGATGACCGCGACCTCGTTCGACCGTACCGCCGCGTGGATCGGTCCACGCGCCTGGCGCCGGCTGCACACGACGGGGAGCTACTATGTCTGGTTCATCTTCTTCACCAGCTACGCGCCACGCGCGCTCACCTCGTTGTGGTATACGCCCTTCGTCTTTATCCTGCTGGCAGTCATTGGATTGCGGTTCGTCGTGCGGTTGCGCAGCCGGCGGCGGACGCCGGCGATTGCAGCGGCACTGCGCGGATAGCTTTGTCGAAGGGGTTCGCACCGGCCAGAGGCCGGTGCCACCAAACCCTGCTGCTTCCGTGATCAGGTGGCACCGGCCTCTGGCCGGTGCGAGTGCTGGCTTTCCGACTGTCTTCCGGATTTGCTAGAACGCCTCTCATGAAACCGACCCCTGCCGACATGAAGCGCTACAAAGCCGAGCTGGAGGAACAAGGATACTGTCTCGTCCAGAACGCACTAGAGCCCGCGGAGCTCGACGAGGTGCGCCAGACGCTCGTGCGCGTCGCCGCCGAAGAGATCGCCAACGGTATCGACTACGTCTACGAGGACGGCTCCAATCAACGCGTGTGGGTGTTGCTCAACAAGGGGCGTATCTTCGAAGAGCTGGTGCAGAACGAGCTGGCGCTCGAGCTCGTGGGTCATCTGCTGGGTCCGAGCTGCCTGCTCTCGAACGTAAACGCCAACATTGCCGGGCCGGGCGGCAAGCCGATGTTCCTGCACTCCGACCAGGACTACGTGCCGTCGCCGTTTCCGGAGTACGCCTTGGTCACCAACGTCATGTGGTTCCTCGACGACTTCACCGACGAGAACGGTGCGACACGGATCGTACCGATGTCACACAAGCTACGGCACAACCCCGACTACACGCAGCGATACGACACGGTGGCCGTCACCGGCCCGCGCGGCACGGCGATGGTCTTCCACGGCGCGCTGTGGCACCAGACGGGTGCGAACCGCACCAAGGATCAGAAGCGCCATGGGATCCTCACGTACTACTGCCGCCCGTTCATGCGTCAGCAGGAGAACTTCTTCAAGTCGCTCGACCCGGCGGTGCTCGAGCGCGCTACGCCGCGTTTGCGCCAGCTGCTTGGGTACGAAATGTGGCTCGGCGGCGTCGGCGCCATCGGCGGCCTGCCGCGCGCCGCGCCGCGGTTCTGACCGCTGCGCGGCGCTCGCTAGCCTGCTCGTCTTCAGTGCGGCGCTCGTCCTCTATGTGACGACCCTCGCCCCGGGCCTCCTCTGGGGCGGCGGCGACTTCGCGCGCTTCCAGACGTGGGCGTATCTCGGACACATCGAGGGCAAGGTCGACATCTTCGCGCACCCGCTGTGGGTGTACGTCGCGCATCCGTTCACCTGGCTGCCCATCCGCGATCCGGCGTGGCGCGCCAATTTCGCGAGTGCCGTCTTTGCTTCGGCGGCGTTGGTGTTGGTCCTTCTGTCGGCGGAATACCTGACGCGTTCGCGCGTGGCCGCTGTCCTGGCGACCGCGGCGCTGGGGGTGTCACACACTTTCTGGACCTATGCGGTCATGCCAAAGGTCTACTCGCTCAACGCGTTCCTGCTGGCGGCCTGCCTCTACTTGCTCTTCCGCTGGCGTGCGACCAAGAGCGAGGTCTGTCTCGCCCTCTTCGGATTCCTGTACGGCTTGAGCCTGCTGAACCATCTCGTCATGGCGACAGCCGCCGCCGGGTTTGTGGCCTTCATCTGCATGACGGCGTGGTCGCAGCGCCGCGCCGTCGGACGCACGCTCGTGGTGGCGTCGCTCGCCTTCGGTCTCGGTCTGCTCCCGTACGTGTTGCTGATGCTTCGTTCAGCGAGCACCGAGGCCACGGGCGGCACGATCGCAGGCTTCGTT
>JBGQHM010000402.1:0-6126 GCA_041497995.1 Binatia bacterium | reverse complement strand
CTGTCTCCGGTCAACGCGCAGCGCTGACTTTTGTGGAGACAGCATCGACGCCCGCTAACTGGTGCGCGACACCGCTGCCGAGCGCCGTCGCACCTACACCGCTAAAGCTAATTCGGTCGGCAGCCGCACCCAACGCCGCGAACCGATCAGCTCCCAGGAGCTTCGCCCCCTCCGCAGAAGACAGCGCTGCGCGTTGACCGAAGACGGCGTCGAGGCCCGCCAAATGCTGCGCGACGCCGCTGCTGAGCGCCCTCGCACCTACAGCACCAAAACGAATCAGGTCGGCAGTCGCACCCAACGCCCTGAAACGAGCGGTTCCCAGATCATTCAGCGTCCCCGCGCAAAGCAGCGCTGCGCTGCGACTGGAGACAGCGCTGAGTTCCGCCAAATGGTGTGCCACGCCGCTGCGGAGTACCGTTGTGCTTAGCGTATCATCCCAGATCCGATTGATATCTGGACCCATTCTCAACCTCCCTTCCTCCGCCTTCCGGTTCCTGACGCCTTTGACCGCTGAGCCAGTTCTTCCGCCTCTTCTGCGCTGAATCGCTCAGCCGTCCGTTCAAGGATCAACGCGGCAAGCTGCATCGGGTCGATGCTGATGCCGCGGTGGGTGCGAATCTTTTCAGCGAGTTCCTCCAGACGCTTCAACGTCCCTGGAGCAAGCGGTAATAGGCGGCGCTCAGTCCAACGGGGGTCGGTTGGCCTTCCGCCTCCACTCGGAGCCCGCAGACGGTTCTGAACGTCTGCCAGTAACTGCATCGCACCGAAGTAGCCGGCCTTTGCCTCCACCTTGCCATGTCGTTCTCCACCCAAGCCCCTCGCGATCTTCTCCATGTCGAGACGTGGCTTCATGGCTCTACTTCTCACCAAGGTCTCGGATCGCAATATATTCGTCTGATATGATCAGCCCAACTTCTCCCTGGTTCGCTTCCCGCCCCATCTTCCTGCAGAAAGTCGCCAGCGCAGCCAGATTCCCGCTATCCTCGACGTCCTCGGGCGACGTGTAGCAGTGGATAACGACCGGCTCATCGAACACTAGCCTGCCGCCCCGCTCGTCGTCACGCCACACTCCCTTCGCACGAGGGTAGGCCGTGGCACCGCCGAATATCTTACCAAACATATCGAGCGCCTCTCGCAGCCAGCGATCCTGATCGATCGACGTGACACCGTCGCGTTCGACACTCGGAATGAAGAGAACCACAAGTATCCGCTTGTGACGTCCGCTGGGAAATTCATCTGGCATTCGTCGCCAACCCTCGATCTATATAGATCGAAAATTCGCTTCTGTAAAGCCTACCGGGCTTTGTCTGCCTACCGGGCTTTGTCACTGAGGTTCCAGCTGTCCTAAAGCCCTCCGAAGATTCTTGACGCGTTTTTCAGAACGCGCGGCAGCGCAGGACTGGCCGAGCAACCAGGGCAGGGGATCGGTTGAGCGCATCCAGCAGGCGAGGTAGTAACCCGGCATGTTGTCCTCTCTGCTGGCGCACACGCGCGTGCTCTCCGTCGGCCACACCCTCCCAGCGATGTACTGCATCCCGGCACTGCGCGATCTCGGTGCTGATGTGACGCTCATCGAGGCGCCCGCAGCCGAGTCGGTCGCGGGGCGGTACGCAGACCTCGCCGGCTTGTTTCCGACGCGCTCGCTCCTGGCGGGCACCGGACGCTGCCAGATCAACCTCAGGGACACACGTGGACGCGATGCATACCTACGACTGGCATCGCGGGCCGACGTCATCCTCGAAGGATTTCGGCCGGGAACCAGCGCACGGCTCGGTGTCGACTACGACACCGTCAAGGCCGCAAACCCCAGCGTGGTCTACGCTGCCATCTCGGGCTACGGACAAGATGGACCTGCCCGCGACCGGGTCGGACACGACCTCAACTACCTCGCGGCGTCCGGCGTGTTGCACCTCACCGGTGCCCCGGGCGGCCCGCCGGCCTTTCCGGGTGTGCCGTTTGCCGACGGACTGGCGGGGATGAGCGCAGCGCTCAACATCGTCGCCGCCTTGTGGCGCCGCACGCAGACCGGCTCCGGTTGCTACCTGGACATCGCTATCGCCGACGGTCCCGCGTTCCTCATGGCGATGGAATACGACTACTTCTGGAACACGGGTCGCCAGCGGCAGCGCGGCGACACACATCTCTGCGGCGGATACCCGTGGTATCACGTCTTCGAGACCGCTGATGGCCGCTACCTCTCCGTCGCGGCCGTCGAACCCCACTTCTACGCGCGACTCTGCCACGTGCTCGAGCGCCCCGATCTGGCGAGTCAGCAGTACGTCGACGGCGCCGAACGTGCCGCGCTCTTCGAATCTTTCGCGGGCATCTTCAAAGCAAAGACCTGCAACGAGTGGATGGAGATCTTCCGCGGCGAGGATGTCTGCGTTGAGCCCGTGCTAACCCCCGCTGAAGCCGCACGCACCGTGCAGACACAGCGCAGCGGCACGGTCTCAGCGGACAGTGCCGCGCTGGTTCCCTCACCAGTTCGCCTGGAGGTCGCAACACCTCCCGCGTCTCGAGGAACCGCTGCGACGCTTGCGAGTTTCGGGTTCACTGAGGAAGAGATCCGTACGCTGCAGGAGGCCGGAAGTATTGCCGGCTGACCAGCGACTCCCCTCACACGTTCAGTAGTTGCCAGTCGATCGCGCCGCGCTTGCCCGCCTTCAACGCCGCATTGGTTTTCGAGAACACGTGGCTGCCGAAGAAACCCTTGGCGGACAACGGCGAGGGATGTGCAGCGCGAACAATGGTGTGCTTGGGGTGGTCAATCAGCTTGTCTTTCCTCTGCGCAAAGCCGCCCAAGAGAATGAAGACCGTCGGCTCCGTCTTCGCGTTCACCGCGCGAATGATCGCGTCCGTAAACGCTTCCCACCCCTTGCCCTTGTGCGAGTTCGCCGCGTGCTCGCGCACGGTGAGCACGGCGTTGAGCAGCAAGACACCTTGGCGCGCCCACGGTGCCAGGAAGCCGTTGTTCGGGATGTCGAAGCCAGGGAGGTCGGTCTTCAGCTCCTTGAACATGTTCATGAGCGAGGGCGGCACCGCGACCCCCGTACGGACTGAGAAGCTCAACCCATGAGCCTGATTCGGCTCGTGGTATGGATCCTGGCCGAGAAGCAGCACCCTCACGTCCTTCAACGCGGTCAAGTCGAGCGCCGAGTATACTTCCGGCTCCGGTGGAAAGACCGTGTGTGTCTGCCGTTCCTTCTCCAAGAACTGCTGCAGCTTCAGGAAGGATGGTTTCGTGATTTCGCCGGAGAGCACCGGCTGCCAGGCAACGGGAAGCGGCGTCGGCATGCGCCGCGCTTACATCTGAATACCAGCAGAGTCGAGCCCCCGATGCCGCGCCTCTGGAATCGGCACCTCGACTCTGCCTATTTGGGGACACACGGAGGAGAGCATGAGCACGGATGACTCCCTGCAAGTGGCGGAACGTCTGTTCGCTGCGATCATGGTCGGCAACGTCGACGCGGTCCGAGACATCTATGCACTCGACGCCGTCATCTGGCGCAACAATGATGGCCTAGAGCAGTCCGTGGACGACAACCTGCGTGTCCTGCAGTGGGTGGTCACCCACATCCGCAATCTGCGCTACGAGGACATCCGGCGACAGCGCACCGACGCTGGATTCTTGCAGCAGCACGTGTTGCGCGGCACAGCGTCGAATGGGCACGAACTGAATGTCCCAGCGTGCATCATCTGCACGGTGCGCGACGGCCGCATCACCCGCCTCGAAGAGTACCTCGACTCGGCGCATCTCGCGCCGCTTCTGCAAAGCTGAGTGCAAAACTGGAGTGATGACACATGAGCAAACGCTACGACGAAGGACTCGCAGTACGTCGCGAGGTGTTGGGAGCCGAGTACGTCGACAAGGCCATTGCAGACGCCGATGAGCTGACACGGCCGCTGCAGGAGCTCGTCACGGAGTACTGCTGGGGCGCGGTCTGGACCCGGCCCGGCCTGCCACGTAAGACGCGCAGCCTTATCAACCTGGCCATGCTGACGGCACTGAACCGGCCGCACGAGGTGCGGCTACATCTGCGCGGCGCCCTGCGCAACGGCTGCACGAAGGAAGAGATCATGGAAGTGCTGCTGCAGAGCGCCATTTACTGCGGTGTACCGGCAGCGATCGACAGCGTGCGCATCGCGAAGGAAGTGTTCAAGGAAGTGATGAGTGACGAGTGATGAGTGACGAGTGACATCAAACAGCGATGACGACGCGACCGCAACGGATCGGGTTCATCGGCCTTGGCAGCATGGGCCGGCCGATGGCTGCACGCCTCCGCGGCGCCGGCTTTGCGCTGACCGTGTTCGATGCGCGCTCGGACGTCGTGCGGGACTTCGTCCGCGACGGTGGCGCCGCGGCGGCAGCGCTCACGGATGTCGCACGCGGCTGCGATGTCGTCATCACCATGCTGCCGGACGGCGACACCGTGCGCCACGTCGTGCTCCACGACGACAACAGCCTGCTGGCGGCAATGCCACCAGGATGCGTGCTCATCGACATGAGCTCGTCGTCACCCACCGGCACGCAGTCGCTCGGCCACATTCTCGCGGCGCGTGGTATCGACATGATCGATGCGCCGGTCTCCGGCGGCGTGCCGCGGGCCAAAGCTGGAACGCTCTCGATCATGGTAGGCGGGAAGGCAGAGGTGATCGGTCGCTGCCGTCCGGCGTTGCAGGCGATGGGTGAGCGCATCTTCGCCACAGGGGCACTCGGCTCGGGGCACGCGATGAAGGCGCTGAACAACTTGGTGTCGGCGGCCGGCTTGATCGCCGCCACCGAGGCGCTGCTCGTCGGGCGGCGCTTCGGTCTCGATCCGAACGTCATGATCGAGGTGTTGAATGCTTCCACCGGACGGAACAACAGCACCGAGAACAAGTTCACGCAGTTTGTCTTCTCGCGCAGCTTTGCGTCGGGATTCTCCCTCGAGTTGATGGTGAAGGATCTGACCACCGCACTGGGGCTGGCCCACGCGACCGGCACCCCTGCCCCGTTCAGCGCGGCGTGCCGCGAGCTGTGGGCGGCGGCGCAGGGCCAGCTCGAGAGCGGTGTCGATCACACCGCGGTCGTGCGTTGGTTCGAAGCCCTCGCACGGACGACTTTGGGAAGTGAGCAGTGACGAGTGACAAGTGATGAGTGAGAGGGAGGGCGCCACCCATTGGCACGGGTGGAGCGAGTTGCCAACGCCGGCTCAGGGCGGCCGCGGTGCGTGGACCGAGCTGTCGCATCAGTTGCACGCCGATCTGGCGCGCATCTCGTTCTTTCCGCAACCGCGCTTCGAGCGCATCATGAGCCAGCCACAGGATCGATTGAACCTCACCGAGATCCAGATGGTCTGTCACTTCGGTACCCATGTCGACGCACCGTGTCACTTCATCCCCGACGCGCCCGCGTTCCACGAGATCCCGCTTGATCGCTTGTACGGCTCGGGCGTCGTGTGGCGATTGGATTGCGACCCGTTTGGACTGATCGAGCCCGAAATGTTCGAACGGGCGACGCCGGCGCTACAGCGTGGAGATATCGTGCTGCTCGACACCGGCTGGGCCGATCACTTCGGCACCGAACGCTACGACCAGAATCCCGCGCTGAGTCTCCACGCCGCGGCGTGGTTGGTCGCACATGGCGTCAAGCTGATCGGCGTCGACTTCGCCACACCCGACCTCGCGGTGAGTCGCCGCCCCACAGACTTCAACTGGCCGGTCCATCACATTCTACTGAGCCACGGCGTGCTGATCGCTGAGCACCTGACGAACCTCCACTCGCTGGCTGGACGTAGGATCGAAGCGATGTTCCTCGCGCTCAACATCAAAGGCGCCGACGGTGCGCCGGCCCGCGTCGTTGCCCGGCCGCTGTAACCCTCAGCGTTTGCCCCAGAACAAGATCCGCTTGAACGCGTAGAAGTACGGCCGCGCATCTTCGAGGGACGCCCGCAGGCGTTCGCGATACTGCTCGAGGTAACGCGGCCACAGATCGGCGGGGAGGCGGCGCTGGTAGTCGGTGAGCAGCGTGCCTTTCACCCATTCGACGACGTCGTCGCGTGATTGCAGGCGGTGGCCGTACACCTGCAAACGAACGTGTTGCTCCTCGTAGCCCAGCCGATGCAGGAGCAGCGCGTACTCCTCCGG
>JBGQHM010000401.1:0-6205 GCA_041497995.1 Binatia bacterium | reverse complement strand
GCGTTGATGCGCGTCAGGCGCGGCGCGGTGAACTCGAGCAAGGGCCGATCATCGGTGTTCAATGGCGCGGCTGCGAACAGATCGGCGACCGGGGACAGTGGTCCTGCGGACAACATCGCCAGGCCACGCGGCGTGGCGAGTAGCGGATCGTGACTCCATGCCGGCAGTTGGTCGACCCGTTCGCCGATGCGCGCGAGGTCGATTGGCTGGGCGTTGAACTGCCCGACAAGGGCGACGACCGAGCGGTTCGGGTAGAAGTCAGCGCGCCACAGGCTGACCTGCGGGAACACGGTCATGAACGTGTGCGCGATCATGTCGAACTCGTCGCGGGTCAGTTGGTAGAGCGGCAACCACTGGCAGAAGAGACCCGCAGGCGCGAGACGTTGCGCTACGGTCGCGTACATCTCATGGGAGTACAGACTGCCCGCGCCGGCATGCCAGGGGATGAAGAGGTCGGACACGATCACGTCGAAGTGACCGTGACTAGCAGCGAGAAAGCGGCGTCCGTCGTCGAGCACAAGACGGACATCGGAACGCTCCAGCAGTTTCGCGTTCCACGGTGCGAAGTGTGCGCGCGCCAGCGCAGCCACTTCGGGAACCAGCTCGACGACCGTGGTCTCGCGTACACCGAGCGCCGGCGCCGCGCTGGCAGTGATGCCGGTAGCGAGTCCGATGAACGCGACGCGTTGCGGGTCGGGATGCAGCAGCAGCGGGACCAGCCCGAGGCGACGCTCGTTGACGGCGGCGGCGCTGCCGCCCAGCACGTAGTAGTTGTCGAGTCGCAGCTGGAGGTCGCCTTCGCTCTCGACGACACTGGCGATGCCGTTCGCGCCCTCGGCCTCGGCGTGCAGGGTCTCTGTGTCCGGCCGGAGGTGCACCAGCGGCATGCGCATCGGGTTGGCAACTACGATGGCGAGCAGGGCTGCGTATGCGAGCGGACGCAGACGGCTGTGCGCCGGGCCGATCACGTCGGCGAGAACGATGTATCCCACCGCAGCGAGGAGCAGCGTGCCGCGCACACCGAGCAGCGGAACGGCGACGAAGCCGGCGGCCAACGCACCTGCGATGCCGCCCACGGTGTTGGCTGCCGACAAGTCTCCGAGCGGGCGTGCCGCACCGTCGTGCCCGCCCCACGCAGCCCACAGCGCCGGCAGTACGATTCCAGACGCGAATGCGGTCGGTCCGGCGGTCACGGCTGCGAGCGCGACGATGCGGACGATATACTCGCTCAGACCCGAGTGCATGCCGATGTATGCGAGGCCGTCGGTCCAACGGACGAACGCCCAGACTCCACCCACCGTGGCCACTCCCGCTACGACGAGCGCGAGGGTGGCGACGGTCGTTGGTGCGCCACGGCGCAACAGCACTGAAGCGGCTGCCGCCCCGCACGCGATCGCCACCAGGAAGACCAGTGCGATGGCGCTGAACGAGTACACCGAGTTGTGGAGCACCTGCGCAAAGAGCCGTGTCCACAACACCTCGAGCGCGAGTGCCAGCGCGCCCGCTCCCACAGCCACGATGCGCAGCCGCGCGTGTGGCGCGACCGGTCGCACGACAGGAGTGGAGACCGCGGCTGACGCGCTCTGACACAGCGTCAGGGCCAGCAGGCCGGCGACCAGACTGGTGCCGGCCGCGATCCCGTAGCAGGCGCGCACGCCGATGAATGCGGGGAGGCCGAAACCGGCAGCGACAATCCCCAGGGCACCACCCAACGTGTTCAACGCATACAGCGCTGCACCGCGTCGACCCACGGGACCCGCGCCTACCAGCGCTTGCCCGATCGCGGGCAGCGTCGCGCCGAGACACAAGGTTGCTGGCATGACCGCGACGGCCACCGCGCCGATTCCGCCAAGCCACCTGTGCGCGCCGTCGATCGCGAGGACATGGAAGACGCCAAGTGACCACAGCGCGCCGGCAGCGGCGCCCAGTTCGAGCAAGCCGTACGCACGCACCGGGGCTCGGTGCACACCACGAGCGGCTGCTGCGCCGAGCCCGAGGCCGGCGAAGTAGCACGCCAGTACTGTGGCGGTTGTCGCCGCCGTTTGCCCCAACACCAAGCCGGCGGAGCGCATCCACAACATCTCGAGCATCAACGCCGCGGCGCCCGAGATGAGGAAACAGCTCCAGAGAATGCCGTTCACGCCGAGCGCCACCTGGCGGCCATCGCGCGCAGCCCTGTGACCGCCGCAACCACCCCGAGTACGACACTCGCCACGCCCACCTCCGCCGGACCGAGCGGCAGGTCGTAGCGGTATGCGCAGTAGAAACCGGCGAAGGCGGTGGCTGCACCCATGGCGGCCGAGCCGAGCGAGAATGTCACCATGCGCCGTGCGATCAAGCGCATCGTGACCGGTGGAACGATGAGGAACCCGAAGGTGGCCATCGGGCCGGCGCTCATGACACCGAGCGAGATGACTGTACCGATCAGCAGGTACAGCACGACGTCCCACAACCCGGCACGCTTGCCGAAGACGATCGCGAGGTCGCGATCGAAGGAGACCAGAAGCAGCTCCTTGCGAAACGCGAACAGCGCCAGCGCCACAAGGCCGAGTATCCAGGCCATCCAGGTCAGACTCGTGCCCGTGGTCGCGAGGATGTCGCCCTTCAGCATGTTCACCATCTGCGCGTCGCCGTGCGGGTCCTTCGCGAGGAACAGAATCGTTGCGGCGGCGGCGACGGCGTAGGTCGTGCCGATACGCGCCTCCACCGTCTCGCGACCGCGGCGTTCCATGACCGCCAGCACGAGGGTCGTGGTCAGGGTGAAGGCGAGCGAGCCCACGACCGCGAGAAGCCGCTCACTGACTTCGAGGTGCTCATGTGGTCCGACCGCAAGTTTGTACGCCAAGAAGGAAAACGCGATGCCCGCGGCCGACACCTGTGGCAGGGCCACGCCGAGGAAGATCATGCGGCGCAGCACGAAGTAGACACCCACCAGCGGACAGACCAGCCCCACGAGCACGCTGGCGACGAGCGCGTCGCGCAGCAGAAAGCTCGGGCTGAGGATCTGGCTGAGCGTGCTCATCCAACCGTGGCGCGCGCCGGTGGCGCACCGATGCGTGGGTCAGCGAGGGCGAGTGCGTCGATGCCTTGTTTGGTGGCCTGCCCGTCGTCGACCCACACCACCGACTGCACCACCGACCGAATACGTCCCGGATGGTGGGTGACCAGAATGACCGTCAGGTGCTGCTCCTGGTTGAGCCGCGCGATCAGTTCCGTGATCGCCGTCTCCGCATCGTGGTCAACCCCGGCGGTCGGCTCGTCGAGGAGGAGCACCTCCGGCTCGGCCGCCAACGCGCGAGCGATCAACACGCGTTGCTTCTGGCCGCCCGAGAGAGCCCAAAACGGGCGGCCGCCGTCGGCCGCCAGGCCGACTTGGTCCAGACATTGCGCCGCCAGTCGACGCAGCCTTCGTCTCACAGGCAACAGTGGCGGAAGCTTCGCGTACGTGCCCATCAGCACGACTTCCAGCGCACTGAGCGGAAAGATCGGATCGAGAGTGTCGCGCTGCGGTACGTAGCCTGGCGGGCTCGCGGTGCGGTCAAAACCGTATTCGATCCGCCCTGCGAGCACCGGGATGAGACCGAGGATGCCGCGCAGCAGTGTGGTCTTCCCAGCGCCGTTCGGCCCGAGCAAGGCCAGGAACTCGCCGCGCTCGACTACCAGCGATACGTGCTCGAGTACCAGCCAGCCGTTGTAGCCAAGGCTGACGTCTCGCAGCTCTACGAGCGCGCCACTCATGATCCGCCTTGTACGGCTTTTAGCATCGTGCGCACGTTGTAGTCTATGAAGTTGATGTAATCCGTCGCCTGCGGGACGCCGCCAGTCATCACAGGCAGCTCCAGTAGCTTCGCGCCGGTTTGCTGTGCAACGGTCTCGGCAAGCCCAGCCGGGTAATGCAGCTCGCGCACCACCAGGTCGACCTTCTCGCGGCGCATGCGGTCTTCGAGATCCACGATGTGACCAGGCGTGGGGTCCACGCCGGCGCGGATCTCGATAGTGCCGACCGCTTCCATACCGAAGCGGTCGGCGAAGTAGAGGAAGTCCGGATGGTAGCTCACCAACTTCTTGCCCTTCAGCGGTGCGGCCTCCTTCTCCCAACGCGCGATGTTCTCGTCCAGTTTCGACAGGTACGCCGCAAGGTTGGTCTTGAAGGTTGCGGCATGCTCCGGGTAGTTGCGCGATAACCCGTCGGCGATAGCGCGCGCTAGGTCCTTGCCGCGGACGGGGTCGAGGTTGACGTGCGGGTTCCCCAATGGGTGCTGATCACCGAGTGACCGATCAATGCGCTGCGGCACTTCGAGGGGCGTGATGTATACCGAGGCATCGATGTAGCCTGGTGCGTCGCGGAGGATCTTCGGATTGCGCGCCGCTTCGAGGAGTGCGGGCAGGAAAGAGTGCTCTAGCTCGAGGCCCATCAACACGAGAACATCAGCACGATTCAGCAGAACGGCGAAGCTCGGTTTCATCGGCACGGCATGAATGTCCTCGACGCCGGTGGCGAGGGTGTTGACGTCGACCAGTTCACCGCCAATCTGCCGAGTCATGTCGGCGAGGTCCGGCATCGTGGCGACGACTTTGATTTTCTCCGCGGCCACAGTGCTGCCGCGGAGCACGATTTGCAGTGCGAGAACGACCAAAAGAATGCGCTTCATGGGTGAGCTCCTATCGGTCAATGAACCCGTGGACGTGGCTGCCGAGCACGGCGCTCCACTGCAGGAAGAACTGGCTCTCGTGGAGCCCCGGCTGTGACAGATACGTGTACTGCAGGCGGAATCGCTGGAACTCCGAAAGCCAAATGGTGAAGTAGGGCGAATAGCCGGCCAAATCGCCGTGCTGTCGGTCGAGGGCCTGTTGGTAATCGAACATGAAGCCGGGATAGTATCGTCGCGTCAGGCGCGCCTCGAGGTAACTGTAGAGACCGAAGGCGCCTTCGCGGCGGAAGACCGGGCTGGTTGCGTCACCAACGTTCCAATCCTCGCTGTTGTAGAGCACCTCTGTTCCCCAGACGAGGCCGCGGTATGCCGCCTGACTGAGGGGGGTGTAGCGGTACGTGATGTCGATGCCGGTGAGGTAGCGTGCCCGGCTGTTGCCGGCCTCCATGTCGTCGGTAGTGAAGTCATTCACCTTCGGCGTATACGCGATGCTGGTGCCGAGATCGATGCTATTCGCGTCGTTCAGATTGACGAACGTCGCCGGGTGGGCGAGGTAGGTGAACCTGCTGAGGGGGCGCGCGACGTTGTTGTCGGTTTGCGGGTTCTCGGCGCCGATCTTGTTGTAGGCGCCAAGGGTCAGGGTCACGTACTGCGACAACGGGCTCAACCAACTGACTTCGGCGCCATCGGCCTGCGACTCGCCACCAACAAAAAGGTCCAGCACTTGGGGCCGGTTGACGAACGGCAGGTTGTGGTCGTGGAACTTGGAGAGCCGGCCGAAGTCGGCGAAGAAGCGCCCACCCTTGACGGTCAGGTTGTAGGGGAGCGACGTCGTGACGATGGCAGCTTCCTCCACCTCGACACCATCCTTTGTGCCGTTGAAGATCGCGTAACCACGCGCGAACGGGTCGATGTTGGCGGAGATGCCGATCTCGGCGGAGCGGAAATCGAAGTTGCCGCCCCCCTTCTCTTGGTAGGAGCCGATGGTATCGATGACCAGGCCGATCGCCGGATTGAATTGCGACGGAAACGTCTTGTTGGCCGCCGCCAGGCTCGGCTGGATTTTCTGCATGATGTTGTCGGTTACGCGGCGCTCCAGCTGTTCCTGCGCGGGCACGGTCTCCGTTGCCGGCTGCGGCGTTGGCGGCACAGCCTGCTGCTGTGCCGAGAGCTTGTTGATCAGCTGCTCCTGCTTGTTCATCTTCTCTTGCAGCTCTTGCATCTGCGCCTTCATCGCCTTCAGCTCCTGCTGCAACTCCTCGGCGCTTTGCCCGTCTGTACGGGTCGCACCTACTGACATGACGACGATCACTGCCAACGCGGCACGCGCCAGCTGGCGATGTCTCAGCATCGATCGCATCGGTTCCTCCCTTGTCCGGTACACCACAGCCATGCCGCCATGGCCCGGAGCGCCCGCGGGCGCGAAAGAGGGAACCGTGGCGGCGTTACGCTACGTCAGACGTGTGGGAGAGAGGTGGTGCTCGACTGCTCTTGGACGGGCGGTGGACGGCGGCCGGCGCGGCCTCACGCGCGATTGCTACGGTGAGGATCGG
>JBGQHM010000400.1:0-6212 GCA_041497995.1 Binatia bacterium | reverse complement strand
TGTTTACGGCCGTCCCCAGCAGCTTCGAATCAACTCCTGCCAGCCTTTTAGTCAGTGCCAGCCATACCACCAACACAATGGGTAGAGCGGACAGAGCAGCAATGACAAAGAGAGCTATCCAGAGAGACCTCATGCCCCTGCGGATCTCGTGCAGAGCGGCCTTTGCCCGCCCATGAAGGCGCTTCGCGAGCTTGTCGAGGACGTTTGCGATCCGGTGCACCCAGCACCTTTGCTCGCGGGTCTCGGGCCACACGTCGGGTAGCGCCGCCCAGAAGCCGAGTGCGCCGTCACCAACAGCGAGCACGGGGGCACGCATCCCTCGGCTCGCGAGGTCGCGCAGGGCCGAGGCCCAACTCTCGGCGCTCTCCCGGTAGCCGTCCTCGATAGCGATCAACTCCTTGGTCCCGTCGGGTCGCACGCCGATCATGACCAGAGCGCACAGGCGGTCCTCCTCCAGACGGATGCGGAAGTGGATGCCGTCGGCCCAGACGTAGACGTAGTCGCGATCTGACAGGTCACGACCTCGGAAGGCGTCGTAGTCCCCCTGCCACGCTTCCGTCATCCGGGTGATCGCCGTCGCCGAGAGACCCGACGCTTCTTCACCGAGCAGCGTAGTCAGCGCGGGCTTGAAGTCGCCGGTCGAGAGCCCTCGGAGGTACAGGATCGGGAGTATCTCCGAGACTTTCGGCGAGCGGCGCATGTAGGGCGGGAGGATCGCGCTGCGAAAGCGGTGGCGCTCGCCCATCTCATCTTGGCGGCGGTCATCGACGCGGGGTGCGCTCACCTCGATGGTCCCCGATCCGAGGGTGACCTTCCGTGGCCGAGCCTTACCGTTTCGGACGACCCTCGCCCGACCGTTCGCGTCGCGTACTTGGTGGCGGTCAATGTAGTCGGCGACCTCGGCTTCGAGGGCCTCGGTCAGCATTCGACTGGCTCCTCCCGTGCGATCTCGTCGAGGGTGGGTCCGGCCAGCGTGAGCGGCGGTCGTGCTCGCTCTTCGTGTGCTGTTGCCATGGTGTCAGGTCTCCTTCCGTTGCGAGATTCAGAGCCGGGCCGCCATCGGGTGACTCAGCCCGTTCCACAACTTCGGGAGATACCTCCGGCACGACCTCCAAGAATGCGCTGCGGAACATCGTGCATTGTACTGTCCGCTGTCAACCGGAGCGTCACATCAGGGTTCCACCCACGAGGCCATCGTCCCAACTTCCAACACGACCCTCTCATTCCTCTTAGTCGCCTCAGCGCTCGATCCCCGCACCGTCAACGCGACCACATGCCCAGAGAGGGGGGAATGACTTTTCGAGCGACAACCATACAATGATTGTCCCAACCTCCCACACTGTGTTAATGGGCGTCCCAGAACACAGTGGTGTATCCGTCTGGGAGATCGGAGGTACCATGAAGATACTTTCGTTGGGCCACGTCGTCCTCAAAGTGCGCAATCAAAAGCGTGCCGAGGCGTTCTACAACGGCATCCTCGGACTTCCGATTGCTGCCCGATACGAGCCTCGCGGCATGACCTTCTTCACGCTTGGAGATCATCACGACTTCGCGGTCGCGGCTTTTGGAGATGATGCACCCAGTGCTCCAGAGAACGCTCCGGGTCTGTTTCACGTTGCATTCAAGATTGGAGATTCCGTCGAACAGTTACGTGATGCAAAAACATCGCTGGAGTCCAGGGGGATCAAGGTGCAGGCGGAAGACCACGGAGTCTCGAAGTCCCTCTACTTCCAAGACCCCGATGGCAACACCGTCGAACTCTACGTTGACGTGTCAGACGCCTGGAAGGAGCACCCTGAGCTGGTTGCCCAAGCGACGCCTCTGGAGTTGTAGTCGAGGTGATTCAGCAACTCGCCGCGTGACAGTGGCTTCACGCCTGAGATGTAACACGATCCGTCGCGGACTCTTGACGATCATCGGGAACGCGTTACTCCACGCCTCCCAACTTCCAACACGCCCCTCAGCTCCTCCCACTCCTCCGCGTCGCCTCACCACTCGATCCGCACCGCCAGCGGCGTGGGTGATCATTGGCCAAATCCCATCCAGTTCTTTTGCCGTTGCCCCTGTCTGTGTGATACACGCCGCGTCATGGTGAAGGGCGAGGGCATGATTCGACGGACAGCGGTGACGGTGGCGTTCACGAGGGCGTGCAACCTCACCTCCCTATTGCTTTGTTTCGTGGCACCCGAATCTGCGCTCGCCGTCAACCTGGTGATCAACGGCTCGTTTGAAATCCCCCCCCCAATTCCAGGGGGGTGGACCGTCAACAGCGGCACGTGCGCCTGGGAACGCCTTATGGCTGGTCAGTCTACCTCTCAGGCAGGTGGGTGGACTGCGCCGACTCCTACTGATGGGACGTGGGTGCTCCTCTCCGATGCCAAAGAGCCAGGAACCTGCACGTTCCAACAAGACGTAAGTATTCCGGCTGGCACGACGGATACCCTGCGGCTTGCGGCTGGGTACAACTATCGAGACTTCGGGGGTGATCCAACGGCTTGCAGCGCCTCGGTGGCTGTGACAACGACAACGAACGCACCGATAGCTGGTGTCTTCTCAGCGACTGGCAGTGCCAACCAGCCTCTTACCGCCCAGCCTCCTGTGGACCTGACGGCGCAAGCAAGCTCCACAGTGCGGATTCTCGTCACGACCATTAGCTGCGAGGGCGGACCGGCTGGTGTGATCCTGGATAACGTCGTACTGGATTCTTGCGGCAACAACGGTGGTTCTTGCAGCGGCAGCGCAGACTGCTGTAGCGGCTTCTGCGACGCTGGTTCCTGCGCGGCGTGCGGCACAGCAAGCGACTGCTCGTCCATACCGAATGGGACTGTGGGCTGCACCGCTGGAAGCTGCACGGTTGCCAGCTGTAACGCAGGCTTCGGGGACTGTAATGGGAATGCCATCGACGGCTGCGAAACGGACCTGACGAGCAGCGTCGCCAACTGTGGCGAGTGTCAAAACCCCTGTCCGGTGAGGGACTCGTGCGTGAATGGAGAGTGTGTGACGCCCACGATTGCGGACTGCGGCTGTTGCGCGTGTGATTTGAGGGCGGTTCCTGAGTTTGGTGATATCGAGTGCGGAAACGGGGACACCAGTTGCGCCGATTGCATAGACATTGGTGGTATCCCCGCTTTTACCTGCGACGCCTGCGCTGGATTCCCAGAGTGTGACGCAAACACTGTCTGCGGCACCGATCTTTCGGTGTGCAGCTCGCCCCCAGCGACGGCAACGCCCCCAGCGACGGCAACGCCGACCGCAACGCCCACCGCCACGCCAACACCCCACAACCTCAATAACGGTGATCCATGCAACGACAGCCGACAGTGCACCAGCAACTTCTGCAATGGCGAAGTGTGTACTGATCGGAGCCCCGCTCCAGCAGTCTCAGACCGCAACACTCTCTTCCTAGCGGGAGTGCTGCTGCTCCTTGGGCTGTGGTCCGTGCGGCGCGTCGCGCGACGGCGGTAGGATTCACGTCAGAGGTCAGCAAGAATCAGTTGTATCGTGATACGACATGTCGCTGTAAACCGCTTCCTCTCATACCTGCGTGCGGTCATCAACACGGCAATCGAGGACAATCCACGCGTCGTGGATTCCGGGAATCCAGTCCTGCCGAAACTCTTTGCCAAGGAGAACAATGAGCGTGTCCGTTATCTAACGGACGATGAGGAACCACTGCTCCGAGCTGCGATTGGCGAAGACGAGTGGCCCAAGGTTGTTTTCGCCGAGAGCACCGGATTCCGACAAGGGACTCAGTTTCGGCTGCGTTGGACAGACGTAAACTTTGAAACTGGCCAAATCCGAGCGCGAAAGCCGAAGGCCAACAAAGACTACTACGTGCCGATGAACGACGAACTGCGGGCCACCCTCGGATCGCTGCCGAGCCGACTACGTAGCGAGTACGTCTTCCCGAGCAAAACCGGCAAAACCCCGATCAATCCCAAGAACTATGTACATCGTGTGTTTGAGCCTGCGGTGGAGCAGGCAGGTATCACGGACTTCCATTGGCACGATCTACGGCACACGTTTGCGAGTCGCCTCGTGATGAAGGGAGTCGATCTGAGCACGGTGCAGGAGTTGATGAATCACAAGACGGTGACAATGACCCAGCGTTACTCCCATCTGTCACCGGCACACAAACTCGACGCAGTGCAGCGGCTGAACCCCAAGCCAACTGCCACTGCTACTGCCACTGCCAAGCAACCCAAACAGGCGGCGGAGCGAGACACTGCCGAAGTGATTGATTTACCGACGAAAGAAAATGAGCCGTGTTGGATTCGAACCAACGACCCTCTGCTTAAAAGGCAGATGCTCTAACCACCTGAGCTAACGGCTCTCACTTGCGGACGGACGCGCCGTACCATGCCATGTTCTGGAAGCCGGAGAAAGTCCCGCCGGTGCGCGCGCTCAGTGATGCGGCACGCAGCAGATGAACTGTAGGCCGTTGCGGCCGGCGCGAAACTGATGCTCCTCGTGCGGCGCGACGAACACCGAATCGCCGGCGCGCACGGCGCGTGCGCCGTCCGTGCCGTGCACCGTTCCGCTGCCTTCGAGGATGTACACCTCGTGCTCCCATTCGTGTGAGTGGCGCGGCGTGTGGCCCTCGGGATCGAGCGTGAAGACGCGCATCGCAAACCGCGGCGCCCCGTCGCGCTCGCTGATCAACGGCCGCATCTCGACGCCTTGCACGTCACCGTCGTAGGTCACCACTTCAACGTCGTCGCGATTGCGCACTAGCATGGAGATCCTCCGAGTCGTCTGCTTCGACCTTGATGCCTATGGTAGCCCGCCCCGCCTCCTCCCTCCACCTCATAGGTGAGCAGGCGGGGACGCCTGCTCCACCATCATTCCATTTCTCATTCCTTCTCATTGACCACGCACGAGATGCGGTCGCTAACTCGTGTACTGCCGCACGAGCTCCGGAGTCAGCTTACGGTCGTGGATGACGTCGCGGAAGAAATACGCGCTCGGGCGGGGCGCCCGCGTCAGTGTCGTTCGGTCGACCGCAATGAGGCCGAACTTCGGCCCATATCCAAAATTCCACTCGAAGTTGTCCATCGCCGACCAGTAGAAGTAGCCCCGTATGTCAGCACCGGCACGGCGCGCCTGGTCGACCGCTGCCAGGTGATCCGCGATGTACTCAACGCGAATGCGGTCGTCGTCGCTGGCCATACCGTTCTCGGTGACGTACACGGGTAAGCCTGTCTTCGCTGCGCGCTCCAACAGCGGCGGAAGGCCCTCCGGGTAAACCTCCCACCCCATCTGACTGAGCGTGCGGTCGAGGTCCGCTGGCGCCGGGCCGCCGGTGGCAGTGTCGTAGCGCGCACGCGAATAGTACTGGATGCCAACGAAGTCGGACGATGCCTTCAGTCCGGGAATTTCCTGCGGCGCGCGGCCGGGATAGCTGAAAACTCCTGTCCGCAGCGCATCGAACGACACCCCGTTGCTCTCAGCGTCGCGTAGCGCTGCCATCTGACGATCGGCCGCCGAGTCGGCGTGCAACGGCTCATGCGCTGTGACCGCCAGGGTGATGCCGATGTGCGCCCGGCGGCGCGCGTGTGCGCGCACCGCTTCCGCGGCGGCGGTGTGCGCGCGAAACAGATTGGTCAACACGTCGGCGGCGATTTCCGCGTCCGCGAGACGCGGCGGGAAGTACCCGAACCGATAGCCCATCTCGGCGTGCACGCTCGGTTCGTTGATGGTGCACCAGCGCTCGACCACGTCGCCGTAGCGTTGCGCGACCAGCTCGACGAAGCGTTGGAAGGGCGCGACGTTCTCGGCGCGCGTAAAACCGCCGCGCCGCGCGAACCACAGTGGCAGGGTAAAGTGGTGCAGCGTTACCCACGGTTCCATCTCCGCTGCGCGCAGCGTTTCGAGAACCTGCCGGTAATGATCGAGCTCCGCTGTTTGGATGTGCCCTTCCTCCGGCTCGATGCGGCTCCACTCGATCGACAAACGATGCGCTCGATGCCCGAGCAATTGGAGCAGTCGGAAATCATCGGCGAAGCGATGGTAGTGGTCGCAGGCGATACCAGATGGCTCGATGGCGTTGGTATCACCGGCATGCTCGTGCGCCCACCAATCGTTGTGGGTGTTGTCGCCTTCCACCTGATGCGCTGCGGTGGCGCTGCCAAAGACGAAGTTCGGTGGGAACTGGATGCTACGGTCGATCATTCGGATACTCTCCCGCTCACTTCATTTCGTCTTGCAGGTCG
>JBGQHM010000399.1:0-6225 GCA_041497995.1 Binatia bacterium | reverse complement strand
CACACCGGGCAGTTCGGATCCTTGCGCAGCTTGTGGATGCGCAGCTCCATGCTCAACGTATCGAAGTACACCATGCGGCCGATGAGCGGCTTGCCGACACCGAGGATCAGCTTGATCGTCTCCAGCGCCTGCACGCAGCCCACCAGCCCTGGCAGCACACCCAACACTCCGGCTTCGGCGCAACTCGGTGCCGCGCCCGGCGGCGGCGGCTCGGGGAACAGGCAGCGGTAGCACGGGCCTTTGCCCGGATAGAACACCGCGGCCTGACCTTCGAACTGGAAGATGCTGCCGTGCACATTGGGCTTGCCGAGCATCACGCACGCATCGTTCACCAAGTAGCGCGTTGGGAAGTTGTCGCAACCGTCGACGATGATGTCGTAGTCGGCGAACAGGCGCATGACGTTCTCGGACGACAAACGTTCCTGGTAGCCGACGACGTGGACATCGGGGTTGAGCGCCTGGAGCGTTTCACGCGCCGATTCGACCTTCGGCATGCCGACGCGTTCGTTGGTGTGCAGGATCTGGCGTTGCAGGTTGCTCAAGTCCACGGTGTCGTGGTCGACGATGCCGATTGTTCCAACACCGGCGGCGGCGAGGTAGAAGGCGGTCGGCGAGCCGAGCCCACCTGCGCCGATCAGCAGCACCTTGGCGTCCAGCAGCTTCGCCTGGCCCTCCTCGCCGACCTCGGGCAGCAGGAAGTGGCGGCTGTAACGATTGAGCTGTTCCGCTGTGAACTGGCGGTCCTGCTTCCACGGATAGCCGGCACCCTTCCACGCACTGTAGCCGCCGGTCATGGAGATCACCTGCTGGTAGCCCATCTCTTTGAGCTGTTTGGCGGCCAGCAGCGAGCGCGTGCCGCCGGCACAATACGCGATGACCGGCTTGCTCTTGTCGGGCACTTCCTGCTCGACGCGGATCTCCAGGAAGCCGCGCGGCAGTGAGAGTGCGCCCGCCAGGTGTCCCTCGCGGTACTCTTCCTTTTCACGCACATCGACCAGCGCATACTCGTTGCCGTTGCCGACATGTTCTTTGACCTGATCGATGCTCCACTCCGGCACTTCCCGCCGGGCCTCTTCCATCAGATCCTTGAAGGTCTTAGCCATGGTACTCTCTCCTCACTGCTTTCCGATCATTGGTTCCGACACTGTAGGCATCACCCGACGATGGCGCCAGGGGTCTTCTCGCCGTCGTCAGCAACAGAAGAAGTTTATACCGCCGGGCCGTTGCCGAGTCTATCGGCCCGCCCGGAGCTCAGTGGCAGCGGTCTCGTCCTGGGGTCTTCAGGCCCAGGCGCGATTCTTCGAGGTGGAACTCGATAATCTCGCGCAAGCGCTCGGCGCGCGTCGTCAGCGTTGGCGCTTCGAGCAAGCCTTGTTTTTCCAGCGGCGCGATGTCTAGAGCGTAGGAAAAGAAGTTCACCAGCAGCTCATCGGAAAGCGATCGGTCGCGGAGCAGACGATCCGGCGGCGTGGCGGCTTTGGCCTGCAGAAACTGGCTGAGCAGGCTGACGAGGGTGCCGCGGCAGCCACTGTCGAGCCCGCCGAAGCTGGTGCTGCGCCACGCCACTTCTGCCTGCCGGTACGACTTCGCGAGGAGGTGGCGACGGACCGTGAACTCGCGCAGGCCGTGCAGGAGAATGTTGTACCGACCGTCTTGCAACGACTCGACGTTGACGATCTTTCCCGCACAGCCGGTATCGAAGATCTCGGGGTTCTCATGGTAGCGTGGCTGCCAGTCGCCACGCAGCAAAACCATACCGATGAGCTCGTGCCCCTCTGCCGCCTCGCGCACCATGTCCCGATACCGCGGCTCGAAGATGTGCAGCGGCAATGGCACGCCCGGAAACAAGACGACGTTGGGTAACGGGAAGACGGGAATGATGGAGGGGAAATCCATTGACGCCCTTCTATGGATGACACGTTGCGGCGAGGGCCGCAAGGACACGGTCGGGAGAACCGCCGCAGGCGGGCGGAGGACAAGAGACGGCACATGCGACTCGCGGTGAGCCCGTCACAGATAGTGCTGCTGTTGTCCGCCGCCGCTGCACTCGGTGCGTGCTCGGAGCCGACGTCGCTAACCGCCGCCGAGCGCGGTCGTCGCGTGTACCTGGCGAATTGCATCACGTGTCACAACCCTGATCCCGCCCGGGCTGGTAGCGCCGGGCCGGAGATCGCCGGGGCGTCCCGTGCGCTGCTCGAGGCGCGCGTCATCCACGGCACCTATCCGACGGGCTACACCCCGCAGCGCAGCACGCACGCGATGGTCGCCCTGCCCCAGCTCGCGCAGCGGATCGACGATCTCGCCGCGTTTCTCGCGGCGCCGAGCCGTTGATCCTCGACGATGGGCCAGATCGGGAGAGGCGCCTTGACAAGTCGGTGGCTGGCGTTTAAGCGAATCGTCACTACGACGGCTTTGCAGAACACGAGAGCCGGCATGACGTCGGCAGTCAAGCCGGCGGAACACACAGAGTGCAGGAGGGGTCTATGGATGTGATGAACTTCTTCGAGTCGATCTTCCGCTGGTTACACGTGTTCGCGGGCATCATTTGGATCGGCATGTTGTACTTCTTCAACTGGATGAACGGGCCGTTCGAGGCGACGCTCGACGCCGAGACGAAGAAGAAAGTCGTTCCCGAGCTGCGGCCGCGGGCGCTCTTTTGGTTCCGCTGGGGCGCGGCATTCACGTGGGTGACCGGCGTGCTCTTGCTGCTCATGGTCTTCTACCATGGCCGCGCCATCTTCAACGCCGGCACCAACTGGAGTCTCGGTGCCATCATCATGATCCTGTTGGTGTTCGTGGCCCCGTTCATCTACGACGCACTGGTCAACTCCTTCATGAAAGAGTTGCAAGCGGCGTTCATTGGCGGCCTGATTCTGTCTCTCGTGCTGATGCTGTTGTTCCAGTACGTCGGCGGCTTTGGCGTGCGTGGCTACGCCATCCACTTGGGGGCGACGTACGGCACGATCATGGCCTTCAACGTCTGGTTCCGCATCTGGCCGGCGCAGCAAAAGATCATCACCGCCATCAAGGAAGGCACTCCTCCCGATGCGGCATTGGTCGGACTCGCCGGGCTGCGCTCACGGCACAACACCTACATGTCGGTACCGCTGGTGTTCTTGATGCTCAGCCAGCACTCGCTGGGCTGGGCGACCAACCCGATCACATTGACGATCGTCGTGCTCGTCGGGTGGGGCCTGGTGTACCACCTCTATGACCGCGCGCCGAAGGTCAAAGGCTTCTAACCTTTCGAAGAGAGACGCTCCGACGGAGCGTCGGTAGTTACAAGAGACGCCCCGCTTGTCGGGGCGTCTCTTCTTTTGACCGTGCAACGCGACGTAAGAGAGAAGCGCGTGTGCTCCCAGCCATGCTGTTGACGTGTTGACCCACGAGACCAGGCGTGGGTTGGCGGATTCGTTGACACGCTCAATTCAAAGGTGGGCTGGTCGGGTCTGACTCGGTTGACCCCTCGGATTGCCTGCTCTACGCTCGCTTCCATGGGCGTTACGTACGTGCATGCTCGATTGCGAAGGCCCGACGGGCGCGGACGACCTCATGACGTCCGGTTTCTGGTTGATTCGGGTGCAATCTATTCTGTTCTCCCGGAGAAAACCTGGCGCGCGCTCCGCCTCAGAGCCGAGCGAAAAGTAGAGTTCACATTGGCCGACGGCACGCCAATCGAGCGCGGGGTGTCCGAATGTCGTTTCGAGATCCGAGAACACGCCGCTACATCGCCAGTGGTCCTGGGCGAAGGGCACGACGGCGCGCTGCTAGGAGCTGTGACGCTCGAGACGCTCGGCTTAATGCTCAATCCACTGACCCGGGAGATCCTTCCGATGCAGATGGCCCTTTCACGTCTGCGGCCCTCGAAATAGGCCGAACAATGCTGCTGCAGCAGCGAGCACCGCTAAGATTTCGGTGAGATCGCTGCGGCACGTTTCGATGGCCGAGCCTGAGCCGCAGCGTTGGTCCGCATGACTTCGAAGCCCGGATGTTGAGTCCATGCGGGAAGGGTACGCAAGCCGCACCGCGGAACAGAACGCGCTCTTCCGCGCGCTCGAGTCGCTGCGCCCCGAGGACAGACGGCTCTTCGAGGATACCCTTGCTCAGTCGTTCCTGGCGTGGCCGCTCGCACTCGTGGCCCGGCTTGCGGTCGTTCCCGGTTTTCGGCAGTTCGTGCCCTGGTACATCGACCACCGGTGGCCAGGGGTACGTTCCTCTGTCGTCGCGCGCACCAGGCTGATCGATGATGCGATCACGGCTTCACTTGGAGAGCACACGGAGCAGCTCGTCCTCCTCGGCGCGGGGTTCGACTCTCGGGCGTACCGCTTGCCGGGCTTGCGCGGGATCACCGTCTTCGAAGTCGACCACCCAGATACGCAGGAAACGAAACGGCGAGTTCTGGAACGCGTGCTGCCTGCCCTGCCGAAGCACGTCCGGTTCGTCCCGTGCAACTTCAACCAGCACGACCTGGAGTCCGCCATGGCTGCCGCAGGCTACAGCGAGTCGGCGCGCACCTTCATTCTCTGGGAAGGCGTCACGAACTACCTCACGGAAGCCGCCGTCGACACCACGTTGCGGTGGTGTTCGCGCGCGTCGCCGGGAAGCCTGGTTCTCTTCACGTACGTTCACCGCGACGTCCTCACGAGACCAAGCCAGTTCATCGGGACGGAGAGGCTCTTCGCTTCCCTGGAGAGGGCCGGCGAGCAGCTGACGTGGGGCATCGAACCGGAAAAGCTTCCGACGTTTCTTGCCGAACGCGACCTGTCCCTAGAGAGCGATGTCGGCGCTGCGGAGTATCGGGAGCGCTACTTCAAGGACGCGGCACGCAAGATGCGCGGGCATGAGTTCTATCGAGTTGCGCTAGCCCGCATCAGCGAGCATGCCGCCCAAGAGGATGCTGCCGCAGCGCAGCGTAATGTGTCTTCCGGCGTGGTACCGTCTGGCAACAAGCGTCGGTGATTCAGCGAGAGTTTGCCTTAGACGATCGCGAAAGCACATCAATGGAGAGTGTCTGTCCTTGGGGTGGCTACGCGCGGGCCGCAGATGTCGGCTGCGAACCCGACCTCTGTGCTTGGATCGTTCACCCAGCGGAGGCCTGGTCCAATCTCGCGTTCATCGCCGTCGCCGCCGCACTCGTCGTCCGCTACGGCCGTGCCGATCGGCAGCTTCCCGTTGCGTGGTTTCCGTGGATCGTCGCCGCCATCGGGGTCGGTTCGGCGGCTTTCCATGCGTCGATGATCCATTGGCTGCAAGCCGTGGATCTGGCCGCCATCTTTCTGTTCACCGGGTTTCTGCTCGCGGCCAATCTTCAGCACGCCGGCCTGGTCGCAGCGAACCGGTTCCCCGCGTGCTTTCTTGCTCTGGCCTCAGGAGGTGCCGCTCTTGCCTTCGCGGACCCCTGGCTCGGAACCATCGGCATCGCGGCGCAAGGATGCGCCATTCTCTGGTTGGCGTGGCGCATCCCCACGCGCGGCCCGCGCCGCGAGCTGGTCCTGGCGATTGCGCTCAACCAGGCCGCGGCCGTCACCCTCTGGCTCGACAAGGGCCAAGTGCTGTGTACCCGCGGCGGGCTCGCGCACGTCGTCCAACCGCACTCGTTTTGGCACATCCTGTCCGCGCTGAGTCTGCTCTTCTTCTACCGCTATGAGCGACAGATCGAGCGCGTCCCTACCGGACCAGGATGATGAGACACAAGAGACGCAGAGAAGGCCTCAGAGACGACCATCGGAGTTCCGTACGTCAGGAGTGCCGCCCGGCGGACCGGTTGTGATGCGGCCTCGCAGTTTGTGATGCGGCCTCGCAGTTAATGTGTTGACCCGCCAGGCCCGGCGGGTCAACACGGCTCGACTTCACGTGAGCAGAAGCGCGGCAGCGCCTTGAATACGTGCCAAGTTTGGATGTATGAGGCGCTCATGGCTGGGGCGGTGTTGACCCGCGAGATCCGGCGTGGGTCGCCGGAATCGTTGATACGCCTAATTCAAAGTTCGGCGGGTTGATGAACTCGAAGCGAGGGCTCAAGGTCGGTTGGCTTCTCGTTCAGTCTGCACTTGCGGGCTGGTTCCTGCTCAGTACCGCGTCGGATCGTCAAGTCATCTTTCTCTTCGTGCTGGCGCTCTCTTTCCCGGCGGGGTTTCTTCCGGTCTTTGCGGTCGTGCCGCTTGCCGTCGTTGTCGACAGCACGGCCGGGATTGACATATGGTTGCCAGCAAACATCGCGATATGGGT
>JBGQHM010000398.1:0-6265 GCA_041497995.1 Binatia bacterium | reverse complement strand
TGTCCGTCATATGCAATTGGCCGTCTTTCAACCGAGCTTCGCGGCCGTGGGCGGAGCGGAACTGCTCGCGGCCATGCAAGCTGCCTATTTCCAAGCCCAGGGCATCGATGTCAAGGTCGTGACCTTCGGCGTCGACGCCGCGCGCTGGCGCGAACGGCTCGCTGGGCTGCCGGTCGTCTCCGTCGCCAAGCGGCATTGGAGCGATCCCTTCGTCGCGTGGACACGCCTCGCGAAGCTCAAGCGGCGAGCGCAGCGCGCGGCGCAAGTGCTCCAGAAGTGCGACGTGGTGCTGGCGTACAACTATCCCTGCAGCACGATGCTCGCCGTCGCCGAGATCGGTGCCCGCAAAGTCTGGCAATGCAATGAGCCGCCCAAGAACCTGCACATGCGCGAGGCCAATCCGGTGCTGGCGGCCCGGGTGCACGCGACGGCCGGAGGCGGTCCCGAAGATGTCTGCGCTGCCTTTGCGCAACGGCTTGTCGAGTACGACCGCTCGGTGGCGCGCAAGGCTTTCTTGCATGCCCTCCGGGCGTTCGACATCGACCGAGTTTCCAGACTCGACGAGATCTACGCCATCAGCGCCTTCAGCCGCGACAACGCACGCCGCATCTACGGCCGCTGCCGCGAGGAAGTCATTCCCCCGATGGTTCGGTTCCCGGCCGCCGTTGCGCCGCGCCATGGACTCGACCGCAGCGGGCTCAAGGTGCTCGTTCATTCTCGCCTCGAACAACCGAAGAACATCGACACCGTTCTGCGTGGCTTCGCACGCTTCCGCGGCGCAACCTGCCCGCAAGCCCAACTGCACGTCGTCGGAGGTGGCGGCTACCGCCCCCGGCTTGAAAGCTTGGCAAGAGAGTTGTGCCCGGCCGACGCGGTGCACTTTCACGGCTTCCTGACCGACGCCGACGCACGCCGAGTGTATGCGGTGTGCGACGTAATGGCGTTGCTCCCGGTTGATGAGCCGTTCGGCATGGTGTTCCCCGAAGCGGCGGCGCACGGTCTGTTGCTGGTCGGACCGGATCACGGTGGCCCGCTGGAGATCCTCGACGGCGGCCGCCTCGGCTGGGTGTGCGACGCCTTTTCCCCTGACGCACTCGCCGGCGCGTTCGCCAACATCTGGGCACTGGACGACGCGACCATCGACCGGCGCCGTGATGAAGCGGATCGCGCCTGCCGCGCGCGCTACATGCCAGACATCGTCGGTCGGCAACTGCTGCGCGTGCTGAAATAGCCGGCTCTGCACAAGAACTCCCGTAACCTGGGGGCACCCTTCGATACGGCCCCTGAGAAGATGGGGCCTACTCAGGGTGAGCGGTAAAGTAACTTGACAATGCATACCCAACCGCTCGCGCTGAGTAGCCGCCTCATTTTGGCGGCGTATCGAAGTGCGCCCGCTGGGAGCTATTGTGCAAAGCCGCTGCGCCACTTATCTCGCCAGGAACTGCGGGTGCCGCCAATCCCAGATCCGTTCCGGGTGCTCATCGACACTGACCGGTCTCGCGTTCCACGCGGCGGCCGCTCCGCTGTTTGCACCGATCCCATTCAAGGTAACGCTGATGGCCAGGAGGACTCCGGCCACGACCAACTCCGCGCGTCTCCCGAAGTGGCCCGCGGCTGCGAGCCGCTCAGCCGACGACGCCCGTGCTTTGATGCCGAGGATGGCGAGCAACGCAAACCATGGTACCAGGCCCGTCGAGAACCGCGCCCCGTAACACCACCCCGCCCACCAGATCGGAAACCCCGCGATGGCGAGCAGGTGCAGCACGACTATGCTCACGGATAGTGCCGCGAGCCGTGGCGCAGGCAGGTCTCGCGCGTAGCGGATCAGGAGATAGGCGACAAACGCGACGAGCGGGACAAATACCAAGAGGCCACGCGAAGGGCTGATCAGATTCCCGAGCAGGCCCACCCGCATTGAGTCCACAGTCATCCACGTGGCGAGAAGATAGTAGCTTGGAAGCAGGTGGCCGAAATGATGCCACGAGTAGACCAAGAATCCGGCGCACCACGCGGCCCCCGTCAGCGCGTACGGTAGGAACAGCGAACGGTGAAAGAGCAACACGTACACGGTGACCGCGAAGATCGGAACGCTGAAGGTCGGGCGCACAAAGTACGTCCACGCCATGAGACTGGCCAGTAAAACAGGTCGCAGGCGTGAGCGGCCGGTTTCCTGCGCCAGCAGCATCCACACGACAAATCCGAGCAGAAAGATCCCCCACGTGTCGGACCACAACCCGCGTGATGCCGTGCTCCAGACTTGTGTCCCGAGTGCGCTGCTCAACGCGATGACCACGCTCCAGCCCAACGGAAGCACCAGGCGCGCGGTGAAGAAGATCGTGACGGTCAGCCCGGCCATGAGCAACGCCGCGAGCCTGGTTTGAATGAGCTTCTCGCCCAGATAGTTGAAGGTGCCGTCGGCAGTCGTCGGAGAAATACCGATCGCGTGCATCAGAGCGACGTATGGGATGGAAAGAACGGAGCTGCCGGGCGGATACCAATAGTAAACGTGGCCGTTCACCACTTCGAGCTGCAACGGATTCTCCGTTTTGAGCCCCGTGGGCTGAGTTCTGTCGAAGCCGGGAATCGCGTAGTCATCCAACATGACGGTGCCGTGATCCAAGAGGCTCTGGCTCAGGAGCATCGAGTAGTTGGAGTCCGCCACCTGGCGAATGTGCGACGCCAGGAAGATCGCGAGAGTCGTCGCGAAGAGCGCGACGGCCGCTCTGCTGTCCGGGCGTGTCACAGCTACTCCGCCAAGAGCGTGTAGTTGCGATGCTCGCCCAGGCGGAACCCGAGGACGCGGTTCTCGATGAATGTCAGGACGCGGTTTCCGAGCTTGTCGTGGCGTTGCACGCTGGTGCCTGGCTGTACCTCCCAGTCCTTGGCGGCGATGCGTGCGCGCATCACGGCCGGATGTGTGCCAGCAAAGCGCGTCCGGCCATGGAGTTGGCCGAAGTCGAACTCGCGATTCAGATCTGGGTACCACGCGTTGGCTTGCTGCGGGCCCGCATGGATGGTGTTGAAGGCGTGCGCCTTGCGCGTCATGTTGCGCGGCGGCCGCACCCAGCCGTAGTGGAAGATGCGCCCGCCCCCGAGGGCGACGTGCAGCTTCTGGCCGTCGCGGCGGAACCCCTGCGCACTTTTCCACGAACGCACGCCGATACCCGTGCGGACGATGCGGACTTCGCGGCGGTACCAGCCGTGCGCGATCTGGTAGTGATCGTAGTCCGCGAAGAAGTGCAGATAGTCGAGCAGCAGACCCTCGACGCGCCGGGCATCACGCCGGGCGCGCATGCGGTCGACCAGCGGTTGCAGATCGTCTTCGTGGACGACCTCGTCGGCCTGGAGGTAGAACGCCCAATCTCCGGTGCACGCATCGAGCGCAATGTTGGTCTGCTGCGCGTTGGTAGCGCCGTGCACGAACTGGCTCTTGTCCCAGACGGTCTCGATGATCTTGATCTTCGGGTCGTTGATGCTGCGGAGCAACTCGGTTGTGCCATCGGTCGAATCACCAGCTGCCACCACGAACTCATCGCAGATGGGCAGAATCGAGGTGATCGACTCGACCACCGGGTAGTAGAGATCAATGGCGTTGCGCACGAAGGTGAAGCCGCTGATCTTCATCCGCGCGGACTGTAACGAAGCCGGGGAACGAGTTCAAAGTGGGTACTGTTCTGAATTTCGGCATAGCGATCAGCTGTCAGCCGTCAGCTATCAGCCTGAGCACACCGGAAAGACTGGAAGGGCAGGCGTCTCGAATTGTCCGGCTGACAGCTGACTGCTGATAGCTGACGGCCTACGTCGGAATCAGGACAGCACCCAAAGTGGCGGTCGTTTTGACTTTCTGTAGCCCCTCTTCTATGCGGGCACATATGCGCATTCCCGCCGCCGACCTGCGCGCCCAGCACGCTGCCCTGAGTGACGAGCTGCTCGACGCATTCCGGCGAGTCCTGGACAGCTCAGCCTTCATCTTGGGTGCGGAGGTGACCGCGTTCGAGCAGGAGTTCGCAGCGTACTGCGAAGTGCCGCACGCGCTCGGCGTCGCGAATGGCACCGATGCATTGGCATTGGCGTTGCGCGCACTCGGTGTCGGCTCCGGCGACTGCGTGGCGCTGCCGGCGTTCACCTTCGTCGGGACTGCAGAGGCGGTGTGTCACGTCGGAGCGCGACCACTCTTCGTCGACATCGAGCCGCAGACATTCACGCTCGACCCCAATGCGTTGCGCGCCGCCATTCAGCAGCACGGCGCACCCGTCCGCGCCGTCATTCCCGTCGACCTGTACGGCCAGGTGGCCGCGATGGAGGAGATCGCGACCGTCGCGAGCGCGGCGGGCGCCGCGATCATCGAGGACGCTGCGCAGGCGCACGGCGCGCGCTACAACGGCCGGCGCGCCGGCGGGCTCGGTGCGCTGGCCTGCTTTAGCTTCTACCCGAGCAAGAACCTTGGCGCGCTCGGTGACGGCGGTGCGATCACCACCAATGATGCCGATCTCGCCGGCCGCGTGGCCCTGCTGCGCGATCACGGACAGCGCAACAAGTACGTGCACGACATCGTCGGTTTCACCTCGCGCCTGGACAGCCTCCAGGCGGCGTGGTTGCGCATCAAGCTGCGCCACTTGGACGACTGGAATGCCCGTCGGCGGGCCATAGCAACACAGTACGCCAGCCAGCTGCGCGACGTCCCCGGCATCACCCCGCCGGTCACCGCCTCAGGACGCGAGCATGTCTATCATCTCTACGTCATCCGCTGCGGCGATCGCGATGCGCTGAGGGCACACCTCAGCGCCCGCGGCATTGCCACGGGCATTCACTACCCGGTGCCGCTGCACCTCCAGCCCGCCTTCGCACAGCTCGGGTATCGCGCCGGGGACTTCCCGGTTGCTGAAGCTGCGACACGCGAAGTGTTGGCGCTGCCCATCTACCCGGAAATGAGCGACCCGGCAGTCGCCGACGTGTGCGACGCAATCCGCGATTGGGCAACGCAGGCGCCGGCGCAGGCACAGAGCCGCCGAGCGTGACGCCGGCGGACGGACGGAGCATGGCGCAACGGACGACATCACGCTTCGATGCGCTGATCCGCCGCTTCGGCAAGGCGCGGTTGCTGGTTGTCGGCGATCTCATGCTCGACCAGTTCATCTGGGGACGGGTCGACCGCATTTCCCCCGAAGCACCGGTTCCGGTGGTGCTGGTGACGCGCGAGAGCTTCCACCTCGGCGGCGCCGCCAACGTCGTGCACAACATCAGTTCCCTCGGTGGTCAGGCCACCGCGTGCGGCATCATCGGCCGCGATAGCAGCGGGCAGCACGTGTTGAACGAGCTCCAAGAGATCGGTGCTGCCACTGCCGGCGTGACCGTCTCGAGCGGCACCGTCACCGTCCGCAAGACGCGCGTCATCGCGCACAGCCAACAGGTGGTGCGCTACGATCGTGAGTCGCCCGAGCACGCCAGCAGTGCGGTGCGCCGCCTGGAGCGCTTCCTGCGCGAGCACGTCTGGGACTATGACGCCGTGGTGGTGTCCGACTACGGCAAGGGCGTCGTCACGGCAAACCTGCTCGGGGTGCTCGACGCTGCCCGCAAGCGGCGCCCGTTCCGCCTGATCGTCGATCCGAAGAAACCGAACTTTCCGCACTACCGCGGGCTCACTCTGGCTACCCCCAACGTCTCCGAGGCCGCCGAGGCCGCCGGCATCGACATCCGCGACGACGCCAGCCTGCGCGCTGCCGGCAACCACTTGCTGGAGCGCTGGGACGCCGAGGCCCTGCTGATCACGCGCGGCGAGCACGGCTTGACGCTGTTCGCTCGCGGCGGGCTGGTCCGTCACTTCCCGACCGCCGCGCGCCAGGTCTTCGATGTCACCGGCGCCGGCGACACGGTCGTAGCGGCCTGCGCCCTCGCACTGGCTAGCGGCGCCAGCCTCGACGAGGCGGCGCTGCTGGCCAACCATGCCGCCGGCGTCGTCATCGGCAAGCTGGGAACGGCGACGCTGTCCGCCACAGAGCTGCGGACAGCAATGGTGAATGTTGAATCGTGAATGCTGAATGAAGGGGGAGCAATGGCGAATTGCGGGTGTTGAATTCAACATTCACCATTCACCATTCACAATTTCATGCGAAGCATGACGGGGTACGGACAGGCACAGTGGCAGCGCGGCGGTCGCTCGGTGAGCGTCGAGGTGCGCGCGGTGAATCAGCGCTTTCTCGAAGTGAAGTTGAATATGCCGCGGGAGTACTTTCCCTGGGAGGCCGAGCTGCGAGCACTGGTCCAG
>JBGQHM010000397.1:0-6269 GCA_041497995.1 Binatia bacterium | reverse complement strand
TGCGGCGGGCGCAGAGGCCCGCCGCCACCACTTTCAGCAGACTAGTTCAGTCGACACAGGATGCGGTCGCCCACGCGCAGCGCGTTGGCCATGATCGTCAGCGCCGGGTTCACCGCGCCGCTCGATGGGAAGAAGGCACCGTCGACGACGTAGAGGTTGTCCACATCGTGCGCCTTGCAGTTCACATCCAGCACCGAGGTCGTTGGGTCCCGACCGAAACGGCACGTACCGTTTTGATGCGCCACTCCACCGAGCGGGATGCGCCCCGGAATGTACGCCTGCAGCGGCACCAGATGATCGTGGCAGCCGATCGCCTTCAGCATGTTCTTGAGCACACCTTGCAGGCGCTTGTGCCCTTCCTCGTTGTTCGGCGTGTACGTCAGCATGATGCCGCCGTTCTCGGTGAGCGACACACGGTTGTTGGGATCCGGGAGGTCCTCGGTGGTCATCCAGAACGGCAGCGTGTGATTCGCCATGATCTCGAGCGTCATCCCCGGCACGATGCGCGGTGCACCGAGGCGGAGGATGTTGGCGTCGACGTTGCCGATCATCGAGATGTGCCCCATCGGGTAGTCCCAGTCCTTCGAGGCGTAATAGAAATCGTTCACGCCGAACGTCTTGTTGAAGCGCGTCGGGTTCTTGTCGCGCGAGACGGCGAGGTACATGGAGTTGACGTGACACATGTAGTTGCGGCCCACCAGGTCGGAACTGTTCGCCAGACCGTTCGGGTGCGTGTCGTTCTGCGAGCGCAACAGCAACGCAGCAGAGTTGATCGCACCACACGACGACACGATGATGTTCGCCGAGTAGGTCTCCTTCGCACCGTTGCGCTCGACGTGGACCTGCGTCACTTCGCGGCCCGAGGCGCTGGTCTCGAGACGCGCTACGTACGCATCGGTGATCAGGGACACGTTCGGGTGTTGCAACGCCGGATCGACGCAGACGACCTGGGCGTCGGCCTTCGCATACATCAGGCACGGGTAGCCGTCGCAGGTGTTGCACCGAATGCACTTGCTCCACTGCGGGTTTTTCTCGTCGCGCATAATGCCGACGGGCATCGGGTATGGTCGGTGGCCGAGCCGGGTCATGTCGTCGACGAGCTGCTGGATGCGCGGCTCGTGGCTCAAGGGCGGATGTTCGTACGGCGCGCTACACGGCGGTTCGGTCGGATCAACGCCGCGGACGCCGTGCACCTGATACAGATGCTCGGCTTGCGTGTAGTACGGCTCCAGTTCGCCATAGCTGATGGGCCAAGCCGGCGAGATACCGCCCTTGTGCCGCACTTCACCGAAGTCCTGCTGGCGCAGACGGATCAGCGCGGCCCCGTAGAATTTGGTGTTGCCACCCACGAAGTAGTGCGCGCCGGCGTGGAACTCTTTGCCGTCCTTGTCGAACCACGGCTCCTTGATGTGGTAGCGCGCCTCGACGTTGACGGCGTGCGAGTCCCAGTTCTCCTTCTCACGCGGCACGTACGGTCCGCGCTCGATGATCAGGATGCGCTTTCCCGACGGCGCCAGCTTGTAGGCCAGTGTGCCGCCACCGGCACCGGAGCCGATGATGATCACGTCGTAGTGATGGTCTGTTGCCATGGGTTCCTCCGATCAGTCCAAAGTCAAAAGTCCAAAGTCCAAAGTCGACGTTGGACTTTGGACGTTGGACCTTGGACCGTGCTGATAATCACAAAAGATGCAGCGCTTGTCGTTTTGATGATGCAGCTTGGCGCAGGCAACGCCGCCGGGGCCTTTCAGGCGAACGTACGCCTCGGCCGCAGCTAGCATGCCGAGCGGCGGCGCGACCCAATACACCAAGAGCCCGGTCCACATGTGCGCCACGGCGGCCGGGCCAAATGACCGTGCTGGGTTCATGCTCATACCTGACAGCGGTGCCTCGAGGCTGATGTACGCCGCGACTGCTGCGCCGCAGAAGAGCCCGGTAAAACGCGCCACCCGCGGTGTGTTCGAAACGATGAGCACGACGGTCATGAGGCCGAAGGAGATCAGGCCTTCGGCCACGAACGCGACTGGCACCCCGTACTCGCCCGGAAGCGTCGCGACATAGTTGACCGATGGATGGCGGATGACGTCGCCGAGGCAGGCCGCAGCAATCAACACGCCGGCGACCGCTCCGACACACTGGGCCACGATGTAGAACACGGCGTCCCAACCTGCGGTCTTGCCCAACCGCCAGAAGGTGAACGTCACGGATGGATTGAAGTGCGCACCCGACTGCTGGCCCCACGGCGAGTAGACGATGGCGATGGCCGTGAGCCCCATGGCGATTCCAGTCAGGACGCGGCGCACGGTCGGGTCGGGAATGAACTGCACTGCCGGTGAGCCCGGGTGACCCAGCAGCGCCACGAACAGGGCCGCAGAGATCATGAAGATGCCGAGCTCGCCGGCTTCCATGAGGTACTCCGGCCAGTGATGGCGTAGCCCTATCAATGCCCCGAACTGAGCGGGTGCGGGTCGGGTGGCGCTGCGGCCAGTGTCGGTGTCATTCGCTGGCAACACGCGTGAGGGGCTGGACACGACGGCAGTCATTGCACCGATTGGATGCCGTCTGCCGCCGAGCATTTCTTACGCCGCCGCGGCGCTCATGCGGCTGGCCGACACCGCGATCCACGCCAGGCACACCACCACGATTCCCAGTGCGCCGGGCAACGTGACGGCTTCAGCGCACAACCCGATGAGTGGCGGGCCCGCCAAGAAGCCGCAGTATCCGGCTGTACTCACGGCAGCGATTCCATGACCGGCGCTGACGCCGGGGAGCTGGCTGGCGGCGCGAAACAGAATCGGGATGAGGTTCGACAGGCCCAACCCGACGCAGCCACAGCCGACGAGCGCGGCGATCGGATCGCCAAGAAGCAGCGCAACGCCGAGTCCGATGGCAGCGAGGCTGGCACTGATGCGCACCACCGTCTGGTTACCCAACCGTCCAACCAGACGGTCGCCGGCAAAGCGTCCAGCCGCCATCGTCAGCTGGAAGGCGGCGAAGCCAAGTGCCGCGAAGCCGGCGCTGGTCCCGAGAGACAGCCGCAGATACACGGCGCTCCAGTCACCCATCGAGCCTTCGGCGAGCAGTGCCAGCAACGCCATCAACCCCAGCCCAATCAACAGACCCGTGGGGCGGGCGATCCTCGGCCCGTCGTCGGTGGAGTCCGCGGTGGGGGGCAGCAGCGGTTGAAGAGCGACAATAGCGACGGCGCCCAGAACGATCGTTGCTCCGAGCACGTGCGCCAACGGATCGACCCCGCAGTGCAAGGCGAGCGCGCAGGCACCCGCGCCCGCGAGTCCACCAACGCTCCACATCCCATGAAACGACGACATGATCGGGCGGCCCACCCGTTGCTCCACGATGACCGCCTGTGCGTTCATCGAGACGTCCATCGCACCGTTGCTCGCCCCCAGCAGAACCAACGCAGCGATCAGGAACGGCAGATTGGGTGCCAGGATCGGCAAGCAGAGCGCCGCAAAGAACACCACCGCACTGACACGCACCACCCGCCGGCTGCCGGCGCGCGGGATCCACCAGCCGGCCAGTGGGATCCCCATGAGCGCGCCCGCCGCCATGCCGAGCAATGCGAAGCCCAACACGGCCGAATTCAAGCCGAGCTTCATCTGCACGCCCGGAATGTGCGGCACCCAGCTCGCAAGCACGGCACCGTTCAGAAAGAATACCACCGCCACTGCGATGCGTGCGCTTCTGGGCGCTGACGATTGGGGTTCTTGCGGGGCAGTCATGACGTTCTGATACCGTTCCGTTGCGGCAGGTTACAGAGATTCGTCGGAGGGCATACGTAACTGCACCGCGGCGCCGGCCGAGAGTAGATCCGGGGCCTCGGGTCCGCCCGTGAAACCCAAGGTGTTCCGCGTGCCGTCCTGATTGTTGAAGATCGGATCGGGATTGCCCGCGTGCAGCGCGGTACTGTGGCGCGTCGTGCTCAACGTGAAGTCCTGCACCGTGACGCCACTGGCGCTTGGGTTTCGCGACGGGAGCGTAACTATGAAGCCGGGCGAGCCATCGCGGTTGCCCTGCAAGCGCGGCAATCCGATCTGATGCTCGGCGCGCCGAATGAAGCGGAAGTTCTTGTGGTCGGTGAGCAGGGCGCCCCTTTGGTTGCGGAAGAAGTCGTTGTAGTGGATCACGGCGCTCCCATCCGTACTGAAGTCGCAGATGCCACGCCCGCCGTTGAGCGCCAGGACGTTGTTCATCACCAGTGCAGGCGAGTTGCCGCGAAGAATGATCGCGTTGCTGTCGCCGCGCGCGATGGTGTTGTTGATGAGCTGCGGCGCCGCGTCGGCGACCTCGACCGAGTGCGGATCGCCGCCACCGGTCGCGTTGTAGACGATGAGATTGTTGGTGAGCAGAGCGTTGGACGCTTGGATGAACACCCCGCTGCCCTGCATCCGAGCCCGGTTGTTGAAGATGATGGTGCGTGCGATCGTCGGGCTGCTGCCCTGAATCAAAATGCCGCCGCCCCGGTCGGCGAGGCCGCCGGTGATGAGCAACGAATCGAGCACGCTGTCGCTGCCTTCGCCACTCGAGATGGTCACCACCGGGCCGTTACCGGTTCCTCGAATGATGGACTCGGCGCCGGCGCCGAGGATGGTGATCCCTTTGCCGACGAAATCGATGTCCTCGTCGTAGATCCCCGGAGCTACAGAGACCACGTCCCCACTGTTAGCTGCATCGATCGCCGCCTGGATCGATTCACCGGGATTCACAACTATGATCGCGGCACGCACCGGCAACGCCGAGCTCAAGAACAGAGCGGTAGCGCTCAGCACACTCAATCTCGTGTATTTCGCTAAACCCATGTCTGTCTCCATTGTGACCAGCGTGAACCCTGTATGGGCGAAGCTCGCCGGATGATCGTCGGGTCGGGGCGCGCCACAGGTCGCGCCGAGCATCAACACCGCGGCGTCGCGAACGTGCGCCATGGTGCTAGCTCAGAGTAATGGTTTCCTTGATGCCGCGCGGTGCACCCAAGAGCAGATCGCGGTACGCGGTCATCGGATTGCGCCCGGTGATCAGTGATCGGGTGGCGGCCGGCCAGCGCTCCATGAAGACACCCATGTCGCGAATCGCGTCCTCGAAGGTCTCGCGTCCGGCGTTTACGGTGCCGAACACGACCTGATTCTTCAGCACGAGATCGCGCATGATCAGGTCGGTGTCCACCTCGATCGCTCCCTTCCGTCCGGGAACGCCGGTGAAGACGAAGATGGCGTTGGAGCCGATGACCTTGATCATCTCGAACGACACCTTCGACGCCCCCGTGGCCTCGTACACCACATCGATGTTGCCGACCTGCTCTGCAAGCTGATCAATCGATGTGTTCTGCGCCGACACGTACTGCGCGCCGATTGCCTCGACGAGGTCGGACTTGGGATTCGGCGGCGCTTCGCGGGAGTAGACGTAGACGTTGAAGCCGCCCGCGGCGAGGGCCATGGCGCCCAACAGGCCGACGGGTCCGGCGCCGAGGACCACGGCGTTGTGGCAATGCCCGCGTCCGGCCTTGGTCTCGATCGGGCAGGCCCACGGCAAGCGCTTCTGCACCTGCCAAATCTGCGTGATGGCCTTTTCCGCAATCGTCAGCGGCTCGACGAGGATCGCCACGTCACGCAGCTGGCGTGGCACGACGTTCATGTACTTCTGGTCGTCGACGACGAGCTCGGTCATAAACCCGTGCTGCATCTTGATGCCGCGCTCGGTGAAGTCGCCGGTGTAGCAGAAATCCTGGCGATCAGACCGGCAGGCAAGACAGCGCTCGTGGTTACAGGGCCGGCGCACCATTGGCACGACGAGATCACCGACCTTGACGCGCGCGACCTCTGAACCGATCTCGACGACCTCGCCGAGCGACTCGTGGCCGATTACGAGGTGCTCCGAGCCGTCGGGCGGGGTACCGTACTGAAAGGAGCAGATCTCGCGGTCCGTACCGCAGACACCGACTTCGAGCATTCGCAGCTTCACGTCGGTCGGCGACGCGATGTACGGCTCGGGGTGATCGATGAGTTGAACTTCGCGAGTCTTGGGTAGGACAGCGATGGCTTTCATGCCCGCTTGGATGCGGGCACTGCCGTTTGGTTTCGGTGCAGACTCGGGCTGAGGAGCCTGCGGGCCAACTTGGAGCTGACGACCTGTCAATCACCAGACAGTGAGGGACGGAGACGGCAGCTGCTATCGCCCCCAGGGGGCGACCAAGTTCACGCTCGGAAGTCGAGGACAGGGCGAACCTCGACCGCGCGGTTGCCCACGCCTGGAATCCG
>JBGQHM010000396.1:0-6324 GCA_041497995.1 Binatia bacterium | reverse complement strand
TCGGGTGCGGGTGACCGGCCGGATCCACCCGTACGCCACATTGTCGACTGCCAACGCATCCGTGACTTCGAGCTGCGCCACCACCCGCCCTGGACCGGGAAAGTCGTGAACCAGGAAGCCGCGTGCCTGGCGCGCCGGGATGGTAAAGCCGCTTCGATTCACAACCTGATTTTCGAGCCGGACGGTGAGAAAGCCGTGCCCTTCGCGATGCGAGAAGTTCTCAACCCGCACGTAAGCGCGCGCGCCGCGGTAGTCTTGAAAGCGTCCCTGGGAGATCTGTAACCCCTCGATCGCCAGGTTGTCGTCGGTCTCACCGACCTGAAATACTCGTGCCCCATCGCGTATCGTGGGTGGCAGTTGGCTGCGCGGAATGTCGGTAAAGACATCGACCGCGGTTGGCACGTCGCTGCGCTGGCGGGCGCTCTCCGCAAACGCCAAGGCCACCGCAAGATCGCCGCTGGTATCCGTCGGCACGCTCTGCAGCAAGGCGGTCTCGACGGCGGCGTGATCACGTGTGAAGCCGACGACGACTTCGGGAGTGCGCGCCGCAGCGATCAGCATCACTTCGTCGTCGGCACCAAAGCTGCGCAACTGCTTCAGCGCCTGGTTGCGCGCATCCTCGAATCGCGAGGTGCCGTGCTCGCGCGCCTGCATGCTGGCTGATGTGTCGAGGACGAAGATGTGTCGGCCGCTGATCTGCGGGTCATCATGGTTGCGTAGGTAGGGCCGCGCCAGGCCGACGATGAGGCTGGTGAGCAGCAACAGCTGCAGCAGAAACAGCAGGTCGGGCCGGAACCGCCGCGCCCGCAACGTGTCCTCACGCACCGCTTCCCAGAGGAGCAGCGACGGCACCGGCACGCGCCGCCGCCAGCGCTCCCACAGGTAAAAGAGGACCAGCACCCCGTAGAGGCCCGAGAACAGCAGCGCCAGAGGTTCCAGGAATTGAATCATCGGCTCATTGGGCTCATTGGTTCATTGACTCTCAATGATTCAATGAACGAGTCCCGCTGCCGGCAGGTCGTGGAAGATGCAGTGCTCGAGCCCTCTGCCGGTATCGACGACGCAACAGGCGATGCCGCAGCGGCTACAGAACCTCTGGAGGTGCGCGACGTGGTCGCTCAACGCGCGTTCGTAGCGTGCCAGGTTGTCCGGTGTCAGCGTAATGAAGCGTTGACGGCCGGTCTCCGCGTCGATCAGCTGGCCACGACGGAAGAGCTGTGTCGGGTCGCGTTCGGCTGGTCCGATCACGCGGATCGCAGCGACGGTGAAGCGCCGCGCCAGCAAGTCGGCGAACGCGGCTTCATATGCTTCGGGAGGCATGAGGAAGTCGGAGAGCACCACGGCGACGCCTGGCGAACGCAGCTCGAGGAGCGCACCGCCAATGCCGGGCGCCAGCGCCGTCTCGCCTTGTGGCTGCACCTGCAGGAGGAAGTCGCGCAGCGCGTGCAGCGCGCTGCGATGGCGCAGAAACGGCGCGGCAACGTACGTGCGTGGCAGCGCGGTGCTGATCGCCACGGCACGTACCGGATCGTGATTACGGACGCTGACGTAGGCCAGGGTGGTCGCCAAGCCGAGCGCGAAGGCGAACTTCCCGTCGGCAGCCGGCACTGCCATGGACGCGGATGCGTCGATGAAGATGTGCAGCGGCGCTTCGCGTTCGGCACGAAAGGTTTTGATGAGCAGCTCGTCGAGTCGGCCGTAGGCGTTCCAGTCGAGATGGCGCAGGTCGTCGCCTGCGGCATAGGCCTTGTGGCGTTCGATCTCGATGCCCGAGCCTTGTGAGCCGCGCGGCATTGGGGTGTTGCCGGGGCGCGTGCTCAGCGAGCGCCGCACGCTGAGGTGCAGCCGATCCAACTTGCGCAGGAACCCCGGCGCCAGCACCGCCGCCAGCGCCGTTGCCGCGTCAGCGCCGGAGCTTCCGGGCTGCATGCAGGATGCGCTCGATCAGCGTCCGCGGATCGACGCCGTCCGCAACCGCGGCAAAGTTGAGCACCAAGCGGTGATTGAGCGCCGGGATCGCCACCCGGTCGATGTCGTCGTACGTCACGTTGACCCGCCCGTCGAGCAGCGCCTGCGCCTTGGCACCCAGAAGCAACGCCTGGCCGCCGCGCGGGCTCGATCCGAAGCTGACGTAGCGTGCAATCTGCTCGTCGATTGGCAGCGGCGCCGCACCTTGCGGCGCGAACTTCGAACCCGCCGGCAACGTGGCGCGCACGATCGCTGCCGCGTATTCCTCCAGATGTGGTGCGACCAACACCTCGCGGACGAGGGCGCGCAAGGCCTCGACGTGCCCAGCTGACTCCTCCCGGTCGAACACTGGCTCCACCGTCGGCAGGCTCGCGCCTGTGGTCCCACCGATGATGCGCTGCATCTCGCTGTGATCGGGGTAGGTCAGCACGACCTTGAAAAAGAAGCGATCGATCTGCGCCTCGGGTAGCGGGTAGGTGCCCTCCATCTCGATCGGATTGAGGGTCGCCAGCACGAAGAACGGCGGCTCCAACTTGTATGTCGTGCCGGCGACCGTTACCTGCAGCTCCGCCATCGCCTCGAGCAACGCCGACTGGGTCTTCGGGGTAGCGCGGTTGATCTCGTCAGCCAGCAGAACATGCGAGAACAATGGCCCCGGGATAAAGGTGAACTCCCGCCGCCCGTTGCCGTCGACGACCATGCGCGTTCCGGTGATGTCGGCGGGCATGAGATCGACGGTGAACTGCACGCGATTGAAGGACAGGTTCAACGCTTCGCCGAGCGTGCGCACGATCAACGTCTTGCCGGTGCCTGGCACGCCTTCGATCAGCACGTGGCCGCCGGCGAAGAAGGCGACGAGGATCTGGTCAAGCATCTCACGGTGCCCGACGATGACGCGGTGCAGCTGGGTGCGCAGGCGGTCGAAGATGTCCTGAAAATTGCGGACCGCTTGCTGAGGACTCTCAACGGTCATTGGTCGCCTCGCAACGAATACACTCGCCGCACGATGTCCTCATACTCGGGCGGAATCTCTGCCTTGCGCAAGGCGTCGTCGTTCAACTGTCGCTCGTTCAGCGCCACTTGCGTTGTGCTGCCGCTGGCCGGGGCGCTGGCGGTCCCGCCTTTCTTGCTGGGCGGGCGCGGTTGGCTCCCCTTCTGTTCCATGGCTCGTAGGAATGAAGTGATGGTCAGCTTGAAGGTCTTCGTCGCGCCCTCACCCGCGGCGACGTTCTGCGCCTTGCCGTCCATCAGACCACCTGGACTCGATCCTTGGCCTGCGGCAGGCGAACTGCCCTCGAAGTTCTGGCTCGGAGACTTGCCATCTTCACGTTGCGCAACCTGCTCACCCGGCTTGGGTTTGCCGGGTCCCTTCTGCGCGCCGGCATCTGCGCCCTTCTGCGGCGCCTGCGGCTTGCTGCCGGGCTTCCCGGTGTCGGAAGCATCATGACGTTGGCGATCCTGGTTCCCTTCCTGGTCGTCGCCGCGTGCGCCTGGTGGACCGTTCGTCGGATCAGCGCGGGCGGCGAGCTGCTGTGGTCGCTCCATCGGCTGCGCGTGGAAGGCCCGGCGGATGGCGTCCTGCAAACGGTCCGGCAGCGCAGCCAGCGCGTTGTCCGGCTGCTCCAAGCCCTTGTGGTCGCCTTGCCCGCGGTTGGCGCGGGGGGGGCCGTCCGGCTGTGGCGCGCCCTTGCCTGGAAGCCCAGCTGCTGTGGACGAGGCACCCTGCTGAGAGTCGCCGTTTGGCGGAACGCTGCTTGCCTCACGGCCATCAAAGGCTTGGCCTTGTGGCAGCTCTCCCGCCGGGGGAATGCCCGGTACAGACGGGCCGTCGGCAGCGTGCTTTCCCGTGCTCCCTGCCATGAACGGTGCCTGAGGTGAGCCCGCGTCGGTCAGTGCACCCGCGGTTGCGGAGCTCGTTTGAACCTCAGGAGGTGCCGGCGGACGCCGCTCGATGAATGCCGTAGAGCCAAGAGCGAGGAGCGCTGCGACCAATGCATAGACCGACCGGGGAACACGCCGGGGCGCGATCTGGTGCGGCTGCCATTGCTTACTCAACCCGAGCAGTTGGGCGACGAGCACCGGAGCCAGGCGCGAAGTGCGGGGTCGTGATCGCAGGTCGATGAGTGTGACCAGCCGATCGCTGAGGGCGCCACGCCGATCTGCCAGATGCGCCGTCGCGGTCACATCGAGCCATCGTCGCCGCGCCGCGCGGGCGGCCCAGACGCCGGCGGCGAGGCACACCACCGCACCGCACCAGGTCGCCGCTCGGAAAGCGACAGCGGACCCCCGCAACCCCACAAGGATGAGCGCCGTGATCACGACGATGATCGCGCTCACGCTGACGTACACGCTATGCTGGGCAGTAAGCGCGTTCAGACGTCGGCGCAAGGCGCGCAACCGCTCTTCGACCTCGGCAAGGCCCAGTGTAATCGCTGGCATATCAAGCTGGCAGCGTCGGCAGGATAGTGGAGGGTCCCAGGTGGGTCAACATAACTTCCACCTGAGACCCTACTGCTGCGAAGGTGTTAGGATTGAGAATGTGAGTCAGCAGAGACGCGGGCCGCTTTAGCTAGCGTGTCGGACTCGGCAGCCCCGAGCGACCAATCGGGGAGCGGGCCATAGAAATGACGCTGGCCGCAGGCCCTAGCGCCGGCCGCGGCCGCCTTGCGAGGGGCGGAACCACGAGTTGCCTTCGGGCTTTTGGTTCTCGGTTTTGGTGCTGAAGATGTAGCTGGTTTCTTCCCACATGCGGTCGCGGGAGCGTTTGAGCGCCGTACGCACGCGGTTGCGGTGCATGAGATCCGATTGGCTCGCGAGCAGATCTGTTTCGGAGATTTCCAGGGTCCCGGTACGCTTGTCCCGTGAGAGGTGCACGGTCACGCCCGGATGCGTCGGATCGGGTCGTTGCTCGACGGTCAACGTGGTTTTCTTATCGATGCCGCGCATCAGGCTCGTCAGAAGCTTTTGAATGTCGTTCATCGTCATAGTGTCCTCCTGCCCGCGAGGCGCGTTATTTCGTCGAGGTGTGGCGCCGAAAGGGAATGACGCGGGTCAGAGACGTGCGCTCGGGGTATCGGCTACCCTACGGGGGACGGCGTGCCAAGTCAAATCACAGTGGCGCAGGGGTAGTGGGCACTCGCTGCGCGCCGCCCGTATGCATGCGCGCTGATGCAGATTTCCTATTCGCCTTCCTGCTTTTTTCCGGTAAGGAAGAGGTCGCGTCTAGGAGGGGGGACATGAGCGTGCCTCAGAAACCCGTCGACCATGCTGGCTTGCAACTCATGCGAACGCGCCGGTGGCGCTTCGTGGCTACGGTCGTACTTGTCGCAGCGATTGCCTTGGGCGTTGTCGCCGCCTTCTCAGTGGCGCAGCAGATCACGCCCGTTGCGGTCGAGCTCATCAGCATCAACATCAACGGGACTTCTGGCAATGCGGCAAGTAACGGCGTCGCCGCCAACGTTGATGGCAGCTTCGTGGCGTTCTACTCGGACGCGACGGACCTGATTCGTGGTGATACCAACCAACTCCGTGATGTGTTTGTCCGCGACCGCGCGACCCAAGGCACTGAACGCGTCAGCGTCAATAGCTCGGGCGAACCCGAAAACGGCGCCAGCCACGCCACCGGGTTCCCCCCCGCCATCGATGCGGACGGACGGATCGTTGCCTTCTACTCGGATGCCACAAATCTCGTCCCCGACGATATCAACGGCCAGTCAGATGTATTCGTTCGCCTGCGCAACACGAATACGACCGAGCGCGTCAGCCTGGGCGCCGACGGCGCGCAAGGCAACGGTCCCAGCCTCAATCCGAGCATCAGCGGAGACGGGCAGCTCGTGGCGTTCCAGTCGCAAGCCTCGAACCTCGTACCGAACGACCACAATGGTATGGCGGACATCTTTGTCCGCGACCGCGGCAGCGCGACGACGGAGCGGGTCTGCGATGGCATCGAGCCGAATGGCGACAGTTTCGCTCCGAGCATCAGCGCTAACGGCCGATTCGTCGCCTTCACGTCTGCAGCCACCAACCTCGTCCCCACCACCCCCGACAAGAATGGCCGACTGGACATCTTCGTCTGCGACCGTGCCACTGGCACCATCGACATCGCCAGCGTAAGCTCAGACGACGTCCAGGGGAACGGCGACAGCATCCTCCCCGCGATCAGCGAGGATGGCCACTTCGTGGCGTTCAAATCGCTTGCCAGCAACCTCGTTCCCGACGACCGGAATGACTTGGTTGATGTCTTCGTGCGCGACCGCGAAGGCGGCATCACGGAGCGCGTCAGCCTGAGCTTCTTCGGCGGCGATTCCAACGACGCGTCGTTTCCACCGAGCATCAGCTACGACGGCCGCTTCGTTG
>JBGQHM010000395.1:0-6329 GCA_041497995.1 Binatia bacterium | reverse complement strand
TAGGCTGCTGCGTCATCGGTGACGACGAGTTCAACGTTCTTCGATACTGCGTCGCGTACAAAGCCCTTCAGCGTCTCGGCTTCGGCGTCTTCGATCATGCGAGCAACTACGCTGCCCTTGCGCGCAATCGCGCCGATGACAGTGATTTTGTTGGCGGGGCCGCGTCCGGGAGTTCGCTTGTTGCGGTGGCGGTTCTTGTTCTTCCCGCCGATGTAGGTTTCATCGACTTCGACAATGCCCATCAACTGGCAGAAGTCGGCGTCACGCATCCCAGCGCGGAGCCGGTGGCACATGTACCACGCCGTCTGGTAGGACGTGCAGCCGATCTGCCGTTGAATCTGCATTGCGCTGATACCCTTCTTGGCGTTCAGCATCGACCACAGCACCTCGAACCACGTCTTCAGCGGCTGCTTGGTGTTCTCGAAGATCGTTCCGGCGATGACCGAGAAGCGGTAGGCGTTGCCCTTGCGGCATTCCTTGTTCGCGCACTCCCAATGCCAGGGCCGCGTTTTCAACTCATACACGGCGCCGCTCTTCCCGCAGCGCGGACAGGCTATGCCCTTCGGCCACCGGCGAGCAATCAGGAAGGTGCGACAATCATCTTCGGTCGGAAACGTCGCCATCAACTCTCGGAGCGTCATCATGGAGAGAAGATAGCACGGCCAGATTCATCCGTCAAGTGCCGGATACTCGCCGAAGGAATCAGCCCAGTACGGCAAGGCGAACCAATGAAGAAGGAGTACGATTTCTCCAAAGGCGTTCGCGGGAAGTTCTACCGCAAGGACGTCGCGCTGCGCATTCCGGTCTACCTCGATCCTGAGGTCGCCACCTTCCTGCGCAAGGTGGCGGAGGACAGAGGCACCGAGGTCGGGCGGATCGTGAACGACTGAATTCGCCGCGACATCGATCTCATCCGGTCGGTGACCTGAGAGCGTTCGCCTCTCCGTCACGGCACGCGTACAACCAGAGTTGCCGGGAAACCGGCATGGCCGCCAGTATCGAGCACCTGTACAGTCAGCACCGTATCACCCGGCGGGAAGTGCATCTCGGCACCGATCACCGCGACCGTGCAGTACTGCAGCGTCGTACCCTCACCCAAGAACGCCGGGTTGCCCGCGTCATTGTTCGTGCACGGACTGTCGCTCGGGTGGATATCGAACCGGCACCCGAAGTCATTGAGCGCGTCGGCAACGGCCTGCGATGTCGGGTCAAAGTCCGGCGGGTTGAACCCCGGGACACCGCCCAGCGGCGAGTTCGGCAGCGGCCCGTTGTCGCAGACGGCGGCGCTGCCATTGCCGAGGTCGCGGTCCGACAGAATTTGGATATCCGGTCGTGCCAACGGATTGCTCAGGTCGCTGTTGTAGACGGTTCTACCGGGAGGCCCACCGGTCCCGGGCTTGACCTCAACGACGATGAAGAAGGAGGCACCTGCGGCCCGCAGGTAGACCGGGCGGCCGAGATCGTCGGTCGTGGTCGGTGTGAGCTCCGCGTTGAACGCCGTGGCCAAACCAAAGAACGTGATGACCGGTCCGGAACCCGGAGGCAGCGTGGGTGTCCGCGTGCGCGTGATGGTGGCGGTTGGGGTGATGGTTGCTGTGGGAGTAGGTGTCCGCGTGCGGGTAGCGGTGCGGGTCGACGTATGAGTGCGCGTCGAGGTTGCCGTGCGCGTGATGGTTGGTGTGCGGGTCGACGTACGCGTCGGGGTAACCGTCCTGGTCACCGTTGCCGTTCGCGTCACCGTCGGGGTCTTGGTAGGGGTCGCCGTACGAGTCTTGGAAGCAGTTCGGGTCACGCTGGGTGTTGGAGTGCTCGTGCCGGTGGGCCGTGGCGTCGGCGTCCGCGTGGCGGTCCGTGTGATCGTTGGCGAGAGCGTACGTGTGGGTGTGCGCGTCGTGGACGGGGTCCGCGTTGACGTCCCGAACGCTGACGGCGTGGGGGTTTGCGTGGCAGTGTCCGTCGGCGTCTCGGTTGGACTTGGAGGGATTGCGGCGCGCAGCGCCACGACGATTGCCGTGGCGTCGGCGACGCTGATGCGTCCGTCACCATTGGCATCCGCCGTCTCGCAGGTGTTCGGGGCGCCGAGAACGATCTCAATAACCGCCTCGACATCCGCCGCATCGACCTGTTGGTCGCAATTGGCGTCGAACGGGATCAGCGCAGCAGCACCACCTTGGATAGAAACGGCAGAGTAGGCGATCGCCCCAAGCGCTCCTCGCACGGGTGCGAGCGCCAGGACCATGATCAGCCCTGATGTGGCAATAGTGTACAGGTTCGGTCCTCGTAGCGTGGTTGAACCTTAGGGAAGCCCGGTCACGCGGACGACTATCTCTCCCGGCAAGCCGATGGCGCCGCCCGTATCGCGCACGCGGGCCGCGACGACTGTATCGCCCAACGGGAAACCCCACGGCTGCGCGATGGGCAGGCAGTATTGAATCGTGCTGTTGGGGTCGACGAAGGCGTAGCCGAAGCTGCCGGGTGCGTCGGTGCGCGTGCACGCAAAAGACGACGCCGTACGGGCGACGGGTTCGCCGGCGCCGTCATTGACGCGGCAACCGAGATCGTTGATCGCAGCGACGACGCGCGGCGCGTCGGAGAATTCGGGCGGATCGGTTGCGGGCACCCCGCCGATATTCGGCGGCGTATCATCACAGATGAGCGTGCTACCATCTCCCAGTGGGCGGGAAACCAGGAGTTGGAGATCGGGGAACCCACCCGCTGGATCGAACGCCTGGGCACCGATCGGGTCGCCTGCGATTCCCGGACGTGCCTCGATCACCAGGAACATCCCCTGCCCGGTACCGCGGACGTAGATCGGTCTGCCTTCCGCGTCGACGCCGGTCGACGGCATCGGCGAGTCGTCGGGTCGTGCCACACCGAAATACGTGATCTGCGGACCGGCGCTCGGCACAAGCGGTGTCCCGGTTGATGTCGGCGTGCGCGTAGGGAATGCTGTCGGCGTTGGCGTCGTCGCCGGATGAGTCGCTGTTGGGCCAGTGGGTGTCGGGGTGAGCGCACCGATACGCACCACGATCTCTTGCGGGGGACCCAGCACGCCTCCGGCATCACGCAACCTGGCAACGACGATCGTCTCACCCTCAGGGAATGGCCATGCCGCGGCAACCGGCAAGCAGAACTGAATCGTGCTCCGCGTATCCACAAAGCCGAACTCGCCGCTGGGTTCATGTGGCAGCGTGCACGCGTCACTCGACGCTTGCACACCCACTGGCTCGCCTGCGCCGTTGCTCACGCGGCACCCAAGATCGTTCATGGCATCCACCACGGCAGACGCGTCGGAGAAGACCAACGGATCGGTTGCTGGCACGCCGCCGATGTTCGGTCGTGTCTTGTCGCAGACCGCAGCGCTGCCATCGCCGAGTGGACGCGACACGAGGAGCTGCAGATCGGGCGCGCCGCCCTGCGGATTGAATGCCTTGGCACCGACAGGAAGCGCTTCGCTGCCGGGCCGTCCCTCCACCACGAGGACCAAGCCGGAACCATCGATCCGATCGAGGATCGGCCGTCCAGTTGAATCGAGCTCCGTGGGCGTCACAGGCACATAGTCAGAGCGTGCAATGCCGATGTAGGTTATCTCCGGACCACTCCCGGGCACCGCAGTTACCGTCGGTTCCGGCGTCGAGCCACTCGTCGGCGAGGCCGTCGGTGTCGTAATGGACGGTGGCGTCAGCGTCGGGCTGGGGAACGCCGGCCCCACCCGCACCACGATTTGCTGCGTCAGACCGATGCGGCCCTCGCTGTCTCGCATGCGCGCCGCCACGATCGTGTCTCCCATCGGGAATGACCACATCCGCGCGACCGGCAGGCAGTATTGAATGGTAGTGGTCACATCAACGAAGCCGTAGCCGAAGCCCCCAGGCGCGTCGGAGCGCGTGCACGCCTGGCTCGGCGCAGTGCGCGCGAGCGGATTCCCAGCGCCATCGTTGATGCGGCAGCCCAGGTCGTTGATCGCGTTCACGACATCCAGTGAGTCGGTGAAACGCAACGGATCGGTCGCGGGCACACCGCCGCTGCACACCGCCGGGCTGCCATCACCCAGCGGGCGCGACACTAGGAATTGCACGTCCGGCAGCCCGCCGGCGGGGTCGTAGCCATTCGGACCGATGGAGGCGCCGGCCGTCCCGGGGTGTGCTTCGATCACCAGAAACATTCCCTGCCCAGTCGGGCGCACATAGATCGGTCGCCCGTCGCGATCGAACGCCGACGGATCCAGCGCGAGATCGTCGGCACGTGCCACGCCGAAGTAGGTGATCTGTGGACCACCCTCGGCGACCGGCGTGTCCGTCGGAGTTGGCAGCGGAAACTGGTGGTCGACGTCAACCAACAGTGTCGGCGTCACGAAGGCATACGCCGCGTTGGTGTCACCGAGTTCTTGGAATTCGTCCGGCAGTGACGGCGGCGGGTCGAGAAAAGCCAGTACTGCAAATTGTACGTGCGCCGGTGGTTCAGGGCCTGCAAGTACCACCGTGGCCGTGAACGTGGCACCAGCAGCGGCGTTATTCGGAAGGGGCGCAGACGCGAGCAGCCACAGCCCCGTAGGGTCGATCGCGCGCGTCGCGACGCGGAAGGTTGCGCTCGGCGGAAAGCCCTCCGTGGAGAAGCGCAGAAGCACGCTGCACGGTCCGTCGGGCACCGTCTGCACACACGGTATGACTGTCTGATCATTCAACCCCGTGTCCACACGCGGCGGCAGGTTCGGCGTGCGTGTCGGCGTGGGCGTCGCGGTGGGCGACACCGACATCGTAGGCGTGGGAGTCAAGGACGTCGGCGTGTACGGCGTGACCGACGGTGTCGGCGTTGGCGATGCGGTGATGCTGGGTGTCTGCGCGCTGTCCGCAGGACAAATGGTGAGACCTAGGTGATCAACGCATTGCTGCGTGTCGATGACGCGGCCGATCGCGGCGTTCTCGCTGATGTCGAACCCACTGGAGCCCCGGCCGCCAGCGCAGGCGCTGAGCGTCGCGGCAACCAAGAGCATCCCCAACCAGAAATCTCGCGGTGCGCGCATGCGTCCCTCTCTAGAATGGAGTGGCCGTTACCAACACGTTGAGAAAGCGGCTCCGGCTGGATGCATCAGTGGCGAACTCGTCTGCCAACGTGGTGAGTGCAGCGTCCAAGCGCTGCTGAAACTCGGCGAGCCGTTCGGTGTCGATGTGCAGATAGTGATTTCGCAAATAGGTTCCGGTCTCGGCCTCCGACAACGCCAGCTTGTCGAGCAGCCCCTTGGTGAAGAGCGCACAGAACTCGAGCGCGAGGGACTGGCGCTCCTCGGTGCTCTGCGCGATGAAGTGGTAGCCGCGGCGGCGCACCCTGCCGGCGCGGATTTCGATCAAGTCGCGCTGCTTGAGTGCCTGCTCCACCTGCCCTACCACGGTGTCTGCGACTTTCACCGCTTTGCCCCGGCGGTGGCGGATCGATTGAAACCGCTGGCGCCATTCCGCCAACGGCATCCACGCGCCCTCATCGGGGAGGGCAGCAATCGCCTGACTGACCAGCACCGCGAGGTCCGCATCCTCGATTCCTTCGGCGCCGCGCGGCGCGCGCAGCACGCGTCGCAGCTCTTTGCCGAACGCGTAGAGGATGCGATCCCGCCACAGCACCACCAACAGCTCGTGCGGATCCTGTTTGCGGATGGCCGCTAAACGTCGCACCAGGGCCTCACTCGGAAAGCGCGTCCCCTTCTCAATGCACCCGAGCATCATGGGCTCGACGCTGCCTGCGAGCACCTCGGTAGCGAAACGCCGCAGGGTGTAGTCGCGCCCCGTCAACACGCGGGTTTCGTAGAAAATATCCTTGATCCCGTTGCGCGCCGGCGTGGTCCCTTTCGGCATGGCGCGGACACTATCAATATTTTGGTTGACACGCAAACAAAATTTGTATACTTAGAGATCTCGTCATGGCTGGCTGAGTAACGAACGGCGCATCCGGCCATCCCCCCGAAACCCCCGGATGCGCCGTTCCAGCCGCCATTGATCTCCGAACACCGCCCCTGCATCACACACGCGTTGACCCTCTCGCTGCGCTGCTGCTATGAGCCAGCGATCTGTCGCTGAGGACACGCCATGCTGTATCTGCACGAGATCATCGACATCGTCGGCACCGGCCAGGAGGCGTATCTGGACACCGTCGGCGAGCGTGCCAGGCACTCTCAAGACAAAGCGATCTCCCGACTGGTGGGGACTTGGAAGGTGATCGGCAGCACGAACCGCTGGCCGCGCGTCGTCAACCTGTGGGAGATGGATAGCTGGCAGCATTGGGCGGAAACGCTCGAACGACAGTTCTTGCCCGAAAAGAAGGACCCGGAACTGGCCCCG
>JBGQHM010000394.1:0-6371 GCA_041497995.1 Binatia bacterium | reverse complement strand
GGCATCGAGGAATGCGACGACGGCGGCATCTGCATCGGTGGTTCGAACGCCGGGACAGCCTGTACCGCTGACGCGCAGTGCAACGGCAATGGCGTCTGCGATGATGGCCTCAAGCAGGGCTATGCCTGCTCTGCGAACAGTGACTGTCCGGACGGCCACTGCGTGCACTGCAAGACATTCGGCGGCGATGGCTGTGCGGCGAACTGCACGGATGAGACGGAGGTCGACTTTCCACTGGTGAGTGGTGTGGCGACAGGCGACGCGGTGGACCTAATACGCGGCACCAGCGGGGCTGTCATCCACGGCGACATCTTCACTATTCCGGTGCCGTTCACCGGTGAGGAGAAGTTGACCGTCGGAAAGCCGGGCGGAGACGGCAGGGTACCGTTCGTTGTCAAAGCCGCCAGCGTACACATCGCGAAGGTTGAAGTGCCGACGCTCGGAGAGGCATGCGTACGGGCCGTCGCGTTGCAGACCTGCGGAGGGACGGTCTTCGAGGCTGACGGCACCGAGTCACCGTCGTGTGGATTGGGATTCATTGAAACCAACTGCGCACACGACAAGCCGTGCGCCTCGACGTTCGGCTCCGGGAATTCCGCCAGCGGCGTGCTGGGCTGCGGCAGTGCGGGCCTTGGCGATGTTGATCTGAATGTGACGCAGGATGCGGGTGGTCAGGCTGGAAACCCCGGACCCATCTTCCGAAGCATCAGCGGAACCGGCCCGCCGGGCTCCGCGCGTTTGTTGAACAGCGTGTCGATTACTTCCCGCGTGGGTATCGATCCAGAGTTTTGCAAGGACGGGGAGCCGCTCATACCGTTTGGCCAAGTGTCGACGACCTTGCTCACGACCGGAACCGCGTGCTGTCAGCTTCAGAATATCAACGGTGAAGACGGCCTTAGCACCGGGCCATTCTGCGTGACGGGCACACCGTTCAACTGTGGAGCGCTGCAGGGCAAGCCACTGACGGGCGGCGTTGCCGGGGCGGTACCCTTGCTGGGACAGCTGACAGTTGGCGATATCTGCGTTACCTCGCAGTTCTTTGCTTGGAACGCTCCCTGACGGACGAAGCGGCTTCGGACTTCAGGCCTCAGGCTTCGGGTCTCGGAGCCTGAGGCCCGAGGTCTGAGGCCTACGCTAGATCAGAGCACCTGCGAGTCTTCAAGCGCGCTGACCTGTTCCCAGCTGTAGCCGAGTAGCTCCGTGAGAATCTCCTCGGTGTGTTGCCCGAACTCCGGCGCGGGCAGACGTACCGAGCCTGGCGTCTGGCTCATCCGTAGAGGCATGCCGACCACCTGCCTCTCCAAGTCGGCGACGCAGGCGTTGGCCGCTACCTCGGGAGTAGGGTAAGACCAGAGTTGATGCCGCCTTCCGAGTCAGAACATCGCCTCGAGCGTCTCGAGGCAGCGGCCAATGAGTCGTCTCGTCATCTGCGCGGCCTTCACCTCAGCTTTGTCCTCTTCTGTGGTTACTTGGCGGTCGCCGTTGGTTCCACCACTCACGAGCAGTTCTTGCGAGAGGGCAACATAAAGTTACCGCTCCTCGGCGTGGGAGTGCCCACGTTCTGGTTCTATGCGATAGCGCCGTGGCTGCTGATCCTATTGCACTTCAGCCTCCTTCTGCAGTTCTGGATGCACTCCTCGAAGCTGTATTCGCTGCGCCTCGGGAAGCTCGTGTCAGGCGCTACTCGACCAGAGCAACGGGCACTACTAGATCCATTCCCTTTCACTCAGATGTTGGCGGGCGAGCCGGAAGAAGGTCCAATGCGGTGGCTTCTTCGATTCGTTGTGTGGATCACAGTATCAGCCGTTCCATTGCTCCTTCTGTTGTGGGTCCAGTTGCGATTCGTGCCGTACCACAACAGACCAACCAACTCGATGCAGCACTTGGCGCTACTGGTTGACCTCGCGATGCTGATGCTCTTTTGGCGAGCCATCCTTGGACCGCATGGGTGGTGGGCGGGCGGGCGCCCGGCTGGTGGGTTGCTACGCTGTCTCGCTCTGTCCGCCAATGTGACGCTTGGCATCTTGCTGGTAGTCAGCTCATCGCTGACGGGAGCGGTACCCGCCGAGTCGGGTTCCAGTACCCGGCAGGGGCTGGATGAGTGGTCGCGGAGGATACCAAAGGGCTACGACGCGTTCAGGTGGATTGATCGATGGTTCCCCGAGAACTTGGAAGTTACCAGTCAAACGCTTGTCGAAGAGCCTCCTTCTCCGGAACTCATTGGCGCATACTGGATGCAGGGTCGGTCGGTCGAAGACGCTTGGCGTGAGCACGCGAGGGGACTCGACCTTCGTGGCCGGGATCTGCGTTACGCAGACTTTCAAAAGGCAAGGCTAATCAACGCCGACCTGAGCGACGCAATCGTCCAAGGCAGCAACTTCGGGGAGGCTGATCTGCACGGGACGGTCTTTACGACCAAGCGCATGATGAGCTTCGCGAGCTTCGAAAGTCACGAAGCTCAACTTCAGGGCTGCGCGTTCTGGCTGGCGCAGATGCCGGAAGTCGAACTAATGAATGCCCACCTCGAAGCCGCCGACTTTGCCGGCGCGACAATGGACGGGGCGGACCTGATGGGCGCGAAGGTCCATGTTGCTTGGGGAAGATACGCTCAGCTTTCTGGGGGCAACTTGGCGAGTGCGGAACTCCAAGGATCGGACCTCATGGGAATTCAGCTCCAGGGCAGTAACCTCACTTCAGCACAGCTACAGGCGACCGACTTGACGTTTGCGCAGATCCAGGGCGCGTATCTACTCGGCGCGCAGCTTCAGGGAGCTGACTTGCGTGGAGCCCAACTCCAAGGAGCGGATCTCCGCGGGGCGGATCTGTGGAACGCCCACTTTGAGAAGACAAACCTCAGCTATGCGGACCTGCGTAGCGCGAGGATGATCTCAGTTTCAGAGGAGGACCGTGATGGCTTGATCGAGCGGGTCAAGTCCGGTCTCCCGAAGAACCCAAACCGAGCATCAGCATGGGACTGGCCATCGGGGCTGCGCCGTCTTCTCTTGTGGCTCACGGACGGGAAGTTGCCGCTTTCGCGCGAGTCGGAGCCAATGAGCCGACAGCGGGCACCATTGTCGGTCGATGCGGTCACGGCAACCGGTGCGATCTACGATCGCGCTGATCTGTTCGCTGGCTGGCCGGACCCACCGAGTGAGACGGATTACCGTCACAACCGTGACGAGTACTTGGCCGGACTCGCCTGTGGCGACGCTCGAATCGCGAAGGCGCTTGTATGGCAGTCTTCGGATTATTCCCAGAGACGTGGTCTTCCTGAATCATTCTGGCGGGAACCGCGCGACCTGCCACGAATGCTGCTCGAAAGGAACTGCGCATCGGTTCAGGAGCTTCCGCCACGGATTCGCACTGCGTTGGAGAACTATGTCAAGGTCATGCATAGCCGGGAGCCGTCTACTAACTCTGCTGGTGCTCTGCGCAGTACTCGCTCGGTGAGACACCGCGGCCCGTAGCGGCGGACATCGTCGTGGGCCCAGAGCGTTGGCACCCGGCGCTTGTGTGAGCAGCGCTGCGAGCGGAGTTTGGTATCGTAGGTCAGGCGCCGCTCAGAGCACCTGTGAGTCTTTAAGCGCGCTGATCTGCTCCCAGCTGTAGCCGAGCAACTCCGTGAGGATCTCCTCGGTGTGTTGCCCGAACTCCGGGGCGGGTAGACGCACCGAGCCTGGCGTCTGGCTCATGCGTAGAGGCATGCCGACGACCTGCGTCTTGCCGAACTGCGGGTGCTCGAAGTCGGTGATGTAGCCGTTGGCGAGTACCTGCGGATCGTTGGGCAGCTCGTCGACACTGTTGACGATGGTGAAGATGAAGTCGCCGCCGGCGCGCAGGATGGGCAGCCACTCGTCGCGCGGCTTGGTGGCGAAAGCGGCGTCGAGGGCTTCGACCGCGGCGCCGGCGTTGGCGGCGCGCACGCGCAGGTCGGCGAAGCGCTCGTCGGTGGCAAGCTCCGGGCGACCAAGCACGCGCACGAAGTCGGCCCAGTAACGATCGGGCTGCAGCATGCCGAGGCACAGCCACTTGCCGTCGCCGCAGCAGTAGTGGTTCCACAGCGGATTGGAGGCGTACTTGCGCGGCATGCGCGGGATGGCGAAGCCCATCATGAGACGCGCAGCGACGCTGAGACCTTGTAGCCAAATCATGCTGCCGAGATGCGACGCGTCGACTTCTTGGCCGACGCCGAAGCGTTCGCGCGCCAGCAGCGCGGTGAGCACGCCGTACGCCAGCATGATGGCGCCCATCTGGTCGGCGATGCCGCCGGCGATCTGCAGCGGTGGGTGATCCGGTTCACCGGCCGCCAGCATCAAGCCCGAGCGCGCCAAGCCCATTTGATCGAACGACGGATCGGCACGGTCAGGCCCCTCGGGTCCGTAGCCCGTCGCGCTCGCGTAGATCAGCTTCGGGTTGTGTGTGCGCAGGGTCTCGTAGCCGAGGCCGATGCGCGTCGCGACACCGAAGCGGTAGTTCTGCACGAAGATGTCCGACTTGGCGATGAGCTGGTAGACGATCTCCAGCGCCTCCGGCTTCTTGAGATCTAGCGTCAGACTCTTCTTGTTCCGGTTGTTGGCTTCGAAGTAGAAGTTCGGCCGATCGGTAAGATCGACGCCGCTCATTTTCAGCATGCCACGGCCGGGGTCGCCCTTCTCGCGCTCCTCGATCTTGATCACCTCGGCGCCGAGGTCCCCGAGCATCGCAGAGCACACGGGGCCTTGCTGCCAGATCGTCCAATCGATGACGCGGATTCCTTCCAACGGCATAGGCATGACTGCGTCTTCCTCCGCTTCCAATGGCTACAACTGTATCGTGCGGTGCGTGCGAAAAGACAAGAGGTGAGTGTGCGTCAAATTTGTGGGTTCGCAGAACCGCTTTGCTTTACCGCCCCAAGTAGGTCCGTTCCGCAGTTGTACTTTGCGGGTCGATACGCCGAAGGCGTTGTGCACCACAGCCCAGGGTTGGCGCGCTGCGCGCCTACCCTGGATAGAGAATCGCCGGAACACCCTACCCCAAAGGGGTTGCGCTCTTTGGCGCCGCAACCTGAGGTGCGAGAATCGGCGACAAGCCGGCGCCACGTAACCCTGTCAGGGTAGAGCCGTTGGGCCCTTCTCTACCCAGGGTAGCCGCCGCTGCGACAACCCTGGGCTGTGACACGGAACGCCTTCGGCGTATGCGGAACGCCTAACACCAACAGGATCAAGATCGCCCGATGAAATCGCAGGAGGAGCTACTGGCAGAACCACTCTTCGCGGCCACGACACACAGAGCTCGACGGGCCCTGAAGGGTCCGAGTCCTGTCGAAGTGGTCGAGCAAGCGCTCGCCGAGGTGATCGCGAACCGTGAAATCGGAGCAGCGCTGAAGCGCCTCATTCGACGGGGGCGCGGGCACTTTGCAAACTTGGACAAAGCCAGCACGTGAAGTGCGCACTCGACGCCGGCGTCGATCTGCAGGCAATGCGGTCTGACTCTGGACGGGCGGCGTTCGAGCGGCGCTTTCTGCCGCTCTTGTTCTGTACGTCTGTATCCGGGGTCGTTGCCGAGGAACTGTACGCCGGGGCGATGGACGACTTCGCGATCCGGTTGGTCGATCGGTACATTGGTGCTTTGCGCGAGGTAGGACGGGTGATCACACCGACGTTTGATGACTGGACGGCTGCCGGGAAGTTGATTGCGCGGATCACTCGAAACGAGCGGGGTCTGAAGTCGAAGGCGCAGCTGCTCGTGAACGATGTGCTGATCGCCCTGTGTGCGCGGCGTCTCGGCGCCACGCTGTTCACATTCAATCGCGACGACTTCGAGCTGATCCGTCGCTATCGCCCATTCACGCTCGAGGTACTCAAGCTCTGAATTCACCGAAGCACCCACCGGCTAGTGCCTATCACAGCGCGTGGGGCTTTGCCGGAGGCGCGTTAAGACAATCCTCCGCGCCTCGCGCAGGACGTGGCGGACGAACCGATTGACGCGCCGTTGTGTTGCGAACTCTTCCGGCGTGTAGATCAGCAAGTCGATGCCAGTTGGCGCTCCCTGCCACACCCCAGGGTAGTCACGGAAGCGATCGACGAACGGGCGCTGCGATGGCGCCACGATGATCAGGTCGATGTCGCTGGACTCATCCGCGTCGCCGCGCCCCCACGAGCCGAAGAGATACGCCTCGCTGATTCCGTAGCCGCGCAACATCGCCGGCAACCGGCGCCGCACCCAGCCGGCTATGCCACGCGGCGAACCTGGATCCTTGCCCATTGCAGAATGTTGCGCTTGCGGAGGGTTATACGCGCAGCACGACCTTTCCGAAATGCGTGCTGGCTTGCACGATGCGGTGCGCTTCGGCGGCTTGCTCCAGCGGCAGGACGCGGTCGACAACCGGTTTG
>JBGQHM010000393.1:0-6415 GCA_041497995.1 Binatia bacterium | reverse complement strand
GTAAACGAGCGAGAATCAGATGATAGTAGAGCGGGCGTCCCTGCCCGCTCACCTCAGCTCTTCCGCCCGCCCCTGCCCGACGCGCTGCAGCGATGCCTTGAAGGCTGCATCGAGCGCAAACGGCGCCCCGGGAACGAGGACGGTGTCGTGTTTCCAGGCGCGGTCGTCACGCCGTGGGTAGTCGATGTTGTAGTGGAGACCGCGGCTCTCCTGGCGCGTGATTGCCGACTTGATGATCAGCTCCGCTACCAGAGCGATGTTGCGCAACTCGATGAGATCGCCGGTGACCAGAAAGTTCCAGTAGTAGTCGCGGATCTCGTCCTGCAGCAGCGAGATGCGCGTGAGTGCGCGCGCCAGGCGGCGATTGGAGCGCACGATGCCCACGTAGTTCCACATGAGGCGACGGATCTCGTCCCAGTTCTGCGTCACCACGACCGACTCATCACTGTCGACGGCGTTTCCGGGATTCCATTGTGGGAGTTTCAGCACCGCGCCGCGTTCGCCGCGCACCAGTTCACATGCCGCTGCTGCGGCACGATGCCCAAAGACCACCGCTTCGAGCAGTGAATTCGATGCCAGGCGGTTCGCTCCGTGGAGGCCGGTCATCGCGACCTCGCCCGCTGCAAATAGACGCTTGATGCTCGTCGCGCCGTCAGCATCGGTCACCGCTCCACCGCAGCAGTAGTGGGCTGCCGGCACCACTGGGATCGGCTGCGTGGTGATGTCGATGCCGTAGACCAGGCAGCGCTCGTAGATGGAGGGGAAGCGGCGCCGCACGAAGTCGGCCCCGCGGTGGCTGATGTCGAGGTAGACGTGCTCGTAGCCGTGCACCTTCATCTCGCTGTCGATAGCGCGCGCCACGACGTCGCGCGGCGCCAGCTCGGCATCGTTGTGGTAGCGCTTCATGAACGCCTCGCCGTCCGGGCGGTGCAGGATTGCTCCTTCACCACGCAGCGCCTCACTGATCAGGAACGACTTCGCCTGCGGGTGGAAGAGACAGGTCGGGTGAAATTGGATGAACTCCATGTTGCCGATCGGTACGCCGGCACGGTACGCCATCGCGATGCCGTCGCCCGTGGCGATGTCGGGATTGCTCGTGTAGAGGTACACCTTCCCCGCACCGCCGGTTGCCAGCAGCGTGGCCCGTGCGCGGCATTGGTGGACGCTCCCGTCGTTGAGATCCAACACGTACGCACCCCAGCATGACGGGCTGGTGATCGACGCATCGAACTTGGCATCGACGAGCAGGTCGACGCCGAGATAGCGCTCGAGCACGGTGATGTTCGGTTGCCGCCGCACCGCTTCCGTCAATGCGCGCATGATCTCGCGGCCCGTTGCATCGGTGGCGTGCAGGATGCGGCGATGACTATGCCCGCCCTCACGACCGAGGTCATACTCGAGCTCCTCGGTCCCCGCCCGCAGCGAGAAGTGCGTGCCCAGCGCGATCAGCTCGCGCACCCGTTCGGGCCCCTCGCGTACCACGAGATCGACGATGTCGCGGTGGCACAAGTCGGCGCCCGCCGTCATCGTGTCCTGACTGTGTTCCTCGAACGAGTCCTCGTCGCTCCACACCGACGCGATCCCACCCTGCGCGTAGGCCGTGGCGCTTTCCGGCAACCGATCCTTTGTGAGCACGATCACGGTTCCGACCTGCGCCGCCTTCAAGGCAAAGGTCAGGCCTGCTAACCCGCTCCCGATGACGAGGAAATCGCTTTCCATTCCCGTGGTGCTCTAGCATATGCGATCGCCAAGTTTCCAAACAGGCCGGCAACGAAAAAACCGATTGACGGAGGGGGGGCAACGAAATACCCTCCTGGCCTCATGCGTGGGTGGCAACGACTTGGCTGGCTTGGCTCTCTCCTCATCGTCACGATGTGGGCGCTCCCCGCAAAAGCCGACATCTACATGTATCGCGACAAACGGGGAGTGCTGCACTTCTCCAATGCCCCGAGCGAGCCTGAGTATCAGTACTACCTCCCCGACCTCACCAGCTGGCCGAAGTGGCGACCGGGTAGGCTCGGGCGTATCGACGGGACACGACGCAAGGCGTTCGACGGCATTATCAAGGACGCCTCACGGCGCTACCGTGTCGACATGCCGCTCGTCAAGGCGGTGATCCGCGCCGAGTCTGATTTCGTTCCGTACGCTGTCTCGCCAGCCGGGGCCCAGGGCCTGATGCAGCTCATGCCGGCGACGGCGCGCCTGCGCAACGTCTGGCGGAGCTTCGAGCCGCGGCAGAACGTCGAGGGTGGCGTCAGCCACCTGCGCTACCTGTTGGACCGCTACAGCGGCAACGTCCGCCTCGCCCTGGCTGCGTACAACGCCGGCGAAGCCGCGGTCGATAAGCACGGCGGTATCCCACCCTTCGCGGAGACCACCGAGTATGTGAGCCGCGTCCTGCGGTTCCGCGACCTGTACCTGCGCGAACAGTAACCAGTTCCCGCCCTCCGACCGCCCGGTCGGATGATCTTCCCAAACCATCCCCGATACGCCATAAGCGATATGCGCGCATGTCCAATCTGCCGAACATCCTGACCGTCTTCCGCATCGTTCTGATACCCGTGCTGGTGGTGATTCTCACCAATCCGGGGCCGGGTGCGAGCTTGCTTGCCGGGTTGACATTTTTCCTGGCGAGCCTCTCCGATTTCTTCGACGGCTATCTAGCGCGTCGCTTGGGTATCAGCACCACCTTCGGCAAATTGCTCGACCCGCTCGCCGACAAGCTCATCGTGGCAGCCGCGCTGATCATGTTGTCGGGCATGGATCGCGTCCCCACAGTCCCAGCCTGGATGACCGCGGTGATCATCGGCCGTGAGATCGCCGTTACCGGCCTGCGCGCTGTCGCGCTCGGACAGGGCGTGGTGGTCGCTGCTGAGGAGCTCGGTAAGTACAAGATGATCTTCCAAATGTTTGCGCTGCAGGGGCTGCTGCTGCACTACGACTTCCTGGGCATCGACTTCCATGTGGGTGGCATGTACTTCTTGTGGATCTCGCTCGTCCTCGGTCTGTGGTCGGGCATCGACTATCACGTCAAGGTGATCCGCCAGCTCCTGCGCGGCACGGCACCGGCTGAGGGAAGCGAACAGCTATCAGCCGTCAGCCATCAGCTGGAAGATTCTAGCTTCCAGCAAGCGGTCAAAAGCTACCCTCCTAATTCTCAAGCTGACAGCTGAGTGCTGACAGCTGACGGCTCAACCGCGCTTGCGCGGCCGAAAGGTGCGTGTTAGTTGACTCGCTCCTACCGCCACGGCGCGCGCGCCCTTAGCTCAGTTGGATAGAGCGCTTGGCTACGAACCAAGAGGTCGTCAGTTCGAATCTGGCAGGGCGCACTTACTTGTGGACTAGTTGACGGCCACTGGAGGGTGGTTGTGCCCGAGAAGAAATCAAGCTTCTTGGCTACCTCAACGAGATTGCTCTCGCTCCCGATCTTGTAGCGCTCGAACACCGAGCAGGTCTACTCGCTTCACGGCATCTTCTGCGCGCAGCCCTCAGGGCGGGTAGCAGACCAGCGTCAAGGTATCGGAGTCCTTGACGCTCTTGCGCGTGCCAGGTGCCGGGAGCGTCTTCACCTGCGAGCGCAACTTGATGGTGCCCTTGCTCGATGTGCCGTTCGCGTGCGCTCGCAGCGGAACCTGCACGTCGAAGAGACCAGTGCACATGCTGGTCGTGGCCAGCGCCGGGTTGAACCGGAGAGCCGAGTCCGCGGCAATCGTGGCGCCAACCGGCAGTGAGGTCATTGCTTCTAGGATGGCGTCGGCGTTCGCGGAATCGGAACGGCTGAGTCCGGGCGACGACGGATCTGGCTTCATGAGCTTGAAGCTGGCCAGAGGTCCGGGCTGGCATCGCAGAGTGGGGTCTGCGCTGTTGAAACATATCGCGACGCGAAATGTACACACCCCGTCGGTTGCGGTTCCATCCGCGTCGCAACTTGCCCCGGGCTTACAGAGCACTTGGACCCTGGCGCCCGCCCCGATGAACGGCGTCCCTGGGAGATACCACGCAGCCAGGCAATCAGTGCTGGCCGGCCCGCCACCCTGGGCACAATAGCCCGTGGTGCTTGTCCCGCAGCTGGCCAGGGGTTCCTTGGTTGGAGTGGCCGAGGGACCCGGGCTGCCGGTTGCCGTTCGCGTCGAAGTTGTCGTTCGAGTCGCATTGACGGTCGGCGTTGACGTGACTGTACGCGTTGCGGTCGGCGTCGCCGTACTCGTCGATATCGCAGTGGCCGTTCTGCTGGCCGTAGCAGTTGAAGTCGCCATTGGTGTCTGAGTCGCCGTACGCGTGGCTGTGGGGGTGGGTGTGACCGTCAGGGTCGCCGTGGGAGTCGACGTGCGCGTTGAGGTTGCAGACGGTATTGCCGTGGGCGTGTCCGTCGACGTCGCCGCCGCCGTCGGCGTTGCTGTGGGCGTCCTGGTCGGAGTTGGAGTGTTGCTTCGTGTGGGCGTCTCCGTCCGAGTCGGCGTGTTGGTAGAGGTTGTTGTGGGTGTCTGAGTCGGGGTGTCTGTAGGCGTGGGTGTTGGCGTGTCAGTGGATGTGGGCGTCGGTGTGGCAGTGGGCGTCGGAGTCGGGGTGTTGGTGGGCGTTGATGTCGGGGTATTGGTCGGTGTGTTCGTTGGCGTCCGAGTCGGTGTGTTCGTCGGCGTGGCACTGGGGGTCGGAGTTGGGGTGTTCGTTGGTGTTGATGTCGGCGTATTGGTCGGGGTGTTCGTTGGCGTCTGAGTCGGCGTGTTTGTCGGTGTAGCCGTGGGCGTCGGACTCGGTGTGCTGGTGGGCGTTGATGTCGGGGTATCGGTCGGTGTGTTCGTTGGCGTCCGAGTCGGTGTGTTCGTCGGCGTGGCACTGGGGGTCGGAGTTGGGGTGTTCGTTGGCGTTGATGTCGGCGTGTTGGTGGGTGTCGGAGTTGGTGTGTTGCTGGGCGTTGGTGTCGGTGTGTTCGTCGGTGTAGCAGTGGGCGTCGGAGTTGGGGTGTGCGTTGGCGTCGGCGTGTTGGTGGGTGTGGACGTCGGTGTCGGAGTCGGTGTGTTCGTGGGTGTCGGAGTTGGTGTATTGGTGCGCGTCGGTGTTGCGGTGTTGGTCGCTGTATTCGTCGGGCTGGCCGTGGGTGTTGGAGTCGAGGTGCTGGTCGGCGTGGGTGTGTTGGTTGCGGTTGCGCTTGCCGCACGGTACGTCGCGATGTTGGCCGCCCAGAGCCGCGAGGTGCCGAGTGTGCCAGTCGCAGAGTAGGCACCAGTGGCGCTGACGATACGGTACTCGGGGTTGATGGTGATGTTGGTGGCTGCAGTACTGCCGCTCGTGCCTCGCTGCGTCAGGGCGGTGAAGGCCGGGTCCGCCGTGAACGTGTCCCCGGAGGGGCCTTGGACCCCCATCGCCCCGATGAACAACTCGTCGGCTTGCGCCGTGGTCGCGGTCGCCCCGGAGGATGGGCTGGTGCTGCTCCCCGTAGCGGTACTCGTCTGATCGCGCGTCACGCTTGTCGCGAGGCCGGAAAACTCGTCTGCGGTTGCAGCGCGCGCGCTGGCGGAGGGGTGCGTGATGGTGATGGTCGCACCGGATGAAAGAGCCGCGACGTTGTGGGCGGTGAGAATGACCGTACGGACACCGCTGGTTCCGCTGCCGTTCGCCACATCGGCGTCGACGCTGTAGGCGTTGCCCGCGCTATCCGTCGCGCTCACCGCGCCGGTCGCGGGGTTGATGGCGAACGTGACGATGATGCTATGGCCTGCCGCCACACCCGTGACGGGAACCGTGATGCTCAGCGTCGTTCCGGTGGTCTTGCTCTGATTGGTTCCGATGTTCTGCACGAACGCCACGGCGCCCAGCGCAGGCCTCTCCAAGACGAGGAGGGACACGAGGCTCAAGAAAAAACCGACTACCCCTCCGCGCCACATGCGGCGAACCATACGGCGGCGGTATGCGATCTGGCCGGGCATGCCGAGGGGCGAACAGCAACTCACGTGCCGTGTTAGGTCTAGTGACTTGTCAAGTCACTATATGGGAGAATCGTAGGGTCTCGCCCAGCGACTGCCGCTTACCGTTCGTTGCTTGCCAGCGGGCTGCCCTTGAGAACGCGCACAATCGCTTCGCCCTCCGCCCGGCTCAGTCGGGGTTCGGACCTCAGGCTTCGGACTTCAGGAGACTCGCTCCGAACCCGAAGCCTGAAGCCCGAGGTCCGACCCCTTTTTTGCGATTTCGTTGGATTGCGGGCGTCGGCCCGCGCTAGGAGATCCGACAGTCATGGATCCACACCGAAAGTCAGTTGACATTCGCAGTTCCATTGAACGACACTCGGCTCGGGAGGCTCACATGACACGACTTCGCATTCGCACCTATCTTGCGCTCTGGCTCGCCATCGGCGGCTTCGGTGCTGCTCAGACGGCCAGCGCCGCCAGTTTCTCATACCCGGTCAACGACTGCGTCG
>JBGQHM010000392.1:0-6415 GCA_041497995.1 Binatia bacterium | reverse complement strand
CGAAGCCGGCCTGCGCCGCCAGAATTTCTACCAGAAGCTGCACAAGTACGGCATCCAGCGGAAGGACTACACGGCGTAGTGCTTCGACCCGCGAATAGCGTCGGTAGAATCGATGCGCCTCGACTGCCACGAAACGTCTGCAAATCCCCCCGCCGCTGCGCGGCGACCCCCTTTGTCAAAGTGGGTGATGAATTGCCCCCTTTGAAAAAGGGGGCAGCGAACGCAGTGAGCGGGGGATTTTTCGCAGTGCCGGAGGAGTGCGTGCAGCCGCATTGCACCGACAGAATGTGCGGGTCCGAGCACTAGCCCGTTCTCAGCGGGCCAACGAACCCTGCTGCTTCCGGCGGCCAGGATGGCCGCGCTCCCAGGAGCGCAGGCTTCCAGCCTGCAGGGTTCATTGGTCGCCCGACGCCCGCCGTGAACGACGGTGCCGTAGTCCGGATGTCCGTAACTCTACGTATTGAAAAACACCCGGCAAGTACTGTAGGAGTCAAGACGCTCACAAGCAGGAGAAAGGCTGGCGCTCAAGATGACGCACAGCCACAGGAGATTCGGTGACAGACGACGACGCGAGTCGCGGACGCACCACGCGCACTGACAGGGAGCTCCACTATGCCCCCCCAGCCAGCTCCGGCTGCCCCGATTCTTCCACTCACTCACTCACTCCATTCTGGCCAGCTGACGTCCGCGCCGAGCGATGTCGCGCGTCGCTTGTTAGCAACCGGCACGTCGGACACGTCTGCGGCCGAGGCCTCTACCATAGCGGGCGTAGCCACACGCCCAGGAGGGTAGTCGGATGAAGCGCACCGCGAACCACGCTCTCGTGACGGTCGCCTTGCTTGTAGGAGTCAGGGCTTTCGTGATCCCGCATGCCGCGCACGCCGCGCTCACGCCAGCGCAGAAGTGTACGGTCGCCAAGCAGAAGGCGGCGGGGAAGAAGGCGGCCGGCAAGATCACCTGCCACACCAAGGTGAAGCTCGCGGCGGCCGCCGACCCGGCCTGCTTGCAGAAGGCCGAGGACAAATTCGACAAGGCCTTCGTCAAGGCGGAGAAGCCCGGCGCCTGCCAGGTCATCGGGGATGCCGCCAGCGTGGAAGGGCAGGTCGACACGTTCGTGAGCGCGCTGGTGCAGGCGCTGAACCCAGGGCAAGCGCTGCAAGCCCGGGCCACGACGACGCCGGCGCAGAAGTGCGCCATCGCCAAGGCGAAGGCGGCGAGCAAGAAGGCCACGGCGAAGCTCACGTGTCAGATCAAGAACCTGTCGTTACCCAGCGCCCAGCTATTGAACCTCTGCTTCTCAACGGCGGAGGACAAGTTCGACACCGCGTTCACGAATGCGGAGAAGCCCGGCGCCTGCGCCGCCACGGGCGACGCGGCGGCCATCGAGAGCCTGGTCGACGTCTTCGTCAGCGGCATCGTGGCGGGACCGCCGACGCCGACGCCCACGTTCGGCCCCACACCGACGCCCAAGCCGTGCACCAGCGGGTTCGTCGACAACGGCAACGGGACGATCACCGACTGCAGCACCAAGCTCATGTGGGAGAAGAAGGACGGGTCTGGCGGCGCCCGGGACGTATCGAATACCTACCAGTGGGCCGGCACCTGCACCATCAGTGGAACCCTCTGCCAGGAGGACGCGCAGGCTGAGGCGCTGTGCAACGCCCAGACAGGCGGGGCAGTGGGTTGTGCCCAATGCGGGCCAGGCCAGGGGGTCTGCGACCTTGACACTTCGATCTGGTCTTGGCTGGCCTTCGATGTGGAAGGCATCGCCGACCACAACGACTGGCGCATCCCCACCCTCGCCGAGCTGCAGACGATCTTGGCGTCTCCGTGTCCGGGTGGCGGGCTGCCGTGCGTGCCGCTGGAGTTCAGGAGCCCCTGCACGCCCGGGTGCAGCGCAATCGGGGCGACGCCGTGCAGCTGCACCGTGCCGGGCCTCTACTGGTCGGCTACTACTAACCTCGCGGGCAATCCGTCGTTCGCATGGGTCGTGGCCTTCGGCAGTGGCGGCGCGGGCACCGACAATAAGACCCTCGGCGACTACGTGCGTGCCGTGCGTGGCGGCTCGTGATCGATTATTGGGTCATTTGATTCATTTGACCATTTGATGGGGTCTGGGGGCGATAACCCCCAGACCGCCACCGAGGACGCAGCGATGGCGCGAAGTGAGCACTTACCAATCTACAAGGCAACGTATGACCTGTGCCTGTATCTGGAGCGGGTCGTAAAGAACTTCTCACGCTACCACAAGTACGCGCTCGGTGCGGACCTGCGCACCGGCGCACGGCGTGCGCTCGCGCTGATCGTGCGCGCCAACTCGCGCCGCGACAAGGCACCGCTGCTGCTGGAGCTGCGCGAAGAACTGGAGGAACTGAAGGTGCTGCTGCGGCTGTCTCAGGACGTGAAGGCATTCCCGAACTTCAACTCGTTCGAGCACGCCATCACGTTGGTCGTGGACATCGCGAAGCAGAATGAAGGATGGCTGAACAGTCAGCGTCAGGGCCTCGGCCCTATAGGACCGGGCCAGAATCGGCGGGCGATGCCCGACGGGCTAGCCGCGCCGAGTGCGCCATGATCACGAGGTCCCTCTCCCGCCAGCGACCTCCCCTGGCCCCTCCTTGGCAAGGAGGGGAAGCTGGCGAACGCCGGAGCCCTGTAGTGGGGCCGAGGCACAAGGGCATCTTCCCCCGTTGCGGCGGGGCCAGGCGCCCGGGTCCGAGACGGCGGGTTTGCCGCCCCGGGAACAAGCGGAGGGGGCGACCGTGCCGAACAACTACTGGTCGGCTACTACCAACGCGGGCAATCCGACGAACGCATGGAACGTAAACTTCAACAATGGCAACGCGAACACCAACAATAAGACCAACAACAACTACGTGCGTGCCGTGCGTGGCGGCTGGTGATCGGCCCTGACCATACCCCTTCCTCTGTTCGCGCTCGTGACGGATGGAGGAAGGGGGCCATTCCCGCTGCAGACACGACAGCGGGCGCGAACGTGGACCGGCCCGGATGAGCGGCATCGCCGACCGTTACACCTTCCAGGAACTCTGGCAGCACTACCGTAACTGCCGCCGCAACAAGCGCAACACGCGGAATGCTCTGGCCTTCGAGATCGACGCCGAGGCGAAGCTCCTCGCACTCCAGCAGGAGCTCCGCGACCATACCTACCGGCCGGGTCGCTCGATCTGCTTCGTGACCGACGGCCCGAAGCCGCGCGAAGTGTTTGCCGCCGATTTCCGCGACCGCATCGTGCACCATCTGCTGGTGCATCACTTGGAGCGCGTCTTCGAGCCGTGTTTCATCCATGACTCCTACGCCTGCCGGCGGGGCAAGGGCACGCTCGCTGCGAGTGACCGGCTGATGGAATTTCTCCGCCGCGCGCCGGGTTCGGGTTCAGCGTGGGCTTCCGCTACATCTGGGCGCAGCGTATGTTTCCCGCGCGGTGCGAGCCGGATACGCCGTCGTCGAGCTGTGCGAGGTCGGGCGGCTCGGTCGTCCGAGGTGCGCCGAGCGCCGCGTGGTATCGGTGTGGATTCCGGCGGCCGGCGTGCGGCAAATTGAGAGCTAGCTGTCACCGTCTTCATCCTCCGGCAGGATCTCCTCGGCGGCGAGTCGGCTCCAGGTCTCCAGCACTGCCGCGTCGGCGCCTGCGGCTGCGAGCCGATCGCGCACCGGTCCCATTTCCTGCTTCAGCTCTGGAAAAGTAAGGAACAGCATGGCGAGGTCGCGCCAGTCAGTACCGGACTTCGGTCTGCCGCGCCGCCCTTGAAACGCGATGACCTTGCTGGCGATCAGCTCGGCCGGCGCTACCACGAGAACGCCTGCCACCCGCTGCGTCGGAGGTAGCGTGGAAACCGGACGAATGTCGACGAGGTGCCGATTCTTGGGCTTGCGGACTTGATAGAGACCGTAGCCGGCTCGTTCCCCTAGCTCACGGACGCGGACGGCGATGTGAAACCGGGCGCTGAGGTGGTCCCGCAGCTCCTGTGCCAATTCAGCCGCGCGGGGGGAAAGGACATCGACATCTTGCGTCATACGCGCCTCATCGACATACGCGTTGACGGCTTGCGCGCCGAAGAGTGCGACATCGGTGCGCCCGCGCAGGACCTCGAGCACTGCTGCGTGGATCTCCGCCAGCGGATGTGGCTCACGCACGGTAAACTCCCGAAACGTCAATGCGCCGTCGCCGAGCATAACGCCTGATGCGGTACCACCATACCCACTTGCCGGCAATAGCTGCAATCGCGGCCGCGTCCGAGGCGCGCCTCCGCGGGATATTGCTTCACCAAAGGTAGCTGTCGCTGCGGAGCTTCTCTGGGTGACCTTCGGGATGGGGTGTCATGCTGAGTATCGCCACCTCTGGCGCGAATGCATCGCGCCCCATGCCCTGGTAGCGGCGTTGCGACCTTGGGCGAACCGTCCGCCCCAACGGCACCGCGAGATTCTCCGGCCCGGAAATGGACCTTAGAATGACTCAAGCTCATAGAGTTCACTGGGAGCATCCGCACTTCCGCGGCGAAAAATCCTCTGATGCGGGCAGGGGAGATCCATTCGCGCCAGAGGTGGCGATGCTCAGGATGACCCGCTGCGAACGCCGTCTGTGTGAAACGGACCCAGTGCGCCCAGAGTAGGGTGAATTGAAAACTCCTCGCCTTTGTGTTTTCACTTGCCGCGGCATCTCCCCGAGGATCGGTCAGTGCCCCAAAACGTTGCCCCACTCCGCACCCCCGATGACTCCGCCCCACACTCCAGTGGGCCAAGCGCATCGCTGCGTCCTGACATCTCGGTGGTCATTCCGATCTTCAACGAAGCCGAGAACATCACGTTGTTGCACGAGCGCCTCTCCAAGACGCTGGGAGAAATGGGCCGCACCTACGAGGTGTGGTACGTCGATGATGGCAGTCGCGATGCCTCGCTCGATCTGCTGCGGACGGTTGCACGTGACGATCCTCACGTTGGGATCATCGAGTTGACGCGCAACTTCGGCCAGCACGCCGCCGTCCTTGCTGGCTTTGCCGCCGCGCAGGCGGACATCGTCATCACCTTGGACGGCGACCTGCAGAATCCGCCCGAGGAGATCCCACGGCTCGTCGCCAAGATCGAGGAGGGGTACGAGGTTGTGGGCGGCTGGCGCGAGGAACGTCAGGATCCGTTCTACCGCCGCGCCGGCTCCGACATGATCAACCGGCTGACGTCATTGACCGTCGGGGTAAAAATGAACGACTACGGCTGCATGCTGCGCGCCTACCGGCGCAGCATCGTGCAGCAGATCATCGATTGCGACGAACGTTCCAGCTTCATCCCGGCGTTGGCCAACTCTCTCGCGAAGCGGACCGCGGAGATCGAGGTGGGCCACTCCGATCGTTTTAGCGGCAGCTCGAAGTACGGCCTACTCAAGCTCATGCGGTTGTCGTTCGACCTGATCACCGGCTTCTCCCTGTTGCCGATTCAGATGATGAGCCTGGTCGGTATCATTGTTGCCTTGGCGGGCATGGGCTTCGGCGGGTTTCTCCTGGTGCGGCGCCTGTTCGTGGGTCCTGAGGTGGAAGGCGTCTTCACCTTGTTCGCCATCCTGTTCGTTTTCATCGGTATCCTGATTCTGGCGATCGGTCTGGTCGGCGAGTACGTCGGCCGCATCTATCTCGAAGTGCGCCGGCGTCCCACGTATCGCATCCGGACGATCCACCACCAGGCGCGGTAGCGCGATGCGCTGCGTAGTGTTCGCGTATCACGACGTTGGTTACGTCTGCCTCCAAGAACTGTTGCGCGCCGGTGCCGACGTCGCCGCGGTGTTCACCCACGACGACGACCCGAATGAAGAAGTATGGTTTCGCTCCGTGCGCCAATTGGCGGAGGCGCAGCATGTGCCGGTGTTCGCGCCCGAATGGCCCAATACACCCGAATGGATCGCACGTGTCGCCGCCTGCCAGCCGGACTTTATCTTCTCCTTCTACTATCGCAAGCTGCTCTCCAATGAGATCTTGGCGACGGCGCGGCGCGGCGCCCTCAATCTGCACGGCTCGCTGTTGCCGCGCTATCGCGGGCGCTGTCCGGTCAACTGGGTGCTCATCCACGGCGAACGCGAAAGCGGCGTGACCTTGCACTACATGGTCGAGAAGGCGGACCGCGGGGACGTGGTTGCGCAGCGCGCGGTACCGATCACCGATGACGACACGGCGCTCACCCTGTTCCACAAGCTCACGGACGCCGCCGCGGGGTTGATGCGCGAGTTCTATCCCCGACTGGCCGGCGGCACCGCACCGCGAGTGGCGCAAGACCAGTCGCAGGCCAGCTACTTCGGTGGCCGCCGGCCGGAGGATGGCCGCATCGATTGGTCACAGCCGGCGCGTACCGTCTTCAATCTGGTGCGGGCCGTCACGCATCCGTATCCGGGCGCGTTCACCACGTGGCAGGG
>JBGQHM010000391.1:0-6422 GCA_041497995.1 Binatia bacterium | reverse complement strand
GCCCCGAGGCGCTGCAGACCTGTGAGGACTATGCCGTCCCGTTGCGTGAGCAGTCGGTTTGCGGCGTCGTTGTAGAACAGCACCCTGCCTCGCTCATCGATGAAGAACACTGCGACGGGGAGCCGCTCGAGCGCCTCGAAGGACGCGGCACGTTCGAGATCCAGAGCGCCAAGGCGCCGGTAGATCGAGACCGCTCGCTGGAGGTGCGGGCGGAGCGCATGAAAGAACTCCGCCGTTTCGGGTCCGTAATCGGGCTTGTTCAAGCTGCGGTTGCACGCCAGAACTGCGGTCATCGGTGGTTCAAGGAAAATACACACGCCGGCGTTGTCACCGGTGCGAACGTAGCGGTCAAGCCAGTCCACGTGAAATGCCGAGCTGCGGATGTCACGCTTCGGCACTACGGAGTTCGGGAAAACCCTGCCCGTTCGGAGCAACGGCACGGCAGCAGCCATCTGAACGTTGTGCGGCGACCACTCCACGTATTCCTGCTGGGCGCTCTCCGGGAGGCCGTATTGCCACAAGCCAAAGCCGGCAAGGCGCGACACGTCGTGGATGTGGATGGAAACGAGAGCACTGTCGGTGTACCTGGCCACGCCCTCGATGAACGCCGGCCATTCGTCCGGCTCGGTTGCGGCGGCGTAGAGCTGGTCGAGAAGCGCGAGGAGCTGGGCATCCCGCGATTTGCCAGCCGACTTCGACATGGTCCCCCTCAGGCCCCTCTTTGGACCTATGAGTTGAGGGCGGCTGAAGATGCGCACGACATGGGCGCGCAATATGAGTTTGGTGTCCGCCGAAGTCAACTGACCCTCGTTGCGCCACCCGATTGTCAGCGAGTGACACTGGTCGGTCGAGCGTGTGCTGCGCACACAGCCATGCCACGTCGGAGCAACACCAGCAGCGGCGCGCCGCTGCCCGACTCCTCGAAGGCGATGCGGCATCCGTCGCGTTCGAGGTGCGCCATGGTCAGCGCTCATCGAGGCCGAGCGCCCGCGCGATGAGCGAGAACAACGCGGTCTGATCGGTGACGCCGACGACATTGGCCGCTTGCGGGCCCTGCGCGGCGATGCGGAGCTGCGTCCCCGTGTGCTCCTGCGAATGGTCCGGAAGATTGGTCGCGTAGTTGACGGTCATGTTCGTCCCGTCGGCGGTGATGAGTGTGCTGAAGACTCCGGGACTGTATTCCTTTTTCTGCGGTGGCGGGATGATCTGGCTCGTGTGGCCGTGATCGCCGGTCACGACCACCAATGTATCCGGATGCGTCGCCGCGTAATCGAGCGCGACGCGGACCGCGGCATCGAAAGCCACGGTCTCACCGATCTGTCCGCACGGGTCGCCGCCGTGGTCACGCTTGTCGATCAATGCGCCCTCGACTTGCAAAAAGAACCCCGGCTGCCGCGAACCCAGCCATCCGGCGGCGGCGCCCTCGTGGTCGAGCAGCTCGATCGCCTTGCGGGTCATCGCCGCGAGGCTGGGTTCACGATCCGGGCGCTTCCCCTCGACGCAGCGCTGCGGGCCACTGCCGGGGTGACGTTGTGCCGGCTTACCGGTCCACTCCGCCGTCATGTCGGCCGGCGCGAACAGGCCCAAGAGCTTCCCGCCTGGCGGGGCGTCGGCCAGCCTCCGGGCGTCCTCAACGACACGGTAGTTCTGCGCCAGGGCTGACTGCAGCACCGTCAGGCCGGCGTACGGCCCGCCGTCGATCTCCTGGTCGAAGCGGTTGCGACCGCCGCCGAGGAGCACGTCGACGTGATGGTCGATCGTCTGCTCCGCAATCGAGCCGGGACCGCCGGCGGATTTTTTGAACGCGAGACACTGCTTCATATCGGCCGGCCCTTCGCAGCTGCGCTGGTTGACGTGCGCGTCGAGCGCCGCGGGCGTCGCGTCGGTGAGCTCGGCGGTCGTCACGTTGCCGGTGTACAGACCCTTCTTCTGCGCCATCTCGAGCAACGTCGTGAGCGACTGGCTGTTGCCGGGAGCGGTCGACAGGCGGCCGTTACTCGTCTTGTGTCCCGTGGCCCATGCGGTGGCAGTGGCGGCGGAGTCGCCGACGTAGTCGGGGAGCGCGGGATTCGCCTCCTGCACGACGTATGTGGTGTACTCGCCCGTGAACGGTAACGTGTCGAGCGCCAACCGACCCGCGGCGCCCACCTGATAGTTGCGCGCGATGGTGATCTCCGAGTCGCCCATGCCGTCGCCAATGAGGAGGATGACGCTCCGAGCGCGGTCATCAGAGAGCGCCTGGGCCAGCACGGACGTGCGGTCGCCTCCACCTGCTGAGTGTCGGGTCGCGGTGCAGCCCATCAGCCCAGTGGCGAGTAGCTCGCAGATGGCGAGGTACCTCAGACACGCAGGACGCATCGGCAAAGGTCCTTAACAGGAGAGCGGGCGCGGCGCCACACGCGAGGCGTCGCGCGGCGCCGTCGGCGGCCCGAGTCCGTCTATCGCGGATGCGACGTGGCGACGACGGCACCGACAGCGAAGCCCGCACCTTCCAGCGCGGTGACGATGTCGTCGATTCGTGTCCGACCCAGGTAGAGATGCAGGCGCGCCTTCCGTCCGAGGGTCTCGTGCCGCAGCTGCTTCAGCTCACCACGATGGCGTTCGACCAGACGGCGAATCGCTTCCTCCTCGTCGCAGCCCACGCCGACGGGGATCACGACTTGGTACAGTGCCTCATACCCCTCAGCGGGGCGCATTCTCAGAGTTCCAAGCATGCCGCCACAGTAGCTCTCTTTGATGAACGCACGGTGACGGGGTGCGGAAGAGTGTGTGACAAGAGCCCAAGCCGACATCGCCCCCGCCTTCGAGATTGCTAGTCGACGCAGCGCGTCGTGATCGCGGCAACCGTTCCCTGCTTGCGGCCGACGAGGAGGTACGCCGGGGTCTCGCCCATTCCCTTTACCTCCACCGAGCCACGCGTCTCGAAATCGAAGGCGTGCTGCAGCCGCCAAAAGGTTGCTTCGGAAACCTGGATGCGGCCCGCGAGGCCGGCACTTTCCATCCGGCTCGCAAGGTTTACGGTGTCGCCCCACACGTCGAAACTGTACTTGCGGCGACCGATCACGCCGCTAACGACGGGACCCGTGCTAATGCCGATGCGCACGCCGAGCGGCACGCCGATCTCGCCGGCGGTTGCGCGCACGATAGTGAGCAGATCCAAGCCGAAGTCGGCGACCGCCTCGACCGGAGCGCCACCGTCACGGCATCACGCACGGTACCGTCTGGCGACTGTGGCGGCGGTAGATGCGGAAGTCCTTGTCGGTTGTGAGGACGATGGGATCACCCAGGACTTCCGTCATCCGCACAACGCAGGCATCGGCCAGGCTCATTGGAACGTTGGCGTACTTCTCCAGGAGCCGGAGGACCGGTTCCAATTCGCTCGCCAGGTCGAAGCGAATGTTAATGAGACCACGCTGCAAGAAGCCGAGCAACGCTTTCCGGCCCGCTGCTCCCACAAGAAAGAGCCCTTCGGACACGACCGCTTCGCACGTCAACCACGGTGCGGGGAACTGGCGCGCTCGGGCGACCGCCCAGAGATGAAACTGATCGTCCCGTCGGATGAGGCCGACGAGCATGCCGCTATCGACGACGACGCTGCGTGCCGTAGCCCCACTCCCGCAGGTAGTGCTTCTTGCGCGCCGAGAGATCGGTTGGCAGGCGACCGCCGCGAACCGAGCCGATCAGGTCGGCCGCCAGATCGTAGAAGGTGTGTGGTTCGCCCGTGGCGCGATGGCCTCGCCCTGCGAGTCGTCGGCGCACCACGTCCGATTTCGAAAGCCCCGCGGCGCGCGACTCGGCCTCGATGTCCGAAGCCAACTTGTCCGGCAACCGGACCGTGAGCGTCCTCATGCAGCACGCGTACTACATCTCCGGCAGCGGCGCAATACGAGGCCGCGACGGGTCGTGGGTCTCTTTCAGCCTGCAGCTGGCACGCGTCGCGTCATCGCTTTCCGTGCCTTGTCCTTGGCGCCTTTGCGGCTTTGCGCGAGTCGATCTTCTTTCAGATTTGCGGCTAAGGATCGCGCGGACGCCTTTGCGGGGGACAAGTGGCAACCGATTGAAGGCCTGCGCTGGTTCGACCCGGCTGCGTGTGACCTTCTCCGTCGTTGACTGGCGGTGCGGCTGCCGTTCAGCGATGCGCGACGATGGAGCGGCCGTGCGGCCATCGACTCACTCGCGTGACGTCCTTGCGGCCGGACGACGGAAAAACCCTCTTACGTTCGGCGTGATGCAGGTTGCGATCGAACCGGGGCTGTGGCTACGATGTAGGCACCATGAAGACTCGCATCGTGCGCATAGGCAATTCACGAGGGGTGCGGATCCCAAAGCCGCTTCTCGAGCAAACCGGTCTGCCGGAGGAGGTTGCGATTGAAGCGGAGGGGAATCGGCTGGTGATACGCCCCGCGTCGCAGCCGCGAGAGGGATGGGATGCTGCTTTTCGCAAAATGGCTCTGGCGGGCGACGACAAACTTCTCGCTGGCGATCTGCGTCCCACCTCACGCTGGGATGACAGCGAGTGGCAATGGTGAAGCGTTTGGAGGTTTACCTGGTCACTCTCGATCCCACGGTCGGGCGCGAGATCCGCAAGACACGCCCTGCCGTCGTTGTATCGCCGGACGAAATGAACCGCCACATCGGCACCGTGATCGTGGCACCGATGAGCACCAAGGGCCGACCCTATCCGTCGCGCGTGCGATGCCAATTTCGAGGCAAGGAGGGCCAAGTTGTGCGCGACCAACTGCGTGCGGTCGATAAGTCGCGCCTGGTTCGAAAGCTTGGTCGCATCGACGTGCGCACGGGTAGTGCAGTGCTCGCCGTGCTGTGCGAGATGTTCGCACGCTGAGCGGCTGCTCGTTTCACATCTGCGACGCGACCCCCTCGATATGTCCGCGCAGCGACACCACCGACACCGGACCGCGGTCGCGCTTGTAACCGGGGTTGTCGATGAACTGGTAGTCGACGCTGAGGGCGAACCAGTGCAGGAGCTGCAGCGCGTAGTACGTTTCGGTGATGATCTCGGGGCGACGGTTGAGCCGGCCGTCGCCGAGGACGAAGCCCAGGCCGCCGTCGCCGAGATAGTCGGCGTGCGCATTGCCGAGCTCATTGGCGACGAAGGCGATGCCGACAGTCTGTGCGGCGACACTGGCGCTGCGTTCGGTTTCGGTGAACGCGAACGATTCCGTGGCGCCGTCGTTCCATCCGAGCCGCGCAAACAGGCCGGTCTCGCCGTCCACCGTCAGCGGTCGCTCCAAGTTCAACGCGAGTCCGAATCTGTGACAAGAACGCGATCGCGCTCAGCCGGTGGCGGTGACGTCGGGCCCGGGTGACGCGCCTAGCGCACGACCAGCACCGAGCAGGGAGCGTGCTCGACGACCTTGTCCGCGGTGGTGCCGAGGAGCCGACCCCAGATACCGGAGTGGCCGCTGTGCCCGAGCACCAGGAGATCGGCACCGACTTCCATCGCATAGTGCGCCAGCATCTGTGCGGCGTGGCCTGTGCGGATGTCGCAATGCGCGACCAGCCCGGCGGCGTTGACCTGCTCCGTCGCCGCCTTCTGCACCTTGTGAAAGAAGCGCTCCGCGGCGCGCTGTTCGCCGTTGATCTCGTCGATCGCCGCCGGGTAGCGCGGCAGCTCCTCAACGGAAACGAGAAACAGCTCCGCTTTGGCCACTCGCGCGAGCTCGATCGCCTGCTCGAGCGCTTGACGCGATCCCTCCGAGCCGTCGAGGCCGACGGCAATGCGCGCATACATGGGTCACCTCCCTTGTTCGGCCCGTACCGGCATAGGTGCGGGAGTCTTGTGTTCGTCTGCCATCGCCGGCGCGACCTGCGGTGTGAAGAACGACTGGGCGATGACCGTTGGTACGACCGCACTGCCGATGACGACCGTGACGAGCACCGTGTACTGACTCTGATCAATGAGATGGTTCTCGAGACCGAAGAGGGCGGAGATGGTGCCGAAGGTGAGCCCCGTCGCCATCAAGAGGGTTGTGTACATCGCTTCCCGCTGGGGCAGCTGAAACGCCCGCGCCAAGGGCCAGACGCCGATAAACTTGGTCACCAGCTTCACGGCCAACAGCAGGATGATCAACCCGGCACTGGTTGCCACTGCCGGCACCGAGACGAACAGACCCGCCTTGATGAAATAGAAAGGCGTCAACATGGTGAAGGCGATCGAGCGCATGCGGTTGACCAGGATCCGATCTTGGAGGAAGACGCCCGCGACCACCAGCCCGACGAGATACGCCGGCAACACGGCTTCGCTGCGTGCTGTGGTGGCAAGCCCGCCAAGAAAGAAGAGCACGAGAAACAGAAACTTCACCTCGGGCTCGCTGACACGCGTCTGCCCAAACGTACTGATGATCGACTGTACCAAGCGCGGAAGAAATCGCAGCACGACTGCCAGCACGACAATGAACACG
>JBGQHM010000390.1:0-6463 GCA_041497995.1 Binatia bacterium | reverse complement strand
GGTGTCGGTCGTGAAGCAGATGATCGCCGAGGGGCAGACCATCGCAGCGATTGCTTGCGCCTCGACCGGCGATACCTCCGCCGCCCTTGCCAACTATTGCGCGGCCGCGGGCATCCCGGCGGTCGTGCTGCTGCCGCGCGATAAGGTATCCCCCGCGCAACTCGTCCAACCGCTGGCGAACGGCGCCCTCGTCCTCAGCCTCGACACCGACTTCGACGGCTGCATGGCGCTGGTACAGGAGATCACCAAGCAACGCACCGTGTACCTCGCCAACTCGATGAACAGCCTGCGCATCGAAGGCCAGAAGACCGTCGCCATCGAGTTGGTGCAGCAATTCAATTGGGAAGTACCGGATTGGATCGTGATTCCCGGCGGCAACCTCGGCAACGTGAGCGCCCTTGGGAAGGGTTTCTTGATGATGCGCGAGCTCGGCCTGACGCAGAAGCTACCTCGCATTGCCGTCGCGCAAGCGCAGAACGCCAACCCGCTGTACCTCGCCTACCTCAAGAACTTCGAGTCCTTCGTGCCGGTACAAGCGCAGAAGACGCTGGCAAGCGCCATCCAGATCGGCAACCCCGTGAGCTACAAGCGCGCCGTAAAGGTCCTGCAGGCGTTCGACGGCGTCGTCGAGCAGGCCAGCGAGACCGAGCTCGCCGACGAAGCCGCGCGCGCCGACCGCACCGGCATGTTCAACTGCCCGCACACCGGCGTGGCGCTCGCCGTCCTCCGCAAGCTGGTGGAGCGCAGAGTCATCCGTTCCAATCAACGAGTCGTGGTCATTTCCACGGCGCACGGTCTGAAGTTCGCCGACCAAAAGACCGCCTATCACCTTGGGCAGATCGAGGGCGTTCCCTCGACGTACGCCAACCGGCCCGTGGAAATTGCCGCGGACCTGCGCTTGGTCAACGACACCATCAAGCGCTACGCAGACAAGATCAAACTCCTGGAGGCGTAGCGTGGCAGCGGAACGACCCGTACGCAGCGGCACTGGCCCGAGCACGCAGGCGGTACACGGTGGTGAGCCGCGCACCAAAGAGGCCAATGCCATCGCTACGCCGATCATCCAGAGCGCGACGTACACGTTCGCGAACACGCAGGAGATTGCGGACCACTTCGAGGGCCGCATCGAGCGCGAGGAGTACGGCCGCTACGGCAATCCGACGCAACGCGTCGCGGAACGCAAGCTCGCCGCGCTCGAAGGCGCCGAGGACGGCCTGCTGTTCGCCAGCGGCATGGCGGCGATCACCACCACCCTATTCGCCATGCTCTCGAAGGGTGCCCACGTTGTGGTCACCGACGATGCCTATCGGCGTACACGGCAGTTCCTGCACCAGATCCTGCGGCGCTACGGCGTCGAGGTGTCCACTGTGCCTGCCGGTGACTACGACCGCATGGAAGAAGCGGTCCGGCAAACGACCCGGCTCATCTTCAGCGAGTCGCCGACCAACCCGTACAACCGCATCCTCGACCTCGAGCGCGTCGCTGACATCGGACGGCGCCATCGCGTCAAGACCGTGATCGATTCCACTTTTGCCACACCGATCAATCAGCGACCGATCGAGTTCGGTATCGATCTGGTCATCCACTCGGGTACCAAGTACCTAGGCGGTCACAACGACTTGCTCGCCGGCGCTGTGCTTGGAACAGAGGCGCTCGTCGGTGCGATCCGCGATCTGCAGGGCGTCACCGGGGCGGTACCCGACCCGTTCGCCGCGTACTTGCTCATCCGAGGCATCAAGACGCTGGCGCTGCGAGTGGCGCGCCAGAACGAAAACGCTCAGCGCGTCGCCGAGTTCCTGGAGACGCATCCCAAGGTTGAGCGGGTCCACTACCCCGGCCTTCCCAGCCACCCGGAGCACACCATCGCCGTCCGCCAGATGCAGGGCTTCGGCGGTGTCGTCTCGTTCGAAGTACGCGGTGACCTCGCAGCCGCGTCCCGACTCGTCGATGCCTGCCGGCTACCACGCATCGCCCCGTCGCTCGGGGGCGTCGAGAGTCTCATCGAACAGCCGGCACTGATGAGCTTCTACGAGCTCACGACAGAGGAGCGCTTGCAAGTTGGAATCAAGGATACGTTGGTCCGCTATTCCGTCGGTGTCGAGGATGCCGACGACTTAGTCGCAGACTTGGCCCAGGCACTCGACAACGTGTGATACTGGGGGCTAGACCTTCCGCAGTCGCGGCGTGCCCACCCGCGCTCTCCGTGGTGTCGCCCGTTTTAGAGGGCGTCCTCCAATGCTGCCGTCGCCGCTTCGTCGGTGAGGTCGTCGTACAGAGCCAGGATCTTCTTCACGTAACGCGCGTCGCGCGCCCGTTGCGGGGACATGCGTCCGACTCGCGCTGGTCCCTTATTAAACGCCACCATTGCAAGATATGGATCGCCAAACTGCTCCTCGAGTTGAGCGAGGTACAACAACGCCAGCTGCACGTTGAGGGCGGGACGCGTCAGCGTCTCAGGCCCCTGCCACGGCAGCCCGGCGTCCTTGGCAACGGCGCGAGCCGTGGACGGTTTGATCTGTACCAGGCCCACCCCGCCCCGTTCGCCACGCGCAGTGGGTGAGCACCCACTTTCGACCTGGATCATCGCCATGACGAAGAGCGGATCGTACCCGTGACGGTGGCTCTCGTGATGGATGGCGCCCGCCAACCGCCAGCGCTCGCGCTCGGAGAGCGGCGTCTGGCATCGGGAGAGCGCGTTGAAGAGGTCGCTCACCATGCTAGCCGTCGCGTCGGCGGAACCATTCTGGGGTAAGCGATCAGCGAGGGCGGGCCCGTGCGGCCGAACTCCCAGCAAGAACACAGATGCCACGGAAATCCAACAGATCACACGTAAGGCCTTTGCGCCTTTTGCTGTGGACTGAATCGATGAAAGGATGCGCCGTACTGGCAGGCGGCGAACTTGGGTCCAACTTGAGCTCATCGGGAATCTCCTTTGGGCGTTGGTTGGACACCGCAGAGGGCCGGTGTCAGGGGAAAGCTGGCAAGAGCCTAGCATCGGATGTCATGGCTGCAAGAGCGATGGCGTCAGATTAGTGACGCCCAAAAAGAGGGGACGGTCGCCGCTCAAACGCTCACAGCTGCCTTCTCGCGGATCGTCGCCACGAGTGCGGGCGCTCGTTTTTTCTGCGGCGCGACGAGAGCCCCGATGCTACGCTCCGCGGTGATTGATGAATCCTCGGCACGTATCAATTCAACGTGCGCTCGGGGCCCCGCCCGCCAGCGCTGTCCCTGTTGCGCTGGCTCTGCTAAGTGCGGCGCACGCGTGATGCTGGTGTGTGGGAAGAGGAAGGGAGCGCTCAGGCGCTGGAGCCTGAACGCCGGCATGTGGTTGGCCACGCTCTCCGCTACGCTTCCCGTGTTTCTGGGCACCGCCGCAGCACAAACGGTTCATCATGCGCCGGAGACAGAACCGATCGTCGCGTCCCCTTTTACCGGCTCCAAACCATCCGATACGCTGCCGCCGATTCGTTTCGTACCGCGCTACGCTGCGACCGATGGCGTACTGGACGAGGGCGGGCGGGGCCTTGCCCCGCTCTCACCTCAACTGCTCGCTGGGACCGGAGGCGCCGCGCAGTTCGCTGATGTCCCATTGTTACTGACGGCAGATTTTCCAGGGATCTTCTTCGATTCGGTCATTCCGCCGAACCCCTCGATCGCCGCGGGCCCCGACCATCTCCTCGCGTTCACCAACGGGACAGTCGAGGTATTTCTGAAGGACGGCACCATTGTCTCGGCGACCTCACTGGGTGATTTCTTCCAGGCCGTGGCCGGGCCCAGTGACTTCATTACCGACCCACGGACGCTTTTCGATGCAGGTCGTTTCTATGTCAGTGTCGCGTCGCGACGCAGCGGACCGTTCGCCGCGTTCTTTCTCTTGGCGGTGTCAACCACTTCGGACCCCACTGGGCAGTGGACCTTCTACGCGCTGAACGCCGCCACGGACAACGCCACCCCAACCAACAACTTCGCAGATCTGCCAGGGCTGGGGGCCGACGACAACGCAATCTACCTGACGGCCAACATGTTCGACGCCACGACCTTCCTCTTCCAAGGTGCGAAGATCCGCGTCATCAAGAAGCCCGCCCTACTGGCCGGCACGACCGCCAGCTTCTTCGATTTCTCGGACGTACGGGTGAACGGCATGCGCGTCTCGAGCCTCCAGCCGGCACACAGCCTTGGACCCAGTTCCGCAGAGTTCCTAATGAACACGCGCTTTCCGAGTCCGTGCTCCGTCACCGTGTGGCGCGTCACCAATCCCCCTAGTGTGGACCCTACCCTCTTCGCTGCCGATCTCTTCGTGGGTGGCGACTGCGGCGTGCCGCCCAACGCGGCCCAGCAAGGCGCGAGCACACGGATCGAGACGGGTGGCCCCCGCGTGATCAATGCGGTCTGGCGGGGCGGTTCCTTGTGGGGTGCCGCAGCCGTAGCGCACAACTGGGGCAGCGGCGGCGTCTCCACAATCCGCCTCTTCCAGATCGACGTGACCACATTCCCAACGCTCAAGCTGACCCAAGACTCGCTCCAGGGAGCGGATGGCGTTGACGTGTACTATCCCGTCGTCGCCGTCGACAGCGGCGGCAATGCCGCGCTCGCCTTCAACCAATCCAGCCCATCCGACTATGTTGCCGTTCGCTTCGCAGGGCAAACGGCCAGTGCGCCGCGCAACGCCTTGCTCACTCCGAACGACCTCAAGTCGGGTGAAGGACCATACGTCCTCCTCGACGGTGCCAGCCGCAACCGCTGGGGTGACTATAACGACATCAGTTTGGACCCCACGGGCAACACGTTCTGGGTCATTGGCGAGTATGCCGCGGCACCGTTCGACCGCTGGGGCACCTGGATCGGAGCGCTGGCGTTCAACTTCGCGACGCCAACCACCACAGCAACTGGCACACCCACACGCACTCCGACACCGACCGCAACGGTCACTCCGACGCCGAGCGTCACTCCAACACCGTCGCCGAGCCGCACGCCGACTCCGACACGCACCGCCACCGTAACGCCGACGGCCACTGCAACAGCAACCGCAACGAGCACACCCACCGTCACTCGAACACCAACCGTAACACCCACGATCACGCCAACGCGTACACCGACGCCGACGCTCACGTGGACCCCCTCCCAGACACCGACGCGGACACCAACGCCCACACGGACGGTGACACCGACGGCGACGGTGACATTGACGCACAGCCCATCGCCGAGTGCGACAGCCACGCTCACACCGACGGTCACCCGTTCCCCGACACCGACATCGACGCATACCCCCACACGCACACGCACAACGACATCCACGCCGACGGTCACCATAACTCCAACTCGGACGCGCACGGCAACGCCGGTGCCAACTGCAACGCCCACCTTCACCATCACCCGCACGGGGACGGCAACACCCACCTCCACTCAGACGCCGACTTTCACCATCACGCGGACACCGTCACGCACCCCGACCCCGACACGAACGGTTCCGCCTACACGGACGCCGACGCAGACACCGACCGAAACCGGACCGACGCGGACACCTACTCCGACACGGACCGCGACGCGGACGCCGACGGATACGCGCACCCCTACCGAAACCCCGACGCCGACGACCACACCAACGCCGACGGCCACGTCAACCGACACTCCGACCGCAACCCCATCGGCGACCCCGACACCCTCCTACACGCCCACGCCAACGCCTAGCGCAACGGCCACCGCTACCGACACGGCGACGCGTACCGAGACACCGACTCCCACGGAGACCAGCACTTTCACACCGACACCGTCCCCAACGGACACCCCGACGGAAACCGCCACGCCCGTGCCGTCGGATACGGCCACCACGACGCCCACTCCATCGGCTACCGCATCACCCACCGCCACCCCGACCGACACACCAACCTCGTCACCAACCCCGAGCGAGACACCAACCCACACGCCGTCCGTCACTCCCAGCCCCTCGCCCTCGGCAACCGCCACCGCGACGCCCACCGAAACCGAAACTCATACGCCTACGGCGACCGCCTCGGCGACGGACACGCCCAGCCCAACAGACACGCCCACCGATACGCCGACGCCAACACCCACAGCGAGTCCCACTGTCACGCCCAGCCCTTCTCCCACGCCAACTGATTCACCGACACCAACACCCACGCCACTCATCGGTGACGTCAATCAAGACGGGCGTGTCGACCAGACCGATCTCAACATCGTCATCACCCACCTGTTCGTCGAGACGGACACGCCGAAGAACCCAAACCCGGACGTCAACGCTGACGGCCGTGTCAGCGCTGCGGACGTTGGTGCGGTGACACGACATCTCCACTAAAGACGCGAGAGCCGCCGGGTCTGTCGGCCCTCATGTCCGCCCTCATTGACACCACCTCCATCGCTGTCCTAAGCAGCAATCTCACACATCCAAGGAGATGGAATGTCCGAAGACGCCCCAATCCGCGCCATCGACTGCTGGGTGAATCCG
>JBGQHM010000389.1:0-6492 GCA_041497995.1 Binatia bacterium | reverse complement strand
GTGCTGCGCCCCCCGATTGCGGTCGCCGAGGCAGCGCAGCTCGCGTTGGTTGCCGGGCTGGCGGTGGTCGAGGCGGTGAGCGACTGGGTGCCGCACGCGGCCATCAAGTGGCCGAACGATGTGGTGATCGATGGCCGCAAAGTTGCCGGCATCCTCACCGAGATGGAAGCCGACGACGACCGTGTCCGCTTTGTGATCCTGGGCATCGGCGTGAACCTGAACGCTGCACCCGCGGACTTCCCGGACGAGCTACGCGACAAGGCGACGACGCTGTGCGCCGCGACCGGACAGCGCGTCGACCGCACCGCCTTCGCCGAACGCTTGCTGTCGTGCATCGAGAGGCGTTACGGGGTGTTTGTGACCGAAGGCTTTGCCGCCATACGCCCCCTGTGGGAGGTGCACTCGTGTTTGACAGGACGGAGCGTACAGATCGACGGCGCTGGTCAGCGCTACGCCGGGGTCGTCGCGGGCATTGGGGACGATGGCGCATTGATCGTGCGTGATGCTGGCGGGGTCGAAACACGCATTGTCGCCGGTGACGTTACGGTGGTCGCTGGTTACCCAGATGGAAGGAAAGCTGACGGCTGAAAGCTGACAGCTGATTGCTCTCTCATGCTGCTCGCGATCGACGTCGGCAATACGCACACCGTGTTCGGCCTCTACGAGGGCGCGCAGTTGCGGCATCACTGGCGGCTGGAATCAGACCGCGGCCGCACGATGGATGAGTACGGTGTGCTGCTGCGGAATCTGTTCTCCGGCGTCGGCAGTCCCGCGATTCACGACATCGCCGTCTCTTCCGTCGTGCCGCCGACGACGCAGGTCATCGACGCCTGGTGCCGCAGCTATCTCGGCGTGGTGCCGCTGGTCGTTGCTCCGGGAGTGCGCACCGGGATGCCGATTCTCTACGACGATCCGCAGCAAGTCGGCAGCGACCGCGTAGCGAACGCAGTTGCCGCGTACGAGCGGACGCATGACGCCACGATCGTCGTTGACTGTGGTACGGCCACCAAGCTGGAGTACATCACCCGCAAGGGCGAATACATCGGCGGTATCATCGCCCCCGGCCTTGGGATCGCCAGCGACGCGTTGTTCGAGCGCGCGGCGCGCCTCTACCGCGTCGAGCTGGTGCGACCCAAGCACGTCGTTGGACGCACCACCGTCCACGCCATCCAATCCGGATTGATCTACGGCTATGTCTCGCTGGTTGATGGATTGGTTGGTCGCATGCAGCGGGAGATCGGCGTGCAGACACGGGTCATCGGTACCGGCGGCTTCGCCACGCTGCTGGCGCCGGATTCGGAGACCATCGAAGAGGTTGACGAGTTTCTCACCCTCGACGGATTGCGCTTGATCTATGCCCGCAACTCTGGCCAGTGAGACAGCAAACGCGGTAGGAAGAGCAGTTCGTAACGACGGCTTAGGGCACGCATGAGCGCCAAGGTGCTTCTCGCGATTGATGTCAGCAACACGCAGACGGTCCTCGGCGTCTACGAGGACAAGTCCCTGCGCTACCACTGGCGGCTCCAGACGCACAGCGGACGCACGGCCGACGAGTACGGCGTCCTGGTGCGAAACTTGTTGGCGGGCGCCGGCAACCCGGCCATCGGGGGTATTGCGGTGGCGTCGTCAGTGCCGCCGATGACCCAAGTGATCGAGACCTTGTGCCGCACGTACATCGGCGTCACGCCGATGTTCGTTGGCCCCGGCATTCGCACCGGTATGCCCATTCTGTACGACAAGCCACAGGAGGTCAGCGCCGACCGCATCGTCAACGCCATCGCGGCATACGAGCGTACGCGCGACGCGACCATCGTCGTCGACTTCAGCACGGCGACGATCTTCGACTACGTGTCGGAGAAAGGCGAGTACGTCGGCGGTGTCATCGCGCCGGGCCTCGGCATCGCCAGCGACGCGTTGTTCGAGCGGGCGGCAAAGCTGTATCGGGTGGAACTGGTGAAGCCCAAGCACGTCATCGGACGCAACACCGTCCACGCCATCCAGTCGGGGCTCATCTATGGCTACGTCGCGCTGGTTGACGGGCTGGTCACACGCATTCAAAAAGAGAACAAGAGGAAAGCGCGAGTGATCGCCACCGGCGGCTTCGCGCCGTTGCTGGCACCGGAGTCGGAGACCATCGAGGAAGTCGACGAGTTCCTCACATTGGAAGGACTACGATTGATCTACGAACGCAACTCACAGGACTGAAGCGGAGGCAGCATGGCTGATGACGTGAAATTGGTACGTAGCGTCGGTGTAGCGGGCCAGGGAGGCGTTGGCAAAACCTCCCTGGCGGACGCAGTGCTTTTCGGTTCCGGTGCGGTGACCCGCTTGGGGCGCGTGGATGACGGCAGCTCCGTCTTCGACTTCGACCCGGAGGAGATCCGTCGCAAGATCACGCTCACGTCGGCGCTGCACAGTCTGACGTGGAAGAAGTCCGACGTCACCCTCGTCGACTTGCCGGGCTACGCGAACTTTCTCCCCGATGCGCTCAACTGCATGCGCGCCTGCACGGGCATCGTGTTCGTACTGGCACCGGCAGCCGATGAGCTGCGCGTCGAGGCGGAGAAGGTATGGGCGCGGAGCGCCGAGCTCGGTCTGCCGGTGGTTGCCTTCGTCAGCCGCATGGATCGCGAGCGCGCCGACTTCCAGGCGGCGGTGGATGACATGAAGAAGATCCTCGGCGCCAACCCGGTGCCGATCCAGTATCCCATCGGCGCGGCGGAGGAGTTCCGTGGAGTCGTCGACCTCATCACCATGCGTGCGCTCATCGGCCAACCCGACGGCAGCCTCAAGGATGACGCCATCCCAGCCGCTATCACCGCCGAAGTCGAGGCGGCGCGCGAGCGCATGGTCGAAGCGGCGGCCGAAGCCAACGACGCGCTGACGGAGAAGTATCTCGAGAACGGCACGCTCTCGAACGAAGACGTCGTGCAAGCGTTGCGGGAAGGTACCCTAGCGCGCCGCTTCGTTCCCGTGCTGTGCGGCTCCGCGGCCAAAGTCATCGGCATGCAACCGCTGCTCGACGCGACGATCGAGTATCTTGCTGCGGCGAGTGATCTGGGTGTCCTGAGCGGCTTGGACCCCAAGATCAAGGAGCCCATCGAGCGCCGCCCCGAGGCCGACGAAGTGTTCTCCGCGCTCGTCTTCAAGACGACCGTTGACCCATTTGCCGGCAAGCTATCCATCTTCCGCGTGCTCTCCGGCAAGGTGACGACCGACTCGACCGTGCTGAACGTGAACAAGGACATCAAGGAGCGCTTGGGGCATCTCTCGAAGGTGGCCGGCAAGAAGCAGGTGCCGGTGCCGTACGCGGTTGCGGGCGAGATCGTTGCCGTAGCGAAGCTGAAAGACACGGCTACCGGTGACACGCTTGCCGACGACAAGGCGCCCATCATCTACCCGGGGTTTACGCACGAGCCGCCGGCGATTTCATTCGCGGTCGAGCCGAAGAGCAAGGGCGACGAGGAGAAAGCCACGCAGGCGCTGGCGCGCATGATGGAAGAAGATCCGTCACTCGAAATGCATCGTGATCCGCAGACGCGCGAGCTGATCCTGTCGGGCGTCGGTCAATTGCACATCGAGGTGGTCATCGAACGCTTGAAACGCAAGTACAACGCCGAGGTGGAGTTGAAGGCGCCGAAGGTGCCGCACAAGGAGACCATCAAGGGCCGCGCCGAGGCGCAGGGCAAGCTGAAGAAGCAGACGGGTGGCCGCGGTCAGTTCGGCGACGCGTGGCTGAAGGTCGAGCCGCTGCCGCGCGGCACCGGCTTCCAGTTCGTAGACGAGATCGTCGGAGGCGTCGTGCCCAGGCAGTACATCCCTGCGGTCGAGAAGGGGGTGCGTGAGGCACTGCACGAGGGCATCCTCGCGGGCTATCCCATCGTCGATGTGAAGGTCACGCTCTACGACGGCTCGTACCACGACGTCGACTCGTCCGAAGTGGCGTTCAAGATCGCGGCGTCGATGGGCTTCAAGGCGGCGCTCGCCAAGGCCAAGCCGGTGCTGCTCGAGCCGATCATGTCGATGGAAGTCGTCGTGCCTGACGAGGCGATGGGCGACGTCATCGGTGACCTCAACAGCCGTCGCGGCAAAGTGCTCGGCGTCGACTCGAAGCCGGGTGGACAGGTGATCCGCGCGCAGGTGCCGATGGCCGAGGTGCTCAAGTACTCACCGGATCTGCGCTCGATGACCAGCGGGCGCGGCTCGTTTACGGTCGCCTTCTCGCACTACGAGGAGATGCCGGCGCACTTGGCGGACAAGGTGATCAAGGAAACGGAAGCGGCGAAGGCGGCGAAGGCATGAGCGACGAACTGCAAGAGCTCGAGGCCATTGCCGAGAGCATCGAGCGCGGGGACGATCCGTACACGGTCCCGGAAGAGTTGTTGCAGGAACCCGAAGAGGGGAAGCCGGTCAACCAGAGCTTGTACAATCAGATCCTGCACATGACCGTCGGCGAGCGCATCAAGCTCGCCTTGAAGGGGAACCGCGACGCGCGCATGATCCTCATTCGCGATCCGAATCGGCTCATCCAGCGCTTTGTCTTGACGAACCCCCGCATTACCGACGACGAGGTGGTCATGGTGGCGCGCAACCGCAACATCGATGTCGAGCTCCTGCGCAAGATCGGCGACAACAAGAACTGGACGCGCAACTATCAGGTACGGCTCGGGCTGGTGAGCAATCCGAAGGCGCCGCTGTCGACGGCGCTGCACTTCGTGAGCGGCCTCATGGAGCGTGACATACGCCTTTTGGCGAAGAGCAAAAACGTGTCGCAGACGGTTGCTGCCCAGGCGAGGCGCCTCCTGCTACAGCGGGCGCACTGAACAGTGCGAAGGCAGAGACCATGTCGCTCAAGGGAAAGACGGCCATCGCCGGCCTCGGCATCACCAAGCAAGGGAAGGTCTACGACTACAACCACGTTGGCTTTGCCGTCGAAGCGGTGCGCGTGGCGTTGGCTGACGCGGGGCTAGCGCGCAGCGACCTCGACGGGTTGCTGGTCAATCCGGGACTCAGCTGGGCGGACGGCGGTATGGGCTCGTTCCAGTTGCAGCAGGCGATGGGCCTGCGCGATCTGCGGTTGTCGGTCACCATGAACGCCGGCGGTGCCACGGCGTGCGCGATGATCCAGCAGGCGGCGGAGGCCATCGACGCGGGCCTCTGCAGCACCGTCGCCTGCGTGTTCTCCGACGCGCCGTTGAAACCGCCGAAGCCGAAGGTGGAGGGGAAGGGCAACGGTGGCGGCTCCGCCGGTGCATACGGCTTTGCGCGCGGCCTCGACGCTGCGTACGGGCAGTTCGGTGTCAACGCGATGTACGCCATGGTGGCGCAGCGCCACATGCATCTCTACGGCACCACCAACGACCACCTCGGTGCGATCGCCGTCGCCGAGCGCCAATGGGCCAACAAGAACCCGGCGGCGCAGTTCTACGCTACGCCGATCAGCATCGAGGACTACCACCGCTCGCGCTGGGTGGTGGAGCCGTTTCACTTGTTCGATTGCTGCCTGGTCTCCAACGGTGGCCTCGCGGTGATCGTCACCTCCGCTGAGCGCGCACGCGATCTCAAGAAGCCGCCGGTCTACATCCGGGGCATGGGGCAGGGGCATCCGGGTGGCGACCCGGCCGAAACGCTCACCTCGGGCGCCGTGCTCGCCAAGGCGACGGCGTTCAAGATGGCCGGCGTCACGCTGCAGGACATCGACGTCGTCGAGCTCTATGACTGCTACACCTTCACCGTGCTCGTGTGTTTGGAAGACTACGGCTTCTGTAAGAAAGGCGAAGGCGGCCCCTTCGTCGCCGATGGCAAGACAGCGCCCGGTGGCTCGCTGCCGGTGAACACGGGAGGTGGTCAGCTGTCGTCGTTCTACATGTGGGGCATGACGCCGGTCTCCGAGGGCGTCATCCAGGTGCGCGGCGAAGGTGGCGCGCGGCAGGTCAAGGATGCCGAGATCGCGCTGGTCAGCGGCAACGGTGGAATCCTGTCGACGCACTCAACGCTGGTGCTGGCGAGGGAGCCGTGAAGCGTGAAGCGTGAAGCGTGAAGAAGAGAACCCCTCCTACGAGATACGCTTCACGAGCGACGAGAGACGCGAATGACTGACTACAAGAAACCAATTCCCGCGATCACCCCCGAGATGCAGCCGTTCTTCGCGGCCGCCAAGCGCCATGAGCTTGTGGTGCAGCGTTGTCGCGGGTGTGGAACGCATCGCTTCCCGGTGCGTGAGATCTGTTCGACCTGTCTGTCGCGTGACGCGGAATGGGTGAAGGTGAGCGGGGAAGGGGAGATCTTCAGCTACAACATCATGCACCAGGTCTACCACCCCGGCTTTGCCGACGAGGTGCCGTACGCGGTGGTGGTCGTGAAGCTGAAGGAAGGCGCGAAGATGAACTCCAACCTCACGGGCATCCAGCCGCACGCGATCAAGATCGGTATGCCCGTGAAGGTCGTCTTCGAAGACATCAGTGCTGAGGTGACGCTGCCCAAGTTCGTGCC
>JBGQHM010000388.1:0-6513 GCA_041497995.1 Binatia bacterium | reverse complement strand
AGCCCTTTTCGCAGAAGCCGAGATCCTCGTAGGTGAGTAACTCGGTGAGCGTGAAGCAGTCGTGCACCTGCGCGATGTCGATTTCCTTGAACGGGTTGGTGATGCCGGCTTGTTTGTACGTCTGCTGCGCCGCGTAGACGTTCGGCTTCCAACGCAGGAAGTCGAAGCTCGGATCGCTCTGCGGGTTCTCGGCGAGTGCGATGGCCACCGCCTTCACCAGCACGTAATCGTCGCGGTAGCTCTTGGCCAGCTCGCGCTTCGTGAGCACCGCCACCGCCGCGCCGTCGGATTGCGCGCAGCAGTCATAGACGCCAAACGGCCACGAGATCATCGGGGCCTTGAGGACATCGTCGACGGTGATCTCCTTCTTCAACATGGATTTCGGCGCGAGCGTGCCGTTGTGGTGGTTCTTCACGGCGATCTTGGCAAGATCCTCGCGGCCGGCGCCGTAGGTCTCGAAGTACTTCGCCGCGCACAACGAGAACCAACCGGCCGGTGTCATCGGCAGGCCGCGCACGCCAGCGGTGACCACGTTCGGGCCGGAGACGCCGCGGTCTTTCGGCTTATCGAAGCCGACGATGAGCACGGTGTCGTAGAGACCACACGCGATCGAGAAGACGCCGAAACGGAATGCGTCGGTGCCGGTGGCGCAGTAGTTCTGCGTCATGCTGACCGGCTTGCCAAACAGCTTCAGGGCGTCGGCGACCTCGGCGGTGCCCTTCGACGGATACACCGCGCCGCAGAAGACCGCCTCGATGCGCTCCTGCGGGTTGTCGATGCCGGCGTCTTCGTACGCTTCGAAGGCCGCTTCGACGATCATGTCCTCGGGCGACTTGTCCCAGTTCTCGCCGAACTTGCAGCAGCCCATGCCGACGATGGCGACTTTGTCCCTAATGGCGTCGTGATTCATACCCTCTCCCTAACCTCAATGCGAAAATATCTCACCACGAAGACCACGAAGAATCAAAAGACGATTCATGATGCCCTGCTTCTTTGCCCGCCGAAGTGAATGCCTGTCGCTCCGAGAACGCTTTTCTTCGTGAACTTCGTGGCTTCGTGGTGTTTCCGCCTCGCCCCGTCCAAAACGAGGGAACCAATCACCGGACCGGGGTACATTTCCAGAAATAGTTCGGTGTCCCGCCGTACTCGTGGATCTTACGGAAGGTGAACTCGACGGGCAACTCCAGCTTCACTTCTTTCGGCGAGGCGTCGGTCATCTGCAGATAGACGCGAGCGCCGCCGTCGACCTCCGTCACGGTGACGATGAGCGGCGGGTCGGGGCTGCCGGCGAAGAAGTCGAAGGTGTGTGACATCACCTTGCCGTGCCGATCGGAGAGGCGGATCTCGTCGAAGTTATCCTTTCCAAAGCACTTGAAGCAGACGCGTTGAAACGGGAACTGCTCGGTGCCGCACTTGCGGCATTTGTGGCCGTGGAAGCTGATGTCCTCGTTGCGATCGCGGAAGTGCACCGTGGCCGAGACGCCCTGGCCGCCGCGGCGGTCGACATCCGACGGCTGCAAATTGCGGAAGGCGAGGTACTTGTCGTAGTCGCCGAGCTCGGCGCGACGCTCCAAGTGCCACTTCACGCCGCGGCGGGTCCACAGCTTGGCGACGTGCTCGGTGACGCTGACCGCGAATGCTTCGGCGCCGTCGCCGTAGTTGGCCAACATTAGCCTGGTGCCCGGCTTGCTCTCTTCGAGCGCCGCCACCAAGAGCAGCGGCGCGAACGCCGCGCCGGCGTTGCCGAGCTTGCCGAAGAGCGGGTCCTGTACCTGGGTCTTCGGATCGAAGCCGGCAGAGCGGGCGACGCCGCCGTGGCTGCGCGCGTCCGGCCCGTAGTAGACGGCCTTTGCAAAGTCCTTCGCTGTCAGCCCAGCCTTCTTGAGCAGGGCCTTGATCGCTTCCACCATATTGGTGGCGTAGCCGTGCTCGACCACAAAGCGGTCTTCCCACGACTTCACGTACGGGGCCCCCTCGGTGCGCCACACGTCGATGATCTCGTCGGCGAGGAAGTGATGATGGTCGAAGGTTGCGGCGACGTTGGTGTCGCCGACAAGGAAGGCGGCGGCCCCGTCGCCGAAGGCGCGCTCGAGTGCAGAGCGCGGTGCCGCCAAGCGTGCATCGCTGGCGATGACCAGGACTGTGCGTGCGGAGCCGGCCTTCACCGTATCCATCGCCGAACGCAGCGCTGTCGTCCCGGCGCGCAGCGAATCGGCAAAATCGGCGGTGACGACGTCACGGCGCAGATCGAGCGCCTTGGCGACCAGGCTGGCGCCTTGCTTTTCTTTGAAGGCGTACGAGGTCGAGGCGAAGAGCACACCGTCGACCGAGGCGCGGTCGATGCCCTCGAGGCAGTCCATGGCTGCGGCGACGGCCATGGTCACGCAGTCCTCGTCGAAGTTCGCTACTGAACGCTCGCCGCTGCCGCTACTCACCTTGCGGCTGCCCGCACCGATGGCGCCGAACGGCAAACGGAACATCGGGACGTACGCCCCATATGAAGTGATACCGACCATCCTGAACTCCTTAAGACGAAGAAATCTCACGCAGAGGCGCAGAGACGCAGAGAGAACAACGACCAGAGAGGGTCGTGTCTGCGGCTCTGCGTGAGGAGCTCTATTTCTTGGGTTCCTCTCTGCGCATCTGCGGGATGCCGATGGGCTGGAGGTGTTCGAGGAAGACGCCGTCGAAGTTGGCGGCGATCTCGCTCGCGCTCAAACCGCCTGGCTTATACATCATGGCGATCGGCCGCGGCTGCTGGAAGATCGTGAATCCAAAGCCGCGGCGGCCGAAGATCTGGCCGTTGACGTGGGCGGCCTTCTCGGAAGCCAGGAAAGCGACCATCGGTCCATTGAGCTCTGCGTTCATCTCTGGAGGCGGATCCTTGCCTTCCATACCGGGGATCGTGCCGACCATGCGCGTCAGACCGGCGGGAGCCATGGCGTTTACGGTCACGCCGTATTTGCCCAGCTCGATGGCCCACACCAGGGTCAGGCCCATGATGCCGGCCTTGGCTGCGCCGTAGTTGCTCTGGCCGAAGTTGCCGCGCAGGCCGGCGCTGGAGGTGATGTTGATGATGCGTCCGAAGCCTTGCTCACGCATGAGGGGAATGGCGTGGCGGCCGCAGTTGAACGAGCCCTTCAGATGAACGCCGAGGACGGCGTCGAAGTCTTCTTCGGTCATCTTGGCGATCGACTTGTCGCGCACGATGCCGGCGTTGTTCACCAGGATGTCGATGCGGCCGAACTTGTCGACGGCGGTCTTGATGATGTTCTCGGCGCCGCTGAAGGAGGCGACCGAATCGTAGTTGGGTGCCGCGTCGCTCCCCAACGCTTTGATCTCCTTCACCACTTCTGCGGCGGGATCCTCAGCTGAGCCGCGCCCGTCGACCGCGCAGCCGACGTCATTGATCACCACCTTCGCGCCTTCACGCGCCAGCGCCAAAGCGATCCCGCGTCCCACGCCGCGGCCCGAGCCGGTGACCACGGCCACCTTTCCCTGTAAGAGCATGTGCATCCTCCGGAAGAAATTTGACTTCGGCTACCACTTCCACTAATTCGAGTCAATCAATTGATTGAATCCCCAGCGATCAACCGTGGACGTGGATGGGCACGTGGTGAACGAGCGTGGAGCCGCGAATCTGCATCGTCGGTATCGGCGAGTCCGACTGTGGCGAGGTGCCCGACAAGAGCGCGCTGCAGCTCCATCAGCAAGCGGCGAAGGCGGCGCTCGACGATGCCGGCCTGAAGAAGGACGATGTCGACGGGCTCTTCAGCTGCGGCGACGACTGGACGCACATGCTGCAGCTGGCGGAGTACCTCGGTCTCCATCCGTCCTACGTCGACAGCACGCAGATCGGCGGCGCCTCGTGGGAGCTGTTCGTCGGGCACGCAGTCGCGGCGTTGTCGGCAGGCATGTGCAGCGTGGCGTTGCTCGTCTATGGCAGCACCGCGCGCTCCGATCTCAAGCGGCGTCGCCTGCGCGACTTGATGCCGCCGCCACACGGGCCGGCGCAGTTTGAAGCGCCGTACGGACTGACCTTGGTGGGCAAGTATGCGTTGGCGGCGCGGCGGCACATGCACGAGTACGGCACGACGCGGCGCCAACTCGCCGCAGTGGCGGTGGCGATGAATCAGTGGGCGCAGATAAACCCCAGGGCGTTCCACCACGGCAAGCCGCTGACTGTCGACGATGCGTTGAAGACGCGCATGATCGCCGATCCGCTGCGGCAGGCCGACTGCTGTCTGCGCACCGACGGTGGCGGTGCCGTCATCCTCACAACCGAGGACCGGGCGCGGGATCTGCGCAACAAGCCGGTACGCGTTCTCGGCACGGGCGAAGCGGTGTCGCATCTGCATATGACGCAATGGAGCGACATGCCCGATTCGGTCGCCGCGCAATCGGGCCGCCGTGCTTTGGAGCAGGCGGGTGTGATGCCGCGCGACATCAATGTGCTGCAGATCTACGACGCGTTCACCATCATGGTGCTCCTGACGCTCGAAGCACTGGGCTTTTGCGAGCGCGGCGCGAGCGGCCCGCTGGCAGAGAGTGGTGCGTTGGCTCCGGGTGGCGCGCTGCCAACGAACACCGACGGCGGCGGTCTGGCGAGCAATCAGCCGGGAATGCGCGGCGTGTTTCTGCTCATCGAGGCGACACGGCAACTGCGCGGCGAGTGCGGCGCCCGCCAGGTGCCGAACGCGCAGTTGGCGCTGTGCAACGGCACCGGGGGCTATATGTCCGCGTGCGGAACCGTGGTGCTGGGAGCTTGAGATGAACCGTGGCGCCACGTTGAACCACCTGCCGGTCATCGACGCAGAGAGTGCGCCGTTCTGGGCGGCGACCAAGCAGCGCAAGTTTCTCATTCGGCACTGCAACGCCTGCGGCCGCAGCCACTTCTATCCGCGCCACGCGTGTCCGCATTGCTGGTCGGACAACTGCGAGTGGCGCCCATCGTCGGGGCACGGCCGCGTATTTTCCTACACCGTCATCCACCACAACGACGTCTTGCCGTTCAAGGAGATGTTGCCGTACATCGTGGCGCTCATCGATCTCGAAGAGGAGGTGCGCGTGACGGCGAACATCGTCGAGGGCACACTGGAGATCATGCACGTCGGCATGCCGGTGGAGGTCGTCTACGAGCGCGTCACCGACGACGTGACCCTGCCGCAATTCCGTCCGCGCGCGCAAACCTGAGAGGAGCCATGGACTTTACGCTATCGCCAAAGATTGAACAGACCCGCGCCGAGTTCCGGTCGTGGCTGCACAGCAACCTGCCGGATCTGCGCCGCTGGAAGCAGCTGCGCGATCACGGGCCGGTGCGTGATCGCATCGAGTTTCTGAAGGAGTGGGAGCACCGCCTGTATGACGGGCGTTGGATGGCCGTGCACTTTCCGAGCGAGTACGGCGGGCGCGACGCTTCGCTGCTCGAGCACCTCGCGGTGCATGAGGAGATGGTGCGCGTCGCGGCGCCGCCGCTGATCAACGGACCATCGATCAGCATCTTCGGGCCGACGCTGTTGGTCTTTGGCCGCCCCGAGCAGAAGCAGCGCTACCTTCCAAAACTGCTGAGCGCCGAAGAGGTCTGGTGCCTGGGGTTCTCCGAACCCAATGCCGGTTCGGACCTCGCATCGCTCCGCACCCGCGCCGCGCGCGACGGCGACGAATGGGTGTTGAACGGACAGAAGGTGTGGACCACATACGCGAACCAAGCCGACTACTGCATGTTCCTGGTGCGCACTGATCCCGAAGCACCGCCGCACAAGGGGATTAGTTGCCTAATCGTGCCGCTGCGCACGCCCGGGGTGATCGTGCGGCCATTGCGCGAGATGACCGGCGACACAGACTTCAACGAGGTCTTTCTGGACAACGCGCGAGTGCCGGCGGATAGCGTCGTCGGCGAGGTCAACAAAGGCTGGCAGGTGATCATGACTGCGCTCGGTCACGAACGGGGCACGCTCCTGCTCGTCGACCACATGCGCCGCCAGGAAGACATGGAACGGCTGACGAAGGTGATCCGCTGGCGCGGCAAGTCGGCGGACCGCACGTTGCGGCAACAGTTCGCGCAGTTTCAGATCGAGGTCGAGATCATGAAGCTGCACTGCTTCAAGGTGATGAGTGACCTCGAGCAGGGCCGGCCGCAGAGCGACGTGTCGATTCTCAAGCTGTACGGCACCGAGCTCGTCCAACGCCTCGACGACTTCGCACTCAGCGTGCAGGGACCCTACGCTCAGCTGTGGCGCGGCGCGCCGCAGGTAGTGGACGACGGGCGATGGCAATATGGTTGGCTCATGGCGCGCGCCGGGACCATCGCATCGGGAACGTCGGAGGTGCAGCGCAACATCATTGCGCAGCGGCTGCTGGGTTTACCGCGGGGGTGAGTCGTACGGGCCGTGGCGGCCCTAGGAGCCTGGCAGCCCACAGCGACCCATCGGGGAGCGGACCATAGAAAGGACGCCGGCCGCAGGCCCCGCAGGCCCTAGGACTTTGGCTGGCCCTGCTCGGCGCCCGTCGTGT
>JBGQHM010000387.1:0-6531 GCA_041497995.1 Binatia bacterium | reverse complement strand
TCCTCGCGCTCCGCCATCGCCGTGCACTCTGCCACGCTGTAGCGCCGGGTGGTCAGATTGAACTGATTGCTGCGCTGGATAAGTTGGGCGATGCGCGGCAAATGAAAGGCGTCGAAGCGTCGCATGGTCACGCGCATATCGAGCGAACGCAGATACTCGGTGATGTCCGTGAAGGCGGTTTGCAGAGTCTGGCGCCGTGCGTTGTCGCGGTACAGCTCGGCGCGCCGCCGGTCCTCGTCAGAGAACGACGTCACTTCGAACAGGTTGAGCTCGGCTATAGCCCGGACGTAGTCAGCCGGGTCGTCCGGCAACTCGGGCACGATCACTTCGGGCAACGTTTCGCGTACGAGCTGGCGCTCAAACGCGTTGTCGTCCAGGAACACCATCGAGTCGTAGCTAATGTTCAGCGTCTCTTTGATGTGACGGATGTTGTCCGGCTTCGGATTCCAATTCGCGACGAACACCGCGACGTCGTCCTGGCGCAACACCATCTCGGGATGCGATGCGAACGGCTCCAACGCGGTGGCCTCGTCGTTCTTGCTGCACACGGCGAGGACGATGCCGCGGCGCTTGAGATCCAGCAGGTAGTGCTGCAGCCGGAAGAACGGCTCGCCTTCACCGAATGGCCCGAGGGCGATACCCTCCATGCCATCGTCGCCGATGACGCCGCCCCACAACGTATTGTCGAGGTCGGTCACGACGCATTTCACCACGTGCCCGGCGTTCGACAACAAGATATCGACAACGTTCTGCGCCACTAGCGGCAGGTGCTCCAGCGCGCAGAACGCCTTGGCGAGCGTCCACAGCTTCTCGTCGGACCAGTGCTTGCGCCCGACGTACGACGCCAGCGACTCGACATCGTTGATCAACACCTGCGGCCGCTCGCGCGCCATCTCCGTGGTCGCCGCGTTCAGCCGTACCACCATCGGATAGAACGTTTCGCCCACCTTGTGGTCGAAGTTGCCGAACTGGCGCTCATACGGCAGCACGTAGTTGCTCTGAACGATCAGCGCCGGCGAGCGATCACTGAGCGTGTCCCAGAGCGCTGCCGTCTGCCGGACGATGCCCCTTTCGAACTGGGACCGGTCCGCCGCCTGCCGATAGTATTTGAGACGCAGGGCGTTGAGCGCGTTCAAGAGCACCACCGCGTCGGGCGCGAAGCTGTACAGCGTCGACTGCGGATTGAACACCTCGAGCTCGATGGCGTCGTATTCTGCCAAGAACACGTCCGCGCGAATCCCCTTCTGCGCCAAGAGCACCTTGAGCAGTGGAACAATCTGGGGCACCGCAGCGTCGGACAACACCGCCAGCCGCATCGTCCGCGTGCAGTGCGAGACGTCGAGGCGCTTACTCTGACGCAGCAGCGCCGAGTAATTCAGATGCGACGCATCCGCCGTCAACACGTCTGACCTCCTGTAACCGGAATGTTCGCACCGTTGACGTAGCTGGCCTCGGCCGACAGCAGGAAGCGGATGACCCCGGCGACCTCCTGCGGCGTAGCCAGCCGGCCCATTGGCAGACCGGTCTCCACTTGCTCGACGAACCGTTCGGGCAAGTCCGCGTTGAAGGCCGTGCGTGTCATGCCCGGCGATACGGCGTTGACCCGGACGCCATACCGGATGAACTCCACCGCCATACTCCGGGTGAGCCCGAGCAAGGCGTACTTGCTGGTGACGTAGGTCGCGAGCTTCGCCGGCGGCATCCCAAGCGTGACCGACGTGAGCACGTTCACGATGGACCCGCCGCGTTCACGCCGCTTGGCTTGCTCGACAAAAGCAGTGGAAAGCTCAAACACCCCGCGCAAGGCAGCGGTCTGATACGCGGTGAAATCTTCGGCGTCCGTCTTCATGAGTAGCTGTCGTCGCGTCGGTTGCGCGGCATTGTTGATCAACGCATCCCACTCGGCGTTACGGATGCGGTCGGCAAGCGCCCGCACCGATTCAGGGGATGCCTGATCGTAGCGCACACACGTTGCGCGGGTGGCCTCGGCAACGGCCCGGGCCGTTGCCTCGTTGCGGAAGAACGTAAAGGTCACGTCCCATCCTGCACTCGTCACCTGGCGGACCAGTGCCTCACCGATGCCACTGCTGCCACCGGTGACCAGAGCACGGCTCATCGGAGCCCCACTTGCACCTTGGACTTGGCTGCGACGCGGTCCCGAGTCACGTTGGTCAGCACCAGGTCCATCGTCAACACGCCGACCGATTCGGCAACCTGCGTGACCGTTCCTTCAACCACGATCTCGTCGCCCAGGTGGCACGGCGTCTTGTACTGCGTACTGACCGCATGCAAGAGGGCCGCGCCGGCTGGAAAGTGGACGCCGACGAAGTGTGAGATGAAGCCGTTCAGAATCGTGCCGTGCATCACGCGCTCCGGGAATCCGTGGCGGCGCGCGAACTCATCGTCCGTGTGCATCGGGTTTGTATCGCCATATGCCGCGAGAAAGTGTTCGTAGATCTCCTGCGAGATCGTGTAGCGCTGGCTGGTACAGAAGCCTTCTCGGATTTCACTGATCGACGCGGGCCCCGACGTCATGCCTCACGCCTCCCCAAGGCGTCGTCGTAGAGCTGCGACAGCGTCGCGATCATGCGCGCCGTCGAGAACTCCTGCGCGCGCACACGCGCGGCGGCCGCGAACTGACGCTGCCGGGCGCTATCGTTCAGCAAATCGCGCGCGTGGCGAACGAAGCCGGCTGCGTCCGAGCTCGGCACGACGAAGCCGTCGACCCCGGAGCGAATCAGCTCACGCGTCCCGCCCACGTCGGTCGCGATCACCGGGACACCACTGGCCATCGCTTCCAGCACCACATTCGGTAGCCCTTCCCAACGCGACGTCAGCCAGAGGAGCGATGCGGTCCGCAGAATGTCCTCCACGTCTCTGCGCTCACCCGCAAACGACACGTGATCGGCGATGCCCAGACGTTGTGCTTGCTCTTGCAAGTCAGTTTTCAGCGGTCCCTCGCCGACGATGACGAACCGAGCTGATACCCCGGTGCGCGTGAGCTGCGCCGCCGCGTCGAGGAACAGCGCCTGGTTCTTCTGTTCCACCAGCCGACCAATGTTGACGATCAGCGCGGGTGCCGTCGGCGCTCCCCGATCTGCTGGACGAAAGCGTTCCACGTCGATGCCGTTGTAGACCACATGAATGCGACGTGCGGGCGCCAGGTAGTGGCGCGTGATGTACGCAGCCACTTCCTGCGAGTTCGCCACGATCGCGCGGCTGCCGCGGAATGCCAGGAAGTTGGCAATCTGGCTGATCCGATTTTGCACCTTGCAGTTGCGCGCCGACGTGATCAGCGGGAGGCGGCGCCTGAAACGGGTCGCGCTCCACGCCAGCGCATTCGCGATATAGAGCCATGAGTGCACCAGGTCGATCTTGTCTGCAGCCAGTTGGCTCGCCAGCCACGGCACACGGCGCCAGCCAGCAACCTCAGTCACACGAAGCGTAACGCCATCGGCGCGCAGCAGCTCACCAACCGGCTCGATTTTGGCTGACAAGGCATAGACGATCGGCTCGAACCGCCGCCGATCAATTGTCCTCGTGACCTGCCGGAGCTGCCCTTCGGCGCCTCCGGTAGTGAGCTGCCCGACGACCAAGGCGACGCGTGCTGGGCTCACACCACTGGCCGCGACGCTACTTCGCCGCGAGCGAGACGCTGGGAGACGATCCGACCAACCCATTCCCGACCAGAAAATCCGCAATCGTCTCGGCCACCAACACATGCCCCGCGGCGTCGAAATGTTCTCCGTCGCCGTGATAGTAGAGACTCTCCTGCTGGTGCGCGCGCAGGATGGGCAGCAAGTCGAGCACCGCGATGTTCTGCCGCTGCCCGCTGGCAGTGAGCCGCGCGTCCGGCTGATCCGAAGAGAATTGAGTTGGCGACAAACGCCGCGTCTCAAGCGCTTCCGACCACAACCCCTCGGCGATTTGGTGATGCGACGGGATCACAACCACGCCGAAGGTCATACCGTGGCGCCGGACGGCCTGTGCAAAGCGACCCAATGCCTCCTCCGTGATTCGAAGCCCCTGTTCCATCTTGGGCGGTGGAGGCACCGCATGCACCTGCATCATCTCATCGGTCCCGGCCGAAGCTTTGAGGCGCCGGACCAACAGGTACAGCTGGCTGCGCTGGCGCAGCCAGGAACGCGCACGATTCAGATAGCTGTGGTGCTTCTTCTTGTGCTGTGGCTTCTGCGTGCTGAACTTGAGGTTGTCGGAGATGTCATTCCACACGGTCAGCGCGACGATGACAACGTCCGGCTTCACCTCGTCGACGGTCTGCTCGAAGAATTGCAGTTCTTGCAGAGTCCCGTATCCCGGGACGCCGCCGTTCACGACCTCGACGTTACGCCCGAGGCGGCGCTGTAGAGACCCTTCGAGGAAGCGCGTGAACGTGTCCTCGATCGGCACGCCGTAGCCGAACACCATCGAGTCGCCGAGCACATAGATGCGCAGCCCGCCTTCAGGCCTCGGGCCGTACTCGCGGTCGCGCAGCCCCCAGGAGTTCGTGCGCAACGGCACCGCTTCAACGCCCATCGTGCCGCTGTACTGCGGCACCATCCGAAAGCCGACGCTGCTGTCCGCTCGGATCAGGTCCTTCTGCAACACCTCCCGCAACGGGTAGAACACCTTGATGCCGATCTCTCCCAGAATCACGCTCACCACGACGCCAAACAGCAGCTTCCCCAGCCGCCGCAGTGTGACGAACTCGAGGTAGTCTCTCAGCGAAACGGGGTTGTCGTGACCAGTCATGCCGCGTCTTGCCTTTAGAATTGGAAATAGATGAAGGGTAGCTCTCTGCCGCCGTACAGCAGCATCCCCAGTACCGCGAAACACAGCCCGCAATACACCGGCGACCGGATCCACCAGGGAGTCCGCACAAAGATCGTATGCTCGCCCGAAATCTTCTGAGGGATGTCGATGGCGAAGACCGCCAGAGCCACGATCAGCGGCTGAATGCCGATCGCACCCAGGTCTGAGAACTTGAGGATACCAGCGAAATACTGTGCCGCGATCGTGAAGGTGGGCGCGCGGAAGAAGATCCAGAGCAACGCGACCAGGTGAAAAGTGATTGTCATGCGCGCCGCGCTTCGGAGAAACTGCCACGCCGCGCTTTCGTGCACGGGCAGCTCATCCCTACCGATCCCCAAGGCGCGCTCCACGGTAAGGCACAGACCGTGCAAACCACCCCACGCGACAAAGGTCCACGCCGCTCCATGCCAGAGCCCACCGATCAGCATAGTCAGCATCAGGTTGCGATAGGTATCCCACTTGCCCCCCCGATTTCCGCCCAGCGGCACGTAGAGATAGTCCCGCAACCAGGTGGACAGCGAGATGTGCCAGCGCCGCCAAAACTCGGTGATCGATTGCGACAGGTACGGTTGGTTGAAGTTGATGGTGAGCTTGATCCCGAGGAGCTCGCTCACGCCGCGCGCAATATCGGAGTAGCCCGAAAAATCGCAGTAGATCTGGAACGCGAAGAAGTAGGCCCCTTTCAGCAAGAGTCCGGAGCTCATCTGATCCGGATGAGCGAAGATGCGTTGCACCTCGGGGGCCAAGTTGTCGGCAATCAGCACCTTCTTGGTGAAGCCGATGACGATCAGGGTCAACGCGGCATTCACGCGTTCGGCCGAGAACTTCGCCGGCGCAAGCAGCTGCGGCAACAGAATCCCAGGGCGCACGATCGGTCCCGCCACCAGGTGCGGGAAGTAGACGACGAAGAGTGCAAAGTCCCAGAATCGCTTCGCCGGCTCCAACGTGCCCCGGTAGATGTCGATGGTGTAGGACATCGACTGGAACACGTAAAAGGACAGGCCCAGCGGCAGGATGATCGACAAGGTCGGCGCCGTCGCGTGCAGGCCGAGTGTTTGGAGTGCGGCAACGCCTGAGCCGATGAAGAAGTTGTAGTATTTGAAGAAGCCGAGCGCGCCGAGGTTGGCGCAGATGCTCAGAAACAGAATGCGCTTCCGCCGTTGTGGATCGCTCGTCGCAAAGATCTGGTTGCCCACCCAATAGTCGACGATCTGCGTCGCCAGCAGCAGGGTGACGAACCGGAAGTCCCAGTAGCCGTAGAAGAAGTAGCTGGCGGCGAGAAGGAAATTGTTGCGCCAGCGCGTGCCGACCATCGCTACGACCAGCAGGACGCACGGCAGAAAAATGAGGAACTCGATCGAATTGAACTTCATCCTCAGGAACCGTCTCAGTTGAGCTGACGTTGGAAAATAGAGATCTCAGGGCACAGGCTGGTAATCCGTACGCGTAAGAGTGCCGGGTGCTGCGCAAACTGCGCGACGCGGCGATACGGCAACCGGTCGGTTTCCAGCGCGTCCATGAACGCCGGCGCGCCGGGCACCGGGACGAGCAGCGGATGGCCCGGACGCCAGTTGGGATTCCACCGATGCGTGATCCCCTTCTTCGCTGCCGAGCTGGTCACGATGAAATCGGGGCGGCGTTCGAGAACCCCTTCGATGGTTCGCTCGTCAGACGGCACCTCGTGGGTTTGGAACTCCGACAGTCGTGGCAAGTATGGCG
>JBGQHM010000386.1:0-6531 GCA_041497995.1 Binatia bacterium | reverse complement strand
TCGGCAACCGCGGCTTCCTCAGCCTGACCCCGCTCTTCATCCTGGGATTGGCCACGGTGCTCACGCGGCTCACTCAGCCGTGGGCGCGCCGTCTCTTTCTCGCAAGTACCGTGTGCCTGTTCCTGTGGAATGCGGTGCTGATGTTCGCCCAACTCTCCGAGATGATCCCGTACCAGGGTGAGTTTTCATGGAGCCATCTGCTGAGCGCCCTGCCCCAGCTGCCGCTCAAGATGCTGGCGAAGGTCCGCAACCTGTGAGCGCTGATGCACCGCCGCAGAACTGCAATCACGAAACCACGAAAGAGTGACAACACGAAAGAGGAAAAGAAACCCGAAGTCCCGTTCGTGCTTTCGTGATCCTCCCCTCAACGCCGCTGTCGGTGCAGCGCGCGATCGATGACCTGGGCCATTGCCTGCGTGCCGAGTGCGCCTCCCAAGAAGACGTTGACCCGCTCGATCTCCGCAGCCGGCTGGTCGAGTACGGCCTTGTGGGCGACGTAGAGGACTTGCATGTTCGGTTGCTTCGCGAGCCACGCTTCCAGATCGGCGAGATGACGCCGAAACGTCGCAGCCATTACCTCGTCGTCATCCGGCGCCGGCCGTCCGCGGCGCACCAGCATGTGGCGCTGCGAGGCCAGCACCTCCTCGATGTCGCGGCGCATGAACACGATCTTGTAGGAGTGATCCGCCGGCAAGTGGCGCAACAGGGGCGAGACGACCTTGACCGCTTTGCCGACGGCTCTGGGGACCCAGGACTGGTCGCGTTCGAGCTGCTTGACCTGTTCGAGCTCGTAGTAGCCCTTGGGGTTGTCCGGATCGGCGGTCCGCAGGTTGTCCGTGAGGATCGGCAGACCGCCGGCTTCGAGCATCTGCATCATCAGCGAGGTGCCCGAACGCGGCAGGCCTGATACCACAGTGATAGTCCCGGTCTCCATCGTGATCGCTACCTTATGAGGTCTGCAGCGGGGGGACAAGGACGGCCTCCACCCGCAGGATTCCTTTGCGCCTCGAGGGCCCGCCGCATAGACTCCCACAGGAATGAGCGACGATACCAATCGTCCGATCCGGCGACGACCGTGGCGTCTCGGGACACGGATTCTGCTCGGCTGCCTTCCGGCGGCCTGCCTGCTCGTGTTCGCAGAAGTTGCGATCCGGATGACCGGAGTAGCCGAGCGTTGCTCGAGCCAACCGACGTCGATCCTCTGGGTGTGCGATCCGCTCCTCTACTTCAAGTCCAACCCGGGACAGGTGATCCATGGCCAGCACCTGAACGCCGACGGCTTTCGTGGCCACGAGTTCGGTCCGCACCGGCCCGGCGTGTACCAGATCTTGACGCTTGGAGATTCCTGCACCTTCGGCGTCATCTCCCCAGGCGAGCGCGACGGCCTCGAATACATCGACGAACCATACGCTCAGCGCCTCGATCGTCTATTGGCGGAGCGCAGAGGTACCAGCCGATTCGAAGTGATGAACGCCGGAGTGCCCGGCTACAACAGCTTTCAGGGACTCATGCTCTTGCGATCGAAGCTGCGGCGGCTCCGTCCGGATCTGATGACGGTGCGCTTCGGTTGGAACGACCACCTGATGTCGCCCGGCGATCCCGACAATGCCTTCCGCGAGCCACAGACCGTCGTGCTGCGCGACTTCCAAGACCTCCTCCTGCAGACGGAACTGTACCCGTTCGCCAAGCGGCTCGGCATGGTCGTGGGCGCCCGGTTGGCAGCCGGCAGTCCGCCGGTAGGGCTGCCGCACATATGGCGACCGGATATCCCGATCGAAGCGTACGCCCACAACCTGGAGCGCATCGTGGAGATCGCCCGCGCGCGTGGAGCGGTGGTCTGGTTTCTCAGCGCACCGCAGGGGGCGCTAAACGACGCGGCGCTGCGTCGCTACGAGCAAGCGCCGCAGACATCGGCGGTACACGCCCTGCTGGAATTCAACGCCTTGCCATCCGTGGCCGAGGTTGTGCGCATCCACGACGCGTACAACGCCGCCGCCCGCGAGGTCGGCGCCAGCCTGGGCGTTGCGGTCGTGGATATGGACGCCGCATATCGTGCGCACATCGGCGAACCGGTCTTCACGTTCAATGACCTCGTGCACCCGACGGAGGCGGGGCACCAGCTCGAGGCGGAAGTCCTCTACCAGCGTCTCGAAGCAGCAGGCGTGGTCCCGCCATGGCGGTCCTCTCCAGGCAACTAGGGTCCCGTCTCCCAAATTCGATGAAAAATTTCAGCATCACGAAAGCACGAAATGCCGAACCCACGAAATGGAAACTGCCTTTCGTGTTTTCGAGCTTTCGGCTTTTCGTGATTCTCTTGACCTCCGAGATCGGTCCGCTCGCACGGCGGACATCGGCGTGCAGCGGCGGTTTCATAGCAAGTCCGGGGCATAAGCAGTTACAGATGTCCGCTCGGTTGAACTCGTGCGCGAGAGTCCGCTATCGTGCCCGCGTCTATGGCTTCGAACGTTAGCGTGGTGCGTGTCGCTGGCGGCGCGCCCACGCGCGACGACGTCGCGGCCGCTGTCCAGCGTGCGATGGAGCTTGCCGGCTGGCGCGAGCTCATCCCGCGCGGGGCGCCGGTGGCGCTCAAGCCGAACCTGGGGTGGGACCTGTTCCTGCCAGGGGCAACCACCTCACCGTGGGTGATCGAGGGCGTCGTCCGCACCATCCGCGACTGGGTCGGTGCGCTCTACGTGGTGGAATCCGACCAGGTGGTGGTCGACGTCGAGAAGGCATTTCGGCTCAACCGCATCGACCGTGTCTGTCGCGAGTACGATCTCACCTGGGTGAACATGACGCGCGGACCCATGCAGCGCGTGCCGCACCCGAACGGCCGCGTGCTCAAGGAGCTGACGGTGCCCGAGATTCTGCTGCGCACCAAGCTGGTGACCGTGCCAGTGATGAAGACGCACAACAAGACGGTGATCACCGGTGCGATCAAGAACCAGTGGGGATGCCTACCGATGTTCCGGCACAACTATCACTTGGTCCTGGATGCAGCGCTGGCCGACATCAACGCGGTTGCGCGCCCGTGCTTCGCAGTCATGGACGCGACCATCGGCCTCGAGGGCAACAGCCCCAAGTCGGGCATCCCCAAGGTCGTCAACCGCGTCTTGGCGTCAGGTGATTGCGTCGCGCTGGATGCGGTGGCGGCCAAGGTCATGGGCTTCGATCCGGCGCGCATCGGACACCTCGCCGAATGCGTCGCGGCGGGTTTGGGCACGGCCGACCTGAAGGAGATCACCGTCAGTGGGGATGACGACCTGTCCCTCAACCTTCGCTTCCTCCCAGCGCGGCATAACTTGGTGTCACGAATGGAGCTGGTGCTGCGGCGCCGGCCGGCGTTGCGACCGCTGTTCTTCGACACGCCGGTGTTTCAGGTGTGTTGCTGGCTGACGCAGCTCTACTATGCGGCGTGGTACTACCTCCTGGGGATCGGGCGCGGCCGGCGCAACCACATTCTGACAGCGACGGCGTACGGTGCCCAGTGGCGGCCGTAGGGGTCGCCGCACAGCGGAGTCGGTGATGCGCATCGGCATCGTGGGTGGCGGGGTCGCCGGTCTGGGCTCTGCCTACTTCCTTGCAAAGCAAGGGCATCAGGTCGACGTGTTCGAGCAGGCACCCGTGCTCGGAGGGCTTGCCGGTTGCTTCGACTTCGACGGCATGCAGGTCGAGAAGTACTATCACTTCGTGTGTCGCGATGACGCCGATCTCATCGAGATGTTGCCGCGCCTTGGTCTCTCCGACGAGCTGGAATGGCGGCCCGGGAAGACGAAGTTCTTCTATCGTGGCAAGCTGTACCCGTTCGGTACGCCGTGGGACCTGCTACGCTTCCGCCCGCTGTCGCTGGTCGGACGGGTTCGCTTCGGCCTCAACGTGGCCTTGTCACGCTCGGCCAAGTCGTGGGAACGCTGCGAGCCGGTGACGGCGCGCGACTGGCTGATCGCGCATATCGGCCACGAAGCCTACGGGGTCATCTGGGAGCCGCTGCTGCGCATCAAGTTCGGGCCGCACTACGATCAGATCTCCGCCTCGTGGATCTGGCACCGTATTCATCGCGTCGTCCGGTCGCGCGCCAACATACTGGCGCGCGAGCGCCTCGGCTTCCTGAAGCGCGGTACCGGGGCGTTGCTCGACGCACTGATCGCTGCGCTTCGGGGTCAAGGCGTAGGCCTGCACACGGCGGTCACGGTCGAAAGCATCACCGTGGGTCCGACCGGCGTGACAGGGCTGACGATCGGCGGCCAACACCGGCCATTTGACAGGATCGTGTCCACAGCGCCGCTGCCGATCCTGGCGCGCTTGCTGCCGCTCGGCGCGGACGAGCAGTTCGGTGCCGACAACCGTATCGACTACATTTGTGTGGTGTGCCTGATCGTGAAACTGCGCCGGCCGCTCACTGATGCGTTCTGGGTCAACGTGAACGATGCGCGCGTACCCTTCAACGGCTTCATCGAGTACACCAACCTCAACCGGCGTGCCGACGCTCAGCTTCCGCACCTCGTCTACGTGCCGTTCTACCTGCCACCCGGCGATACCCGCTTCGCGCAACCGGACGCGGAGCTGTTCCGCGAGTGCCTCGCCGGCTTGCAGGTGGTGCGCCCGGATCTGACCGAAGACTGGGTGCTCGGCTACCGTGTCTTCCGCGACCGCTTCGCGCAGGCCATCTGCACCACCAACTTCGCGCGCCGTGTCCCGCCCGTGCGCTCGCGCATCCCGGGCCTGCTGCTTACGGATTCTACGCAGCTCTACCCGTCGGATCGCACCATCAGCGGGATGTTCGGCCAAGCAAAGAAGGTCGCCGCCTTGCTCGGCGACGCCGCGCCCGGTGCCGCAAGCGTGGTTTGACTTCGCAAGATGTGTTTGCGATCGTCCGCGGCGTGATCGCTGGTGACGTCGGCCCGCCGCCGCAGCGGCACGCCGTGTGGTGGCGCGCTGTCGCCGGCGTCGTCGCCACGGCGGCGCTGCTCACGGCATTCCACCTCTGGTCGTACGGAGATTGCCTGCGGGCGTTTCTCCACTTCGACGACTTCTGGCTGCTGGCGACCGCCGCGCACATTCATCTGCATTCCCCTTTGGATATCGTCCAGATCTTTCGACCAACGCACGGCTTCATGCTCTATCGGCCGCTGTCGATCGTGCTGTACTTCTATCTGCTCAAGGTGTTCGTCGGCTACGACCCGGCGAGCTACCACGCCGCGCAGCTCGCATTTCACGTGCTCAACGGCGTCCTGGTGTACGCGATTGCGCACCGCCTGTTGTCCTCGCGCCTGCGGGCGATAGCCTGCGCGCTGGTGTATGCGTTCGCTCCCGGCCACGCGATCGCCGTGTACTGGAACGCGTTGTTCACGATCACCGGGACCGCGTGCTACTACTTCATCGCTCTCTGGATGTGGCTGCGGCTCGAGCGACCACGGCGCGTGCCGGTGACGCTGCTGCTCTTCATCGTTGCCTTGTTAGCGGGTGAGCATGCCCTGAGTCTCCCGTTGGTGCTCACCTTGGCCGCAGTCCTCCTGCCAGCGCAAGTTCAGTGGCGGCGTGTGCTGCGCGAGCAGGCCGCGTTCTACGCGGTGAGCGGCGTCTACATCGCGGCGAAGCTCTACTATTTTCGCTATCTGCTGCCGATCACGTATCCGAACCCTGCCGAGCTGCAGTTCGTTCGGGCCGCGTACGCCATGACCCTCGATCCCGTCGCGTTGTTGCGCAACCTCGGCCACTATGTCGGCTTCGCCATCAACGCGACGTACGCCCTGGCCGAGAACGATTCGTGGGCGTTGATATTGGGAGTAGCCGTACTGGGAATCGCCACGCTCTCAACCGCGTGCGTGCTGACCGGCCGGTGGACGGCACAGCCGCTTCGTGCCGCAGTATTCGGGCTCGACGCATTCATCGTCACTCTGGGTCCGGTGCTGGTGCTGCGCGGACATCTGAACTCGTACTATGTTGGGATCTCCAGTCTCGGCATGGCACTGGCGGTCATCGGTTTTGCGAGCGCGTTGCCGCGCGGGTCCGCCGTCCTGATCACCTTCATCGTCGCCAGCCTGCTGGCGGTGCATGTCACCTCGACGGTGTACCAGGTCAAACGCAGCCAGGAGTTCGCGTTCTTCGACCAGTTCTCCACCGCCGCGGAGCGCTGGCTGTACAGCATGTATCTGGCGACCGCGGCGCAGCCCACTGACGTAGTAGTCCTGCCGCGCGATTGGTTGACTACGTGGGTGTTCGACACCGCCGAATCGCATCGGCTCTTCATGTGCGCCACCTACGCGGTACGCACCACTACAACGATCGACGCCGAGCGTCCGGCCAAGGGGCAGGTTATCCTGCCGCAAGCAATTGGCCCGGTGCGCCCGCCGGCCTCGCGCGACTGGATGCGTGACGGGTGCGAGCGCAAAGCTGCATCTCCGTGAGCGGGAAGTATTTTTCGAATTTGCGTTGGCGCGTGGCAGATGGCTCGTGCTCAGAGGGGCCGCCTGAATCGTACGGCCTCCACCCTGACTCAGGCCGGCTCGATGGCATGCAACCCACGTGACG
>JBGQHM010000385.1:0-6532 GCA_041497995.1 Binatia bacterium | reverse complement strand
TTTCTTTCATCCAAAAGATCGTGGCCCGCGTTGAAGATGCGCCAGAAGACGGCGAAGGGGCCTGGCGCGAACTCATTTGCATGGTGACGGACTACGCCGTTTGCGACAGGCACCCATGGGCAGAGCAGGCTCTGGCTCGCTGGCGACAGGCGCCGTTGGAATATGCCACTGCGGTAGGCGCATCTGGACAGCGGCTGATTGCCTACGTCGTACCGCAGCAAGTTAGACCTCGTCTTGAGCACGCTCGCGAGTTGCTCTTGTTGCACCTGGATGCTGCCGCGAGCGGACTTGTTGAGTTGCAAGGCAGAGCGGTCGGCGTTGACCAAGAGAAGACGCAGAAGATCTGGAGATCGCTTTATGGCATCGTCAACGATGCTGTGATGAGGATTCATTTTGCCGCCGACATCGATCCCAAGCTGCGGCAGCGTAGGGAATACCCACTAGACGACGTGACGCGACCACGGTTCTTTCGGGACGCTTTGCCGGTGTTGGAAAAGGTTCTCAGCTTTGGCAAGCAACCGGACACTGGGATGCTGCTTGCTCCCACTGCCCACCACTTCATGCAATTGCTTAACGCCGTTGTTCGCTACGATCCCTCACTTGTTCTGAGACTGGCTGCTGAGGTCGTGAGCTGCAGCAAGCGCTTCCAGTACAACCTGGACTCGCAAGCGATCGGCGAGACGGTGAAGCTCGTTGAGTCCGTACTTGCCGACCACCGGGCTGAAGCGCAGGACGACGAATCGGTGAGAAACCTTCTGAGTCTGCTGGACGCCTTCGTAGAAGTGGGTTGGCCTGAGGCGTTGAATCTCGTTTGGCGGTTGGATGAGGTCTATCGGTAGTTTTGTTGCCGCCACTCAAGCGGCACGCCGGACCTTGATCTCGGCCTCCAGGCCAACGGCTCCGACGAGCCGCAGCGCGCGATCGCTCCGGGGTGCCCACGGCGGCCGCCGATTGGGTCGTCGGGTTGACGCTGTCGATGCCCAAACGTATGCTCCGCGCCGTGAAGGTTAAGACCTCCGTTGCACTTTCAAGAGATGTCCTCGTCGCCATCGACCGGCGCGCCGGAGGGCGCGGGCGCCGCTCGGCGTTCATCGAGAACGCGGTCCGTTCCTTCCTCGCCAGCCAGACATCGAGGGACCGAAAGGACCTGGATGTCATCAATCGTCGCGCCAAGCGCCTCAACGAAGAGGCCGAGGACGTCCTGGCCTACCAGGCCGTCCCTTGAGGCGCGGCGACCTCCATCCAGTCCGTCATCCGTCTGGTCGCGATCCGAAGCGGTCGCGCGTGTTCGTCGTCGTCAGCCGCCAAGTACTCATCGACTCCAAATTCTCGACCGTCATTTGTGCTCCGGTCTATTCGGTCCACGACGGCCTGTCGACGCAGGTTCCCATCGGCATCGACGAAGGTCTGAGGCACGAGAGCTCGATCCACTGCGACGAATTGGTCAGCCTACCGAAGTCCTCGTTGACCGACTTCGTCGGCTCGCTGTCGGGACATCAGATCATTAGAACTCACCCGCGCGCTGCGGATTGCCCTAGCGGTCTGAGCGGCGGGCCGGTTCAGTTCACATAGGGCGCAGGAACTCGTCGACGCCGGCCTGCACCGACCGCTGCTGCTGGTCTCTTCATCCACTCTCACTCGTCCGCCGTCTTTCGAGCGCAACCCTTCCGTTCACAGGCGGCAGACGAGCAGCTCACGCTCGAAGATGAGCTCCTTCGGCAGGTGCTCGCTCAGCTTGAGGAACAGCTCCTCGTGTCCGAGCATCTGCTGCTTCCAGGTCGCGCGGGCGATGATCCGCATCTCGACGATGACGTGTGGCGAATCAAAAGGGCCGCACGCCGTTCAGAGAATCAGTGCGGCGTAGCCGTTCATTGCCCCGTTCCCTGCCCCGATCCACAGGAAGACGACCAAGTCCCCCTCGTGCACGCGGTTCGCTTGTCGATCCTCGTCTAGCAGGATGAGCGTGCTGGCTGCGGACGTATTGCCGTAGCGATCGACATTGATGGGAATCCGATCGGCGGGCAGACCGAGGAGCTCGCCGGCACGGCGCACGACCACGCCGTTCGCCTGGTGCATGTACCAGCGGGCAACGCGGTTGGCGTCGAAGTCGACTCCGAGGATCGGCGCGATGTAGATCGGCCAGTCCTCCTGCAGCATCTCCATGTTGCGCTGCATGAGCGGAGCGAACACCTCGTTCACGCGGCGGCCGTCCATCACAAAGAGATGGTCCGCCACGTTCGACACCGAGGTGTGCTGCAGGCAGCCACCCGCCGGATACGTCACCAAGGGGATGTCGGGGCTGGTCTCGTAGCGCACCGCGAGGAGCCCAGCCCGGCGGGCGCCCGCTGACGGGACCGAGCCGCGCAGTACCACGGCCCCCGCGCCATCGCTGAAGACGAGCGGGGAGAGCCAGGCGAAGCCGCTCGCGTGCGAGCGGTAGGAGGCACCCGCGTCTTTGGCGAAGTAGCCGGACGGGCAGTTGCTGGCCACGACGAGCGCAGTCGCTGGGGGCCACGCGCTCAGGAAGGCGGCCGCCGTCCGCAAGCCCGCAGACAGCCCGGCGCACCCAAGGTTGTGATGGACCAGATCGGCGCCGCGCCGCAGCCCCAGCTCCGTGGTCAAGAACCGCAAATGGTCTGCGCAGGCGATCGTGTCAGGGGTGGTGGTGACGTGCACGAGGACATCCACCTTGCTGGCGTCCACGTGCGCGTCCGCCAGCGCAGCACGTGCCGCTCGCAAGGCGAGATCCCCATCGAACAGGCCGCCTTCCGAGCGCTCCCGCTTCCGGCCAGCCGCGAAGTCGAAGTCCAGGCGGCGCTCGTTGATCCCGACGTGCCGCTCGATCCAGTCGGGAGAGAACGGCGTACCGTCCGGGTGACGCGGGTCGACCCGCTCGAGCATCTGTCGATTCGACACCCGCTGCTCCGGTAGGTACGACCCGACCCCCGCCACACACACCGACACTGGGGAACCCAGCGTAGAAAACGCGGCGTTGCTCATCACAGTCCTCCTGGCGAGCGCGGTTGAGGATGCGACGCACCGATCGGGCAAGGTGCGGGTGCTCGCGTGCCGCGCACCTAGGGCCACCCCTGCCGGGCCTCCACGTTCATATGGTAAGCGCCGGCGCGCGCGGTGTCTTTGCCACTCGCGCCAAAGTTCGCGCCGAACGTGACAAACCAAGCACGTCAACGTTCGCCCTTGCTTCCGCACGTTCGCCGGCGCAAGAATCTTTGGTGCAAATGGCAGATCGCAGCTTGCGCATCCCAGCGGCGGCTCCCTCGGTCTTGGGCACGTGGACGCTCACGGTCGTCCGGGCGCTCGACGCACGGGGAGTCGATGGGCGAGCCGTGGCCGCCCGCGCCGGGATCGACGTGACGGCCTTTGATGATCCTGACTCCCGTCATCCGATTGCAGCCACCACGCGTCTGTGGCGCCTCGCGGTGGAGGCGACGCACGACCCCTGCTTCGGTCTGTGGGCGTCCCGTTTTGTCAGCCAGACCACGTTTCACGCGCTGGGCTTCGCCGTGTTCGCAAGCAGAACTCTCCGTGAAGCGTTCGAGCGCTTCGTGCGCTACGGTCGCCTGGTGAGCGACGCTGCCGAGATCGAGCTCATCGACGCCGACGAGCACGGGCTCTTTCGTCTCGTGCTACCACAGGGTCCAGGGCGACCCGCCGACGAGTCGATCGATGCGATCCTCTCGCTCCTCGCACGGACGGCGTGGATGTTGTCGAGCGGGAAAGTGACGCCGGCTGCGGTTCGGCTCGAGCGCCCCGAGCCGTCTCCTTCCGAGCCCTTCTCGAAGGTATTCCGTGCTCCGGTCCGGTTCCAGGAGCGCGAAAATGTCCTCGCGTACTCCGCGCGCGCCCTCGACGAGCGTCTCCCCACCGGCAACGCGGAGCTGGCGCGGCACAACGACGAGGTCGTCACACGCCACCTTGCCCGCATCGAACGCGTACGCGTTTCCACTCGACTGCGAAGGTGGTTCATCGACCAACTCTCGGCCGGCGAGCCAGCCGAGGAGGCGGCGGCACGCTCTCTCGGCATGAGCCTCCGCAATCTGCAACGGAGGCTACGAGAGGAGGGCACGACGTATCGCGAGGCGCTCGAAGAAGTGCGGCGCGAGATGGCACGCTCCTACCTGAACGAGGGGCACTCTTCGGTCACCGAGATCGCATTTCTCCTTGGCTTCGCCGACACCAGTACCTTCTCGCGCGCCTTCCGGCGCTGGACCGGCCTGTCGCCGCGCGCCTACGCTCAGGATCGTGTGCGTACGCGGAGCAAGGCGAGCTAACCTCAATCCGAAGAAAAGAACTCAACGCCAAGGCGCCAAGGCGCAAGGCCTTTAGTCCGACTGCTCGGCATGCGCGAATGGTCAGTGGAGCGACCTTCAGAGAAATGGACTCTCTTCAAAGAATACTCGGCTTTGCGCCTTGGCGCCTTTGCGTTGGAGCTTTTTCGGTTTGGGGCCAACTCCCTTCAGACAGGAGGGTCGGCTCTCTTCAGGCGAAGTCCGAGCCGCCATCGACGTTGACGTTGGCGCCGGTCATGTAGCTATTGCGGCGCGACACGAGGAACGCGATGACCGGCCCGATCTCTTCCACTCGCCCGGCGCGACCCAAGTCGGCAGGTTCCCCATATTCCTCGGCGATCCACCGGTTCACGGCGTAGGGATCCTCCGGATCGATCCCCTTCGGCTCGAGGATCGGTCGGAGATTCTCCGTGAACGCCGCAGAGAGGAAGGTGCCGGGGCTCACAGTGTTCACGAGAATGTTCTCCGGGGCGAGAGTCTTGGCCAAATTCTTGGAGATGCTCGTGAGAGCGGACTTCGCCGCCGTGTACGAGATCAGCGCTGGCGCTTGCCGCTTCGTGGAGTGAGCCGACACATTCACGATGCGCGCCCACTCAGCTTTGCGCAACAGCGGCAACGCGGCGCGAATGCAGCGCACCGCGCTCATCGTCCCGATGCTGAAGTGCTGGAAGAAGTCGTCGTCGGTAAGCTCGAAGAAGTGCCCGGCCTGCGGGCCGATCGTGTTGACCAGGCAATTGAGCTCACCCCAGCGCTGCCCGATGGTCGCGAAGGCGGTCTTGATATCGTCAGCGCTGCCGAGATCGACGGACAGCCCGAACGCATCAGGACTGCCAGCGGCGCCAAGCGCAGCAACCGCCTCGTCGAGCGCCTTCTGCCCGCGCGCCACGATGCACACGCGTGCCCCTTCCTCAGCGAGGCAGAGCGCCGTCGCCCGTCCCATCCCCTTCGAGCCGCCCGTAACGACGGCCGCGGCGCCTTCGAGTCCCAGCTTCATGATGTGTCGCCCTCCTCTATTGGCGAGACCAAGCTTGCCGCATACGACGTCGACTTTGCAACGCCAGGTTTCCGGTTCGGTGGTCCGGGTGCGCAACCTCGCTCATAGCGCCGCAGCAATTGCACGGAACGTCATCGGTATCCCCGTGTCGAGATCCGGAGCAACGGATGGCTGGCGTCGTCACGCCAGCCGGCAAGTGATCGAAACCGCTGCTGCGCCCGTCCCGCAGGGACTGGAAGCCACGGCGAATGGCGTACCGGCCCGAATCTGACGTTCGCAAGACCGTCAAGAAGTCTTGCTGGGTGATAACGAAGACGCACGGGAAACGATGCGTCAGCGGCATCCCTCGGCAATGACATCATCCTTCCGTTGGAAGCTGGCGCCACAGGGTTCACGGTAGCGGTGCAGAAACCGAAGCTGCTCGCTCAGGTCCGTGACGCGATCCGCACCCGGCATACGAGCGAGCGAACCGCCGACGCGTACGTTCACTGGATCAAACGATACACCTGCTTCCATCAGAAGCGCCATCCAGCAGAGATGGGACCTGTAGAGATCACCGCATTCCTGACTGCCCTGGCCGTGCAGCGCAACGTCAGTGCCTCGACCCAGAACCAGGCCCTCGCTGCGCTGCTGTTCCTCTACCGCCAGGTACGCGGCTGCGATCCCGGCTGGCTCGACGGTATCGTCCGGGCGAAGCGGCCGCAGAGGTTGCCCGTAGTGCTCACCGGGCAGGAGGTGAACGCGCTGCTCGCTCAACTCGGCGGTGTGAAGCGGCTCATGGTCATGCTGCTCTACGGATCGGGATTGCGACTCGTCGAATGCCTGCATCTCCGAGTGAAGGACATCGAGTTCGAGCGCAACGAGATCGTCGTCCGTGAGGGCAAGGGGGAATAGAGTGGGTGCGGCAGATGCTCGCCGGAATCATGCTTCGGTCCCCAGAAAGCCAGACACCGAGGCGTGAAAGTGAGGGAATGGTCTCAACCCTACACGGGTGAGCGATCTGAGGCTGAAGATGACGGATTCAATTTCAACTATGACTAGAACCTTCGAACGTCTTTGACGATGAGCCTATGGCACAAGATGCGTGGCGAGAGCGCTTCGAGTATCTGGGTGTTCATCTCGGCAAGCAGCCCACGGCACAACGCCCGGCGTAGCTGACCTGAGTCAATGGCGATGTCTGCGAGCGCGTGATTGCAGGGCCGAACCAGCCGCTCCAGGCGACGGCGAA
>JBGQHM010000384.1:0-6552 GCA_041497995.1 Binatia bacterium | reverse complement strand
TACGGAATACAGCCTCGACGACATGGCTGATGAGGCCGTGGCGGTGCTGCAGGCGGCTGGGCACCAGCAGGCACACGTCGTTGGTCTGTCCATGGGCGGCATGATTGCGCAGCTGGTGGCGCTGCGACATTCGCAGCGGGTACGCAAGCTGGTGTTGCTCTCGACCACGCCGGGGGGCGTCCACACCGTAGCGCCCACACCGGCAGCGATGGCAGCGCTTATCCCGGACATGACCCAGCCGCCCGAGCAGATCGTACGCAGCGCCATGCGTGCGATCACGGCGCCGGGATTCGCCGACGCACACCCCGAGGTGCTGCGCGAGATCGTGCAAACGGCGCTGAGCGCGCCGACGCCGCAGTTCGTGTTCGCACGGCAGATGGCGGCCATCATGGCGAGTCATCGCTACGCCGACCTCCCGAACATTCAAGCGCCCACGCTGGTGATCCACGGCGATGTCGACCCTTTGGTGCCATACGCGAACGGGCAGATCCTGGCCAAGCGCATCCCTGCCGCGCAGCTGGTGACGTTGCAGGGGTGCGGGCACTTGGCGATGTGGGAGCAGCCGGAAGCTCTGGCGCGCGTGCTCTTGGAATTTCTCAACTGAGGAGGACGGCGGTGGGCGTGCTGTTACGTATCGCGGCCCTCGTATCGTTCGCCTGGGCAGTGGTGCTCTTGGCGTTCAAGAAAGGGCTGTTTGGAGCGGCGGCGTTGACGCCGTTGGGGCAAGCGTTTGCGAACGGGCTCGGCATCGCGCAGCTGGTGTTCGCGTACCTCTTCCTGTACGCGGCGGCGGCGCCGGCGCGGCAGCGCGGAGCCATCTACGCAGCGATCATGCTCATGGCGCTGCGTACCGCCAATGATTTGTATCAGTTGCTCGTGCTGCTGCCACCAGACCAAGCACTGCTCAGTCTCGCCGACTTGGTCGTGAGTGTCGCGCTGCTGGTGGGGATACTCGAAGCGTTGCCCCGCCTCTTGGCGCCCACAAGCGAAGACAGTCACTCGTAGGTCCGCCGGGCCCGGCCGCGTGACGGCAACGGCATCAGCTCGCCATATCGAGGAGATCCTTGAACCCCGTCGGTGCGTGCGGGCCGAGGATCAACTGTTCGAGGATGCCGATGCCGTGGCGTGTGCCCAACGTGGCGCGACAGACCGCTTGAATGTGCAAGTGGAACGGGATGCTGGGATCGACCTCAGACAAGGCCCACGAGTCGCCGGTAACGGCGTTCTCGCCGACGAACATGCCGTGACCCCACTGCGGATGCCCGTAGCCGAGGCCGATCATGTAGAAGTTGTACAGCGGTTCGAGCGTGATCTGCAGAGGGTCGCCGGCGGCGGGTTGCAGCACAATCTCCGCGTGGCGTGCGTGGCGCGTGCCCGACTGCATCGCCAAGCGGTAGCCGACCGACCGCATGTTCTGGACGGTGCCGCCGTCTGGAATCACCATCCCTGCGCCGTGCCACTGCTCCCCCGCGGCATCTTCGTTGACGTCGAAGTGCGTGCACACGTCGTCGAAGTGGAGCGGCGCCCACACCCAGAAGAACTGCAGCGGCAAGGATGGCGCGCCGGCCTCGCGCTCGCCGACCGGACGCACGCCCCACGAACGGTCACGCGAGCCCCAGAAGCGCTGCGCGCCGACGTCGATGCGTTCGTCGCCGATAGTGAGCATGCCGCTCCATTCGCCGTGTTGGGTCAGCCGCGTGTAGTCCATGAAGACGCGACCGTCCATGCGGCGGAAGAAGTGCGGCTCTTCGAGGACCGGCGCGCGACGGGTGAACAACAGGTCGCCGCAAATCCCCCACTGGTTCGGCTCGACCCGCAGGCGAAGCCGCTCGAGGGGCTCGACGACCTCGACGCTGATCGGTCCGACGCCGGTGTCCATCCGGTCAAGCCCCGCCAGACGCGAGGCGCGCACGGCGTACTGGCGGCCGCGGTGGACAACGCTGAACGCGGCATCCTGCACGTGGCGATTGGGGTAGCTGCCCATCGCGGCGGCGAAGTAGACCGAGCCATCGCGCGCGTAGCCATTGAAGAAGTAGCGATCGTAGAAGTTGCGGTCGCTCGTCCCGACGTGGGCGATCGGCTCAGGCGTCTGGTGAATCGGGTAGTCGTCAGCTTTTGTGATCATGTCGTTGGGTGTCCTTACATGACTCGTGGTTTGTGTGACTCGGTTCGACGCGAGTCCTGGGCGCACGCTACGAACGGTCAACTTGCTCGGCTGGCTTCCCGGTGACCCGTTGCACCAGCCCGTTTACCTCTGCGGCATAGCGTCGCACGTCCTCCATGCCGCTGCACGGTAGGTCGCAGAGGCGCTGGCGCTCGGCCAGCGTGAGCGCTTGCCATTCCTTCAGGTGCAACTTGATCTGGACTCGATCGAGCTTGTCCCGGACCGCGCGCGGGATCAGCTCCAGGCTCTGTTCTTCGTCCGGCTGAGTCACGAGCCACCAGTCAGGGATCACGCCACGAAGCGCGTCACCTTGTGCCGAGGTCCCTTGTCCGTACTGATCTCTTCCACGACATTCTTTCCGCCGCACTTCGGGCAGGGGAAATAGCGCGTGTCGCCGTCGCGCTGTGCGGTCCACGCCAGATCGACGTAGAGCACGTTGTTGCTGTCGACTTCGTACGCCAGGAGCGCGCCGCACTGCGAGCTCAAGCAGTGCAACACATGGATGTCCGCCGCCTTGGTCGCCGGCTTTGCCGGTGCTTTCTGCGTCGATTCCATGAGCGCCTCCGCTCATTACAAGGGACAGCAGTGCCGGGCAAGGGGGGCGGTGCGGGCGATGTTGGTGCGTCTAGATCGACATTTGAGGAATCCAAGTGGACCGCTGAGCGTTGAGCGGGGGAATTCCCTTGACATTAGTTGGCCCCCCGAACAATATACCTTCACTTTCATAACAGCGAGTGCGTTTTGCCGGGGAAGTGATTGAATTCTGCAGGTTACACCGAAGTGGTCCACGACCCACCGGGCTGCGCACAAGGCCCACAAACCAGCGCCGCTGCTACTTCTTGGAGGACCGAATGCGAAGGGAAACGTTCCTGGCCGGCACGGTCATCGTCATTCTGACTCTGTCAGCCGCGCAGGCCGCAGCGCCCGTTTCCTTCACGCGCCAGGTGGGAGACTTCGTCGCGGATTCGAGCGCGATGTCGGTGGCGGCTGATGATATCGACGGCGACGGCAAGGTTGATCTCGCGGTGGCGAACGATGATGCGGACAATGTGTCGCTGCTGTGGGGTGACGGCGCCGGTAGCTTTCTCGATTCGGGGGCGCCTATCGACGTCGGGGTCGCACCGTTTGCGGTCGCGGTCGGAGACTTCAACCACGACGGTAAGCCCGATGTTGTGACGTCGGACGAGATCGGCAACACCGTGAGCGTCCTGCTGAACCAGGGCAACCGCGCGTTCGCGCCAGCGGTGTCGACGGACACCGGCGGCTCGCCGCAGGCGATTGTCGTCGGCGAATTTAATGGCGACAACTTCCCTGACGTTGCGACGGCGAACAACTTTGACGGGACCGTGAGCATCCTGTTCGGCAACGGTGACGGCACGTTCTTCATTGCCCAGTCAGTCACAGTTGGTGCCGAGCCAGTCGGGCTGGCACTGGCCGATTTGAACAAAGATGGGCAGGCCGACCTTGTGGTGACCAACAGCAGCGGCGGCACCGACGGCAACGGAACGGTCAGCGTACTGAAGGGTGTGGCCGGCGGCATGTTCGAGGCGCAGCCGGAGATCGCACTACCCGCGACCTGCGGCACGCCGACGTGTGTGCCAGTCGCGGTGGCCGTAGCTGACTTCGACGGCGACACGAAACTGGACATCGTTGTGGCAAACAACGAGGGCGACACTATCTCGGTGTTGAAGGGCAACGGCGATCTGAGTTTCAGTGCGGGTGGCAGCACCACGGTCGCCAGCTCTCCCGAGTGGGTGGTGGCGGCAGATTTCGACGGCGACGGCCGGATGGATATTGCAACTTCCAGCGATTTTGACGATAAGGTCTCCGTGCTCATCGGGAACGGTGACGGGACGTTCATGCCGTTGGTGGATTTCGCCGTCGGTGTAAGTCCGTACGGAATTGTCGCCGCCGACCTCAACAAGGACGACAAGCCGGACATTGCCACGGCCAATACGGAAGACGGAACGGTGTCGGTACTGATCAACTCCACCGGGGGCACGACCTGCACCGGTGACTGCAACGGCGACACAGATGTGACGGTGAACGAGCTCATCACCATGGTGAACATCGCGTTGTGTGACAATCAACCCGGCTGCGCGCAGGTGTCGACCTGCACGGCGGGCGACGCGGACGGTGACGGCACGATCGCCATCAACGAAATCATCGCCGCGGTGAATAAAGCGCTGAATGGATGCACCCAATGAAGAATCGAAGTGTGAGATTTTACGGTGGCTGCCACCACGTGGGTGGCGGGGAGGTCCGGAGAATGAAGGGAAGAACTATTCTCAGTATCGCAGCAGCGGTCATCGCCCTTGCTGGCGTTGAGCGAGCCGCGATGGCGATCCAGGCCTGCCCCGACGGGAACAACTGCGCTCAGGTGACGGTCGATGCCGGATCAGCAGCGAATCCGCTCAAGGTGGGTGACACCTTCGAGGTGCACCTCGTGTTCAAGCAGGGGCCGGACAACGCGCAAGCCGGTGGGATCGATGAAATCGCGGCGCTGGCACTGACGCTGAGCATGGGCGGCGGATCCAGCACGCCGATCACGCTGGCGACGTGCACGCTCGACGGCAACGGCTTTCCTTCCGTCGACGTGCTACCCAACGCAGCGATTTCGAACTTCAACGTCGTGGTCGAGAACGCCAACTGCAGCAACGGGCGCATGCACTGCCTGTGTCCCGATGCCGGGCAAACGCGCGACAACTTCATCAACCTGGTGATCTATGGCCCGAACCCGCTGCCGACGCCAGGGCCCGGCGGCATCGACATCCCGACATTTCCGGCCGGGCCGCAGACGTTGGTGACCCTCGATCTCAAGGTGGCGCCCGGCGCCAACGGACCCATTCCGCTGCGCATCATCAACCAAGTCGAGGATACGTCGCGTCCGCAGTTCACCGCATTTCTCTCGGTCGGTGACAAGCTCGCGGTCGATCAGACGTGCGTGCCGGTGACCGGCCAGCCGCCGTGTAGCGCGACGGACGGCGTGAGCCAGGTGGTGATTATCAACGCGCAAGTGACGGTGATGGGTCCGCCGTCGTGCGTCGGCGACTGCGACAACAGTGGTGAAGTCACGGTGACCGACCTGATCACCATGGTGAACATCGCGCTGTGCGATGACCAACCCGGTTGCGCGCAGCTGTCGACGTGCCCCGTGGGCGATGCGAACGGCAGCGGCAAAATCGAAATCACTGAGATCATCAGCGGTGTGAACAACGCGCTCAACGGGTGCCCGACACCGGCGGCCCGGTAGGGCGCGCAAGAAGTTTTGGTGGGGGGCTTTACCCGGAGGGGCGTTTTGAGCTAAGGGGAGCGAGCAGCAAGTCGCACGCTACATAGCAAATCGAAACAGTGAACCGAAAACCTTTCGAGGGAGGGATGATCATGGGCAATAGGACGGGACGAATCGCGGTAGTGGGAGCGTTGCTTACCGCGGGTGCACTGTGCCTCGCCAGCTCGGCGCAGGCGGCAAAGCTGGTGGCTAGTACGCAGTCGGCCACCGCCGGTACACAGGTGACCATCTCAGTGACTCTGCAGACTGAGGGAGCGATGATTGCGGGAACGCAGAACGATCTTGCCTTCGACGCGACCAACATCCCGGTTCCGCGGCACTGCACCAAAACGGCGAACGTGATGGTTACCTGCAGTGTCGACGCCGATTGTCCGCCAGTGAACGGTGTTGCCGATACCTGCTCTACGAAACCAGCCTGCTACGTCAACCCGGACATCGACAAGGGAGCGACCTCATTTGCCTACCGCGGCGCAACCGGATGCAGCGGCCCGGCGTGTGGCGGGCTCCGCTCCCTAGTGCTCTCGACCGGCAACGTCGACCCAATTGCTGACGGCTCCGTGCTGTATACCTGCTTCGTCAAGGTTGCCGCCACCGCTACAGGGTCGTTCCCGCTGACGATGAGCGGTGTGATTGCCAGCGACCCCGACGGTCAGCCTGTGACCTCGAGTGGTGTGAATGGCGCGATCAACTTGGGCGGCGACGGGGGCACCCCGACCCCGACGGTGACCAACACACCGGCCCCGGTGGCGTGCACTGCGCCCGCGCTCCAGTTTGACACTGTGAACGCCGATCCGGGTACTCAGACTACTATCAGTCTGACACTACTGGCTGGCACCGCCTCGGTAGCAGGCACGCAGAACGACTTTACCTTTGACCCGACCAACATCCCCGTTCCGCGACACTGCACAAAAACGGCGAACGTGCTGGTTACCTGCAGTGTCGACGCCGATTGTCCGCCGGTTAACGGCGTTGCCGACACATGCTCTACGAAGCCAGCCTGTTACGTCAACCCGGACATCGACAAGGGAGCGACCTCATTTGCCTACCGCGGCGCAACCGGATGCAGCGGCCCGGCGTGCGGTGGTATCCGTGCCCT
>JBGQHM010000383.1:0-6563 GCA_041497995.1 Binatia bacterium | reverse complement strand
GCCGGGTCGACGTCGATCCCGACGGCATAGACGTCACCGTAGGATACGAAGGCCATGGACAGCGGGATACCAAACAACACCGGCGCGAAGGGATAGACCGCTTCGATCTTTGCACCCGCGAGAAAGCGGTAGACCGGTGGGCCCGGCACGTTGGAGCAGATGAGGTGCATGCGACCAGTGACCAAGTTTGCGATGGCACGGAAGGCTGCTGCCGGCATCACCGTCACCGCTTGCAGCAGTGCCCCATACGCCACAGCTTGCCGGCTACCCTTCGCGGCTGTCGTCTGACTGCGAATGCGCTCGAGTCGGCGCAGCGGGTCGCGCTCGCCGACGGGTAACCGCACATGGAAGGCGCCGACGTGGTTGCCGACTGTGCGTGGATCTCGCTCTCGACGCAGGTCCTTGGGGACTACCGACGACACCTCTGCGAGACGGATGTGATGGAGCTTGTGATAGCGGCCGATCGCGCCGGCGACCGCCGTCAGCACCAAGTCGTTGAGCGAAACGCCGAGCGCACTCTTGATGCGCTGCATGTGTGTCAGCGAGAACGTTACCGTGTCGAGGCGCCTTCCGATGCCGGTGCAGCGTGCTGCCAGGGGATCCGTGCCCGGCAGCGCGTTGAAGTCGGCGATCATGGCGCGGACCTTGCCGACCGTGCGCTGGAGATCCTGGGCGGTTGCGACCGGGTGGAGCACGGCGCGGCCCACGGCACCGGCCGCACTCCACAACACACCGGGCACTGGCGGCGAGGGCGATTCGAAGCGGTGCGGCCGGCGTCTGGAACGCGGGATGCGAATCGGATCATCCCGACCCGCCTGCGTCATGGCGTCGAACAACGTCATCGCTCCGGCGCCATCCATGAGGGAGTGGTGGAGCTTGAGAAACAAGGCGGCACGGCCACCCTCGATCCCATCGATTACGTAGCCCTCCCACAGGGGACGCATATGATCCAGCGGTGTTGCGAAGATCGCGCTGATCAGCTCGAGCAGTTGGTGCTGCGTGGCTCCGTGCGGCAGGACGACGTGGCGCAGATGGTAGTCGAGGTCGAAGTCCGGATCGGCGGCCCAGTGTGGCAGGCCGACCGGCAACGGGGGGTCGACGACGCGTTGGCGGAGGCGCGGCAGCTCCGCGATCAGACGCTGAATGGACCGGCGCATGCGCTGCGCGTCGGGTGCGCGGTCGAGCATGAAGAGACCGGCCACGAGCGGCCGCACTTGCGGCGCCGCTGCCTCGGCGTACCAGAAGAACGCATCGGTGGGCTGCATCGGCGTGTCAGGGTGCATCGGGGCGCGAGACCGTCTGGGCGAGGTCATTGGATCTCCTCCTGGTGCGGGTCACACGAGCATCGTCAGGCCGCGAGATCCCGGCACTGACCAACGGCGGTCACAATGCTGATTGAGATCATTTGCAGCGCGGCGCGCGAAGCGCGAATCCTTCACACGCGTTCCACTTCGACGCGCGTGTCGCGATCCACCTGGTTCGGCTCCCAGTGTGCGTAGGTCCAGTGGAGCTGTCCGTAGTTGCCAACCAACGCGGTCGGTTTGAACGGGCTCGGGATGATGGCGTGGTCACTGCGGCCGTCGCGGAATTGGAAGGGCTCCCAGGCGTGATACACGAGCACTTGGCCGGGCTGCAGGTAGCGCGCCACCTTGGCGCGGAGGACGAAAGCACCGAGGTCGTTGCGGACGCGCACGAGGTCATGATCGTTGATGCCGCGTGTCGCCGCGTCGCGATCGTTCAAGTACACCACCGGCTCACCGCGCTGCAGTCGCAGAAGCGTCTGCTGGTCGCGCCACTGCGAATGGATACTCCAACGGGTGTGGCCGCCGCCGAGGACGAGCGGATAGTCACCGCCGGCGGCAGGTGGTGGCTTGTAGGTCGGTAGCGCTTCCCCGCATTCGAGGAACCACGGATGGTCGATGTAGAACTGTTGCCGTCCGGTCAACGTCGGCCAGCGCTGCTTCTTCTCGACGAACCAACGGTGCGGCACCAGCGGCTCGTGCTCCGAGTAGTCGCTGTAGAAACCCGCTGCGCCCCCCGGTGCGCCCGTGCCGCGGAAGCGCACCGCTCCGGCCTGCCGCAAGTCGCCGAGAGAGACCTGCTTCGTCGGCGACGAGTAGCTGAGTACGAACTCGAGTGCCTTCTCCTCGTCCACCGGCGTAAAGCGGCCGCGGTCGCTGAACGCTTCGTCCAGACGGCGTGCGTCACGCTGCACCTCGCCGATATCGGTGTACGGCTGGAGATTGCGGCGTTGCGCCTCGCGCGCCACCGCCCCCGCCAGCAGGCCGAAGATCTCCCACTCCGGTTTCGCTTCACCGAGCGGGGGCGCGGCACGGTCGCCGAGGTGGACGTACGGAATGAACGACGCCAGATACTTGAGGTCGGTCTTCTCGTACCAGTACGCGGCGGGCAAGACGATATCCGCCCAGCGCGCCGTCTCGCTCATGCGGAAGTCGATGGCGACGATCGACTTGACCTTGGGCCACAGCGTCTGCAGGACGCGCGTGTTGTTGCGTGAATGCCGCAGAACATTGCCGAAGATCGAAATGATCACCTCAGGCGCACGGCCGGGTTCCGGGAAAACAGGGAACCATTTCTTCTCGATCGCCTCGCGCAGATACTCCTTGGCCGGACGCGGAGCGCTGGTGTCACCGTACTTGGGGTTTCCGGAGGTATCCTCGAGCCCGGCGTGCACCTGATGCCAGATCGACCCGGGCACGAAGTAGCGCGCAAAGAAGTGTTCGGTCTCCGCGGGATCGAAGTACGTCTTGGCGCCGAAGGTTGCGAGATCCACGAGGCCGAGCCGCTCTTGGATACCGAGCAATGCGAAACCTTCGGGTGCGAAGAAGCCACCGGCGCGCCACCCGCCGCCGGCACGGCCGAAGTTGCCGGTGAGCGACGCGAGTAGGATCTGGGCGCGTTGCGCGAGATCGGCGTGCAGGAACTTGCATTGCCCCCACTGCGAGAGGATGAGGGCCGCTGGCGCCTTGGCAAAGTCCTGCGCGAAGCGGTGGATCGTCGACGCGGCCACACCCGTGATGCGCGCGACGTGCTCGGGGCGATAGTCCTGATCGAGCCGATCGCGGAGCACCGAAAAGACGGTGCGAACGGCAATGGGCTTGGCGCCAATCGTCACCGTGCCACTGAACTGCAGGTCCGGGCTGAGGTCGCTGGCCTCGAGCGTCTTGAGCGCACCGCTGCCCGGCGCCGCAACCGCACTGCGCCGCTTGCTGTCCCACACGAGGAAGGCGCTGTCGGAGCCGCCGCGGCGCAGATCGGCCTCGCGTAGGAAGCGTCCGTTGTCGGTGCGTACGAGCAGCGGCAGATCGGTTTGCTCCGTGACGTAGGCGGGATTGTATAGCTGCTCGGCGATGATCACCTGCGCCGCGCCGAGGGCGAGCGCCGCATCCGTGCCGGGACGCGGGTTCAGCCACAGATCGGCGTGGATGGCGCTGTTGTTCAGGTCGGGACTGACGACTACGACCGCGGCGCCACGATAGCGCGCCTCGTACAGGAAGTGGGCGTCAGGGATGCGCGTCGCCGAGGGATTGAACGCCCACAGCACCAGATACGACGAGCGCCACCAATCGTCCGACGAGCCGCATGGGTGACCGTTGCCCAACGTGATCGTCGCGCCGACGGACAAGTCGCCGATCTGTGCCATCGAGTCGGTCGCCGGTGCGCCGAGCATCCGGAAAAAGCGGATCGGCGCCGCGCTGTTGGGTCCGGCGCCGATGTTCGGACCGAGCTCACAGAGCACGGATGATGGCCCTGCGTGCTCGAGGCCATCGACGATGCCGGTGGCAACAGTCTTCAATGCATCGTCCCACGATATGCGTTCCCACCGTCCTTCGCCGCGCGTGCCGACGCGGCGCAGTGGGTAGCGGATGCGCGTCGGCGAGTACATGAGCGACGAACCGCAGGCGCCCTTCTGACAGCCGCGCGGATTGAAGTCCGGCAACCCGGGCGACGACGCGGTGTAGGGCGCCTTCTGCTCCTCGCGCCACACCATGTCGTCTTTCACGTACAGGTCCCAGGCGCATCCCGACACACAGTTGGTCATCGTGTGCGTGCCGCGCGCGACGCGATCCCAGGTCCACTTCTGGCGGTACACGTCTTCCCAGCCGCGGTACGCCGGCACAGCGACGCGTGCGCCCGGCGTGATCGCCGGCGGCTCGGGAGAGCCCCAAGCGTAGTCGAGGTTGGCGAGGCCGAGAGTCAGCGCAGCTGCGCCGCTTGTGCGCAAGAAGTCGCGTCGAGTCCAGCCGCTCATAGTGGCCTCCACCATGGCGACGGATTCTACCGACCGGTTGGACGGGCTCGATGACGAAGGTCAGCTGCGCAGATGATCAGGCGCGCGGCTCCGTCAGTACTCGTCCTTGATGGACTAGTCAGTGGGCGGCGACTGACGCGCGCCCTGTTGGGCCGCGTCGAGCTTCGCGAGTGCGGAGTCCGGGGGCTCGGTCAGCGCTGCCGCTCCGGTACGAAGACAAGGACTACCGCCGTTCGCCGCGCGCCGACCGGACGGCGTACATGTCACGTCTGCTGCGGCGTGCGACCCGTTGCCTGCAGCGGTTGCGTCAACAGCCCGTGCTCCCGGGCCGCCAGCGCATCGATCCCTTGCAGGCAACCCTGCGCGCAGTTCCGGCCCGCAGCGTCTTGCCAACGCCCACAGTGTTTGACGCGCAACGCCGGGCGGCCCGACAACGCCGTCAGCGCACCGAAGCCGGCGTCGAGATCGACCTCGACGGGCGCCCGCGTATCCGGACACGTGACCAATCTGGGGCCCTGCAGCCGGAAGTAGGCGTCCGTGCCGATTGGCAACAGAACATACAGAACCCCGACCGCCGCAACCGCAAGAAGTGTGATCAGTGCAGTGTCCATCTTCGCCTCCTTAGATTTGCAGCCTATCGCGCTGAAACGGCGGCACGAGATGACATGGATCATGTTTCGAGCTGACACGACGCGTGTGCCCCGAGCCGCGTCCGGCCAACTTTGCCGGCAGCAACACGAGATCGCGGATCTCGTCGAAGCTCAACTCGTGGCGCCGACTTGCGCGGACACGCTCGGCATCATTGCTACCAGCCATGCACATCGGGCACTGCAGGTTACACAGCCGCGTGGACTCGAAGTAGATCGCCGGAAAGCGGTAGTTCCGTTGTTCGGGGCCAAGCACAATCGACCTCCTACGCCCGCACCACCTCCACCGTCGTGCCGCGTGGTCCGTGGCTGGGCGCGTAGCCGAACATTCGGTAGTGGAGCTGGCCGTAGCCGCCCGAGATGTGCTGCGGCTTCCACGGCGACGGCACCGCCTCCTGGCTCTGCATCCAGTCTTTGAACTGGTGGTTCTCCCAGGCATGGTAGATGACCACCTGGCCCGGTTGCAGCGACGGCGCCGGCTTGACGTGGATGTGGAAGGAGCCCACGTCGTTGTAGACGCGCACGTAGTCGTTGTCGTTCAAGTTGCGCGCCTTGGCGTCGTTGACGTTCATGTACATGACGGGCTGGCCGCGCTGCAGCCGCAACAGGTGACGCTGATCGCGCCAGATGCCGTGAATCGACCAGCGCGTGTGCCCACCCGTCAACCGCAGCGGATAGTTGCCACCGGCGGCCGGCGGCTCTTTGTGCACGGGCAAAGCCTCACCGGTCTCGACGTACCACGGATGATCGAGCAGGAACTGCTGCCGCCCGGTGAGCGTCGGCCACGGCTCTTTTTTCTCGACGAACCATTGCTGCGGGTAGATCGTGTCGCCCGGCGTGAAGTCGCTGCAGATCGCGTTGTGCGGGCCGTAACGGCCGAAGCCTTGAATCGGCAATGCGCCCTGTGTCTTGGCGTCCTTCCAGGTGAAGCCTTTGGTCACGGCCGATGTCTGGATCATGTGGTCCATCGCCGATTCCTCGTTGTCGGCGTCCATGAGACCATCCATGCGGTACTTGTCGAAGAAGTTGGCGTAGTCGCGCTCGATGCCGTAGTGATCCTTGAACGGCTTGATGTCGCGCGCCCGCGCACGCTCTTGAAGCTTGCGCGCCAGCATGGCGAAGACGGTGAACTCGGACTTCGCGTCTTCCATCGGCTCCACCGCTTTGTCAGCAAAGATCACGTACGGCACGAGGCTCTGCGGATACTTGAGGCCGATCTTTTCATAATACGCCGCGGCCGGCAGGAGGACATCGGACTGCAGACCGGTGGAGCACATGCGGAAGTTCACGTTGACGATCAAGTCGAGCTTGGGCCACAGGTGTTTGCGCGCGAGTTGCGGCACCGGCCAGCGGCGCAGCGGGTTGGCGCCGGTGTAGAAGTAGACCTTGGGCGGCCGCTCCGCCGGCGGCGAGACCCGCAGCCACTTTTTCTCCATTGCTTCCTTGACGTACTCGGCGACCCCGCGCGGCAACATCGGATCATTGAAGTCTTTGCGGTCGCACACCTCCTTCATCCCACCGTGGACGTAGAGGAACGGCATCGTGGGCGTGAACGGACGCTCCCAGCTGTGCGTGGTCATGAAGCTCTCGAAGTCGCGCGTCTTGGGCGTCATGAACTTCATGAGCATCCGCTGGTAGAAGGG
>JBGQHM010000382.1:0-6575 GCA_041497995.1 Binatia bacterium | reverse complement strand
GGGTGAACGACAAGACCAACCGCGCTTGTCTGGCCGGCCGCTACAGTGCCCAGTTCATTGAAACCAAGTTCGACGACGACTACTTCACGCTGCACCACCTCACGCATATGGGAGACTGAAGAGGATTGAAACGCCGAACGCAAAGGGGCCGGGAGATCACTCTCCCGGCCCCTTTTTTGCGCTGCGAGGCGCTTCACAACTGCGAGGGCGGCGCGACTACTCCTTCCGCCGAAACTCCGAACGCAGCCAGCGGGCGACCCAGCCGGCGTTTTCCCAGCGTGCCAGCTCTTCGAGCTCGCCGGCATCTAGCCACATGCCATGACAGCTCGGACACTCCTCCACCGACACGTCGTGGAACGTGTGGGATACCAACTGCGCGCCGCATTTGGGGCAGTGCACCTGCGCGGCTTGCTTCGGCGGAGCGGCCGGTTCCCCCTCCTTTGCCTGCCGCAAACGCTCGACGAGCTCGCGGTCACGCTCCGCGAAGTACTGATCCTCGCTCCCGCGTTCCGCGTCGCGCAGCTTGTTCCCGAAGCGGTCCTTCTCCTCCATCGCCATGGTCTTGGCCTCCCGATCTGAGCGCCGGCGCACCGTACGCACGGTCACCTAAGCTAGCCGTCGCACCTCGGAGTTGTCAATGTAAGGCGGGCTTCGGCCTGCCGGCACGTCGCTTGCGTTTGCGCGATTGATGGTTACCCTCGAACCGAATCGGAGGGTCCATGAACATCGATCGGTTCACTGAAAAATCTCAAGAAGCATTGCGCGAGGCGCAGTCGCTAGCCACACGCCGCAACCATCAAGGCGTTGATGTCGAACACCTCTTGCTTGCCACATTGCAGCAAGCGGACGGGCTCGCGCCTGCGGTGCTGGAGGCCGCGGGCGCCAACCTTGCGGTGCTCAAGCAACGTGTCGCCCAAGACCTGGACCGACTCCCGCAAGTGTCTGGACCCGCCGGGACACCCGAGCAACTGTATGTCACCCCACGCCTCAACCGCGTGTTGACTAGCGCCGAAGACGAGGCCGGCACGCTGAAGGATGAGTACGTCAGCATCGAGCATCTGCTGCTCGCTATGGCAAATGACCGCACCGGCGCCGGTAAGCTGCTGCGCGAGCAGGGCATCACGCGTGACGCACTCATGAGCGCGCTGCAAAAGATCCGTGGCGGTCAACGGGTCACCAGCCCGACACCGGAAGCGACCTACCAGTCCCTGGAAAAGTATGGACGCGATCTCACCAAACTCGCAGCACAGGGCAAGCTCGACCCGGTCATCGGACGTGACGAGGAGATTCGCCGCGTCATCCAGGTGCTGTCGCGCCGTACGAAGAACAATCCGGTGCTTATCGGTGAGCCCGGCGTGGGGAAGACCGCAATCGTCGAGGGGCTCGCGCAACGCATTGTTCGCAAGGACGTGCCCGAAGGCTTGAAGGACCGTCGTGTCGTTGCGCTCGATATGGGGGCGTTGATCGCCGGTGCAAAGTTTCGTGGCGAGTTCGAGGAGCGCTTGAAGGCTGTGCTGAAAGAGGTCCAAGACGCCGGCGGTGAAGTGATCCTCTTCATCGATGAGCTGCATACCGTCGTTGGTGCCGGCGCAGCGGAAGGGGCGATGGACGCGAGCAACCTCCTCAAGCCGATGCTGGCGCGCGGAGAACTGCATTGCATCGGGGCGACGACCCTTGATGAGTACCGTAAGCATATCGAGAAGGACGCCGCCCTGGAGCGGCGCTTCCAGCCGGTGGTCGTCGATCAGCCGTCTGTGGAGGACACGATTTCCATCCTTCGCGGCCTGCGCGAGCGCTACGAAGTCCACCACGGGGTGCGCATCAAAGACAGCGCCTTGGTCACCGCGGCGGTGCTGTCGCAACGCTACATCCCCGATCGGTTCCTGCCAGACAAGGCCATTGACCTCGTCGACGAAGCAGCGGCCAAGCTCCGCACGGAGATCGATTCCATGCCGAGCGCGCTCGACGAAGTATCGCGCCGCGTCATGCAGTTGGAGATCGAACGCGAGGCGTTGAAGAAGGAGACCGACAAAGCCTCGCGCAACCGCCTGGAGAAGCTCGAGAAGGAGCTCAGCGAGCTGCGCTCTGAGGCCGATGCCATGCGCGCGCGGTGGGAGGTGGAGAAGAGCGCTATCAGCCGACTCCGCGAGCTGCGGCGGCGTATCGAGGAGACGAAAGTCGAAATTGAAAAGGCCGAACGACAGTACGACCTGAACCGCGTCGCCGAGCTGAAGTACGGTACGCTCGCGCAGCTCGAACGCGAGCTGGCCGCCGAAGAGGAACAACTCACGAAGAAGGAGGGGGCGACGCGGCTCATCAAAGAGGAGGTCGACGAGGATGACGTTGCCGGGGTCGTCGCGCGCTGGACCCACATCCCGGTGACCAAGCTCCTAGAAGGTGAGCTACAGAAGCTGCTCCACCTCGAAGAGCATCTGCACAAGCGTGTCATCGGACAGGACGAAGCGGTGACCGCCGTGGCCGATGCGGTCATTCGGGCGCGGGCCGGAATCAAGGATCCCAACCGGCCGATCGGTTCGTTCATCTTCCTGGGGCCCACCGGCGTGGGAAAGACCGAGCTCGGTCGCGCGCTCGCCGAGTTCTTGTTCGACGATGAGGGGTCGGTGGTGCGCATCGACATGTCCGAGTACATGGAGAAGCATACCGTGGCCCGATTGATCGGCGCGCCGCCGGGCTACGTCGGCTACGAGGAAGGTGGGCAGCTCACCGAAGCGGTACGCCGCCGTCCGTATTCCGTTGTCCTGTTCGACGAGATCGAGAAGGCACATCACGATGTCTTCAACGTGATGCTGCAGATTCTCGACGACGGGCGCCTCACTGATGGCCATGGCCGCACGGTCGATTTCAAGAACACCGTCGTGATCATGACGTCGAACATCGGGAGCCAGATCATTCTCAGCCACCACGGTGGCGAGCGCCCCGAGGCGTATGAGCGGATGAAGGAGGAGGTGCTGGAAGCGCTGCGCGAGCACTTTCGGCCGGAGTTCCTGAACCGGGTCGACGAGGTGGTGGTGTTCCACAGCCTCACGCAGGCGCAACTCAAGCAGATCGTCTCGATTCAGCTGCAGCGCCTACGGGTGCGCTTGGCGGAGCGCAAGATTGAGATCGAGTTGACCGATGCAGCGCTCGATCACTTCGCCCGCGCCGGCTACGACCCGGTGTACGGTGCGCGACCCCTCAAGCGTCTGCTGCAGAAGGAGTTGGAGACCGCGCTCGGTCGCAAGCTGCTTGCCGGTGAGGTGCACGACAGCAGCCGTCTGGTCATCGACTACCGCGGAGACGGGTTGACGTTTACCAGCTCGCCGTTGGCAGAAGCGGCGTAAGCCCCTTCAGGTGCGGGGGCGCTGCACTGTGCTCACGATCTGATGAAGCGCAGCGCCACCTTCGCCAAGCGCGGTGCAAAGCGCGGCCGCAGCAGACCCGGGTCGTAGAGCCCCAGCCGGCGCTCGTTTTCGCGCAGACACGTCTCGAGAAACGAACGGATCGAGAAGTCGCCGATGGCGTCGTGGCTGATCATCGTGAAGTTGTCCTGCTCGCTCACGCCGCCGAGATCGAACGCGGTCCGCACACGGCTCAGCATCTGCAACGCGACGGCGTAGGCACGGCGGATATCCATGAGTGACCGCACGTCCGCGGACAGGTGGGCGCGCCGATACGCCATCCAATTCACGAAGAACAGGATGTGGCGTGCCTCTTCCTGCATGACGGAGTCGAAGAGCGTCACCAGCGACGGCGGAAAGAACCCGGACTCGCGGGCAATGGCGAACAGGCCGAAGGCGAAGAACGCATCGAAACACTCGCCGTATTCGGTGCGGATGAACTCCCACGACGCGTCCTCGGGGGTGGAGGTGTCGGAGCGATGCGTCACGGGAATCTCGTATCGCTGCGTCAAGCGATCAAGCAACGCCGCATGCCGGTGCTCCTCGAAGCCCTGCAACGCAATCGCCTCACGCACCAGCGGATCGGGCTCCGCATCGGTCATCCGCGCGACCTTCCTCGCTGTCTCACGTTCCGTGTTCACGGCTTCATCCCAGATCGGCAGGCTGAGCAGGCGAGCCCGGCTGTCAGGTTCGATGTCAGGGAACGGAAGCTGCGCCGGATCGTACGGGTCGTGTGTGTCGATGAATGAGCGGCAAAAAAGCTCCTTGTGTGCTTCGCTCCCGACAACTGGTGTCCCCATCATCAGCAATCCTCCACAACATGAACTCAATCTGGATTAGGTCCCACCCATCTAACAGGCTTCGAGTGCCGACTGAAGGGGTCCATGCCGCGTTGCCTACGGCACGCACAGTACGGGACACGGGCAGGCGCGCAGCACTTTCTCGGCAGTGCTGCCGAATAGCAGCTCATCGAGGCGGGCGCCGGTGTGGTGACTGCCCATCAAGAGAAGGTCCGCATCGAGGTCCTTGGCGATCTTCACGATCTCGATGAACGGCACGCCCTCCACGATCATGGGATCGAAGCGGTCGGCACCCTTGTCCTGCGTCAACCACCCGAACTCTTCGCCGGCCCGCGCGCGGAGCTTGGCGACGATGTCGTCGCGGGTGCCAAGTCCGGCCGCTACGGCCCGCTCGATGAACGCGGTGTCGACGACGTGCAGGGCCGTGATCTCACTGCCGGGATACCACTTCAGAGCCAGGTCGAGCGCGTGAACGGCGCTGTGTGAGAAATCGATCGCGACCAGGAGGGCCTGGGGCGATGCAGCTGGCATCGGGCTCATTTCTGCCTCCGCATCGAGGAACTCCGGTGTTTAGGCGACACCTTAGCTGCCCCCTGTGTCCATGTCACGCTGGCCGCGACGGGCATCGTCGGCGTGGCTCGTGCACGGAAATTTCTTGACCCATGGGTGTCCCGGTGTTACGATTTTTTTGGGTAGTGATGTTCATCCTAGGGAAGGGAGCGCAGTGAGCTGTCGTTACACCGTCGCTCTGCAAGCGTCATCTTCTCGAACGCGTCGATCTCCTCTTTCGCGATTCACCCAACAACGTCCATTCACGCTGGGGCGATGGTCGTCCCAGTTTGAGCGCGCTGAATACAATCGACCCGGTGAACATCCAATGACGTAGGGGCAGGTGGCGGCGTTGACAGCGGGGTAGGCGGGACGGCTTATCGCCAAAGGAGCGGGTCATGGAACAAGACAGGGCCACGTTTGAAAAGCTGATCCAAGAGGATCGGGCGACCAGGGAGTCACAGAGCTGGCACGGCACGTTTCTCGAGTATCTCGACCGCGTCAAGGAGGAACCGACCCTCTCGAAGCTTTCCCACGCCCGTATGCATGACGTCATCTTGCGGCCGGGCGTCCACGATATCAACGAGTCGGACGACGCGCGCGTCAAGCGGCTCTTCAAAGACGAATCCGTTAAGGTCTACGGATTCTTCTCGGATGAGTTCTTCGGCATCGAGAAGGTCGTGGCGCAGATTGCGCGCTACTTCCACTCAGCGGCGCTGAAGGGCGAAGAGAGTCGCCAGGTGCTCTACCTCATGGGCCCCGTCGGCTCGGGGAAGAGCTCACTCGTCGAGCGGCTGCAGCACGGGTTGGAGGAGAGCCTGCCGTTTTACGGGATCGAGGGCTGTCCGATGAACGAGGAGCCGCTGCACCTCATCCCGCGGCACCTACGCCGTGAGTTCGAGAAAATGCTCGGGGTGCACATCGAGGGTGACCTCTGCCCGGTCTGCCGCTTCCGCCTGAAGGAAGAGTTCAGCGGACGCTACGAGGAAGTGCCGGTCGTCACTCTGGGCTTCTCGAAGCGCAATCGCGCCGGCATCGGCGTCGTACCGCCGGTCGACCCGAACAACCAGGACACCTCAGTACTCATCGGTAGTGAGGACATCTCCAAGCTCGACATTTACTCGGAGGGCGATCCGCGCGTCCTCGACCTCAACGGCGCACTCAACGTCGGCAACCGCGGCATGGTGGAGTTCATCGAAGTCTTCAAGAACGAGACCGAGTACTTGCACGCCATGATCACCGCCACCCAGGAGAAGGTGATCCCGGCGCCGGGCCGCCACGGCATGGTGTACGTCGACACGGTCATTGTCGCGCACTCGAATGAAGCCGAGTGGCAGAAGTTCAAGGCCGATCACACCAACGAGGCGATCCTCGACCGCATCGTCGTGGTGAAGGTGCCGTACAACCTGCGGCTCTCCGAAGAGGTGAAGATCTACCAGAAGATCATCCGCCACTCGGACTTCCGTGCCCACGTCGCGCCGCACACTCTCGAGTTCGCTTCGATGTTTGCAATCCTGTCGCGTCTCGAGCCGACGACCAAGTGCGACCTGATGACCAAGCTCAAGCTGTACAACGGCGAGGAGGTCGTCGAGAAGGGCAAGACCAAGAAGATCGACGTGCATGAACTACGCGACGATACCAAGCGCGAAGGGATGAGCGGCATCTCCACGCGCTTCATCATGAAGGCACTCGACAACGCGCTCTCCGACAACGTCTCCGGCAACTGCATCAACCCGATCACCGTACGGGAAGCCCTCATCAACATGACCAAGGAGGCCGAGCTGCCGGACGATACGCGCAAACAGTACCTCGATTTCCTGCAGGACGT
>JBGQHM010000381.1:0-6619 GCA_041497995.1 Binatia bacterium | reverse complement strand
TGGATGGCCCGTGGACCGTCGCGAGTGGCCCGGAGACGGTGCCGTCAATTGACGCGTTGCAACTGCCCACATAGCTTGGGGCCGGAAGGAGTAAAGGAATGGGCGACGATCGGCACGACTACGACACAACGGTCGAGTGGACGCACAACCGGACCGGCACGCTGGTCGCTCCGGGCCGCCCTCCGCTGCACTTCGGTGCCCCGTCTGAGTTCGGGGGCACCGATGATGTGTGGTCGCCGGAGCACCTTTGCGTGGCGGCGGTCAATGCGTGCGTCATGCTCACCTTCGTCACGATTGCGCAGAACTCGAAGCTTCCGTTTATCGCGTATACGGCGTCGGCGACCGGGACACTGGAAAAAGCCGACGGCCGGGGGCTGGCGATCACGCGCGTCGTCGTCAAGCCGCGCATCACCGTAGGCCCGGATGTCGACCGCACGAAGGTGGAGCGTGTGATCAAGATGGCAGAGAAGCACTGCTTCATTTCAAACTCGCTGAGCGCCGTGGTCCGGCTGGAGCCGGAGATCGTTGTCGCGTGATCAACGAATCACCCGCCGTCGTGACGTCCCAACATCAATTTCCCCGCGCCGCGGGTGTGGCGTTGCCGCTGTTTGCGTTGCGTGGCGCGTACGACCTGGGGACAGGCGAGATCCTGGATCTCATCCCGTTCATCGACTGGATGGACCACTGGGATCAACGGGTGATTCAGCTCTTGCCCGTAAACGAGACGGCGATCGGTGAAGCGAGCCCATACAATACAGTGAGCGCGTTTGCCATCGATCCTGCGTACGTCTCGGTGTCGCAGGTCCCGGAGGTCGAGCACAGCCGTGCCGCCCAGGAGTTTGCCGACACACGCAGCGTCCGCGCGCAGATGCGCCGCGCGCGGCAGTCCTCCGAGCGGCTTCGCCGCCGCGCCTATATGCTGAAACTGCAGCTGTTGGAGCTCGGCTTCGAAGCGTTCGAGTGCCTGCCGGCGTCGAGCGATCGCACCGTGGCGTTCGAACGGTTCTGCGTCGGCAACGCGTCGTGGCTGGATCCCTACGCCGTGTTTCGTGCCATCAAGGAGCGGCGTCGTTGGACGAGTTGGGAGATGTGGCCTGATGCGCTTCGCGTCTGTGATCCGGAGGCTGTGCAGCGCACCGCTGCCGCGTTACAGCAGCGCATCCGCTTCTTTCAGTACATCCAATGGAACGCGGCTGAGCAATGGAATGCCGTGCGTGCCCAAGCGCGCCGGCGCGGGGTGCTCATCAAGGGCGACCTCTCGTTCGTCTGTGGACGTGATAGTGCCGACGTGTGGGCGCATCAGGGACTCTTTGATCTGAACAGCTCGGCTGGTGCGCCGCCCGACGCCTTCAGCGCTACCGGTCAGGCCTGGGGTCTGCCGCTGTACGATTGGCCGGCAATGCGCGCCAGCGGCTTCGACTGGTGGCGACAGCGCGCCCGCCAAGCTCGCGACGTCTTCGATCTGTTCCGCGTCGATCATGTCGTCGGCCTCTATCGGACCTACGCGATTCCAGTCCGCGCGGGCGGCAGCTCCGGCTTCGTGCCGCAGGAACACGCCGAGCAGGCTGCCCAGGGGCACGACCTCCTGACCGCACTGCTGGAAGAGGCGGGGGAGAGCGGCGTGATCGCCGAGGATCTCGGCACCGTTCCCGACTGGGTGCGCGACTCGCTGAACCGACTCGGCATACCGGGTTACAAAGTCCTGCGGTGGGAGCGCCGCGACGGCGGGTTTGTTGATCCGCGATCCTATCCGCCGCTGTCAGTGGCGACCACCGGGACCCACGACACCGACACCCTGTTGGTGTGGTGGGAAACGCTGGGTCGGGAGGAACGCATTGCAGCCATCCAATCGCTGCAGCTCGCAAACGCGAGGCCGGACGCAGACGACACCGCACCGCCGTGGACGCTGCAGCTGCACCTGGCGTTGCTCCGCCGACTCTACGAAGCGGGTTCGCTGCTTACGATCCTCCCGATCCAAGACCTCTTCGGCTGGCGCGAGCGCATCAACACGCCGGCAACGACCGATGGGCACAATTGGAGTTACCGCTTGCCGGTCGAGACCGACGCGCTCGACACCGTTGCGGACGTGCGCGAGCGGATGGAGGCGATTCGCGCGTTGATCGACGAGACGGGGCGCTCCAGGCGGTGACGCTCTCACCGCGCGTGCGGCACGAACTCCGCTTCAAACAGCTTCGGCCACAGCTTGCCGGTGATGAGGAAGGTGCCGCGGCTGGCGTCATAGGCGATGCCGTTGAGGACATCTGCGTGTGACCGCTCCGCCGGCGTCAGCAACCCGGACGCGTTGATGGTGGCGGTGACCACGCCGGTGTGCGGATCGACTTTTACGATTGTGTCCGTCTGCCAGATGTTGGCAAACACCGCATCACCGACGCATTCCAGCTCATTGAGGGCGGTTCGGGGTCGTCCGTTGAGCGTCACGCCGATCCGACTGGTCACGGCGAACGTTACTGGGTCGCGGAAATACAGGGTGTCGCTGCCGTCGCTCATGACGATCCGAGTGCCGTCGTAGCAGAGGCCCCAACCATCTGTCTTGTACGTGAGCTTGCCGACTGCGCGGAACGTCGACAGATCGTACTCGAAGGCGACATGCTCGACCCACGTGAGCTGAATCAGACGCTCGCCGACGAGCGCGAGTCCCTCGCCAAAGTACATGGTGGAAAGTGGCGTGGACCGCAACACGCGACCGGTATCACGCTCGACAGCGCGGAGGTCGGAGACCCCATAACGGCCGGTGCTCTCGTAGAGTGTACCGTTGTGCAGCAGCAATCCTTGAGTGAAGGCTTCCGGATCGTGCGGATAGGTTTTCAGCACGTGCACATCGAGCGCTACCGGAGCTCCCGGCGTTGGTGGCGGTGTCGAGTGGACAGCCGAGCCACTCAGCAGCAGCGCGAGCCCGATGCAGACGGCGCGCAGACGCAACATCGCGACTGCGTACTACTTGAAGGAACGGGCGAACAATTGCGTGATCGCCGCCTTACCGTTGTCGCGCAAGAAGCGCGTGCCGGTCCCGGCGAAGTGCGGGTGGGTGATCGAGGGCTCGTGGGACTCCCAGGCAGAGCCAGTCCAACGCAACCAACCATTGCGATCCTGATCGAAGACGCACACCGGTTTGTTGCACAGCTTGGCGAACTCGGCGCCCCAGCCTGTGCCACCCATCACGGTGTCGTCGTCGAGCACCTTGCCGACCACGTACACTTCCTGGGCGTTGTTGATTTGATGCCAGATCGTCTGCAGCACCTTCTTGATGTAGTCCGTCTCCGGATAGTGGCGGTGCAGCAGCTTTGAGACGTATGCCAGGCTGACATCGCCGTGCATGAGCTCGGCATGGCTGAGCGTGCGCACCCCGCGGGTGCGTTCAATCACGTGGTCGTCGAAGGTGAAGTTCACCTCTTCGATGCCATGAAGTTCGGCGGCCGCCCCAAAGGCAGCCTCGGCACCCTTCAACCCGCCACTGTATAGAACGCAATCGCTAGGGTTCATTCGCATCCGACTCCTCCCTGCCACGCTGTGGCACGCGCCTCGGTACCGGCCGTCTATGCATAGCGCACGAGCATCGGGCCGCAAGAGCGGCGCTGTGCTATCTGGTGAGCCGAGATGGATGACCGATGCGACATCGCCATCGTCGGCGCTGGCGCTGCTGGTCTGGCGGCGGCCATCTTCAGCGCCGAGGCCGGAGCAGAGCGGATTGTCCTCCTCGATGGCGCTACCAAGATTGGTGCGAAGATCCTCATCTCTGGCGGCGGGCGCTGCAACGTGACGCACGACGTGGTGCGGCCGGACGACTTCAACGGGTCGCAGCCCGTCGTGCGCAACATCCTTGCCGCGTTCGACGAAGAGCAAACGAGCCGATGGTTCGCTGGGCTAGGCGTACCTCTCAAGCGCGAGGACACCGGCAAGCTCTTCCCGGTGAGTGACAGCGCGCGCACAGTGCTCGACGCGCTGCTGCACCGCTGTGCCGCGCTCGGGGTAGCGGTCCGCCCGCACCATCGTGTCGATGACATTGCACCAACCGCGTCCGGCGCATCGTTCAGCGTCGCGCATCAGCACGGTGTGCTCCGCGCGGCGCGCGTGATCATGGCGACCGGCGGCTGCTCCTTGCCGCGGACGGGCAGCGACGGCAGTGGCTGGGACATCGTGCGTCGTCTGGGTCATACCGTGGCACCCACATTCCCTGCGCTGGTGCCTCTGGTGCTGCAGGACGGATTCCACGCTGCGCTCTCCGGCTTGTCACGGCCGGTCGAGCTGTCGACGTATGCCGACGGCGCGCTGATCGATCGGCGTACGGGCAGTCTGCTGTGGACGCACTTTGGTATCAGCGGTCCGGTGGTCATGGACGCCAGCCGCCACTGGGTGATCGCGCAGGCCGGTGGGCAGCCGGTCGAGATGCGCTGCAACTTTCTACCGGGCTCCAGCTTCGCGCAGGTGGAAGAGTGGTTGATTGAAGCGACCACGGTGCGCCCTCGTGCCTCTGTGCAACGGCTGATTGCCGAACGGCTGCCCGATCGCCTCGCGGCGGCGTTGCTGCTTGCAGCCGGTCTCGATCCCACCGTGCGCGCGGCGCAACTGTCTCGCACGCACCGTCGCGCCTTGCTGCACACCCTGACCGCCTTCGTTCTGCCGGTCGTGCGCGCACGCGGGTGGAACTTCGCCGAAGTGACGGCTGGTGGGGTCCCACTTGCGGAGATCGACTACCGCTCGATGGCGTCACGCAAATGCGCGGGCCTCTATCTCGTCGGTGAGATGCTCGGCTGCGACGGACGCATCGGTGGCTTCAACTTCCAGTGGGCGTGGTCGACGGGATATGTGGCCGGCCGCGCCGCCGCGCGCTCGATGAGCGGTGCGACGCATCGTGCCCTCATGGCTTGACCCTCTGCGGCGAGGGCGGTTACAAGCGAGTCGATGGCAGACGACTTCACCTTCAACCCGTTCGATGAGGAGACCCGACGCAATCCGTTCCCGTTGTATGCGCGGGCCCGGCGCGAGCAGCCGGTCTATTCGCATCCGGGTTTGCCGATCACCTCAGTCTTCCGCTACGCGGACATTCAGGCGATCCTCCGCGACCCGCAGACCTGGTCGAACCACTTTCCGCCGCCGGCCGGGATCAATCCGGAGAAGCTGCCTCCGCCCAGCATGTTGGGCCAGGATCCGCCGGAGCACACGCGGCTGCGCGGCTTGGTCAACCAGGCCTTCACGCCGCGGATCATCCGCCGCCTCGAACCGCGCATGCACGAGATTGCCAATGAGTTGCTCGACCGCGCCCTCGAGCGGGGCGAGGTCGACTTCGTTGCAGCGCTGACGTACCCGCTGCCGGTAATCGTGATCGCTGAGATCATCGGCATCCCCGCCGCCGATCGCGAGCAGTTCAAAGAGTGGTCGGACGCCGCGGTTGAGAACTTGGGCAACGCGTTGTTCTCGCCTCCGCCACCCGAGCGGCTGGAGGCACTGGGGAAGCTGCTTGAGGACATGGGCACTTACTTCACCGCGCTCGCCGATGAGCGCCGGCGACAGCCGCACGAGGATCTGCTCACCGGTTTGGTGCAGGCCGAGGTCGAGGGCTCCCGACTCAGCCGCGACGAGATGATCCGAATGCTCGTCTTGTTGCTCGTAGCGGGCAATGAGACGACGACCACGTTGATCGGCAACGTGGTGCTCGAGCTGCTGGCCCATCCCGATCAACTGGCCCGCTTGCGCGCCGACGCAAATCTGCTGCCGTCGACGGTCGAAGAGGTGTTGCGGTACGCGTCACCGGTGCAGTTGGATCCGCGCATCGCTACGCGTCGTGTCGAGATCGGCGGCCACGCGATCGAACCCAAGCAGATCGTCGTCAGCTGGCTCGGATCGGCAAATCACGATGAGCAGGTGTTCCCCGACGCTGAGCGCTTCGACGTCGGCCGCGGCGAGAACCGGCACCTCGCGTTTGGGTTCGGCACACACTATTGCTTGGGGGCGAATCTGGCTCGCCTCGAAGCGCAGGTCGCACTGTCCGCGCTGCTGGCGCGGACGCGTGCATTCGAACGGATCGATGATACCGCGCTGCCGATGCATCCGAGCATCGTCTTCCGCGCCGTCACCAAACTTCCGCTGCGCCTGGTTGCCAAGTAGCGTCGCTGCGGTTGCGCCCTGCGCATCAACGGCGCACAGTTGGACCTACGATGCGTAGTCGGCTGCGGCGATATGGACTGCTCGCTTATTTGAATCTGTCCGAGGCGCTGCTGCGTTCGTTCGGACGGCGGTCGGCCTACGGGGTGCTGACGCTGGACATCGCCGGCGACCTTCCCGAAGAGCCGGTCGAGCATCGCCTACTGGGCATCGCGCAGCGCGCCCGTGAAGACTACTTCGATGTGCTGTCTCTCTTGCGGTGGGCGCGTGAGGACCCGAACTTGCGCGGCGTGCTCGTGCGCTGCGGCAGCTTGCGCACGGGATGGGCGAAGGTCCAGGAACTCCGCCGTAGCCTCATGGCTCTGCGCGCTGCGGGGAAGACCGTGTGGGTGCATCTCACCCAGGCCGGCATGCGTGAGTACTTGCTGGCGTCCGCAGCGCAGCAGGTCATGCTGGCGCCGGCCGGCTCGCTCGATGTTGCGGGGCTGTCTTCCGAGGT
>JBGQHM010000380.1:0-6634 GCA_041497995.1 Binatia bacterium | reverse complement strand
TCAAGGCGGCTCGGCTGTATGCGGTGGCAGATGCGATCCGCACAGTAATGAACGGAGGTATCTGGATCGATCCGAATCTTCCGAGAGACGTCTTTGACGTCTTCCAGCGCAACTCCGCGCCAGCCGATCAGACTCACGATGGGCTGAAGCAGTTATCGCGACGGGAACGCGAGGTCCTGGCCTGCGTCGCGCAGGGCAGCGGCAATCGCGAGATCGCGACCAAGCTGGCCATCAGCGAGAAGACGGTCAAGACGCACTTGACCCGGATCTTTGCCAAGCTCGACGTCAAGAACCGCGTTAGTGCCGCGCTGGTGTTTCACGGAGGTGAAGGCGCCGGCCAGTACGCGGGCGACCGCCCCATCCCGATCAGCTAACCTGATCTCGGCGCACAACACTTCGTGCCCGCTGCTGCGCTAGTGCAGCGTTGGCTCGTGCGAAAACTCAGCGCGGTGGCTGACCTCCCCTGGAATGCTGAGGGTGAAGGTAGCGCCTTGCGCGCCAGACGTCGCGGTCAGCGATGCCCCGATCAGCGTGCTGAGACGCAGCGCAATCGCGAGGCCAACACCTTGGCCCGGCGTCGTCGCTGCAACATCGTTGCGGAACTGGCAGACAGGGTTTAGGAGGTGCGGAAGGGCGTCCGGTTCGATGCCTGGACCCGCATCGGCGAGTACGAAATCTGTGCGGCCGGGCTCCGGTTGGACCTTGAGGCGTATCTCACCGGACCGCGTGAACTTGATGGCATTGGCTAGAAGCTGCGCCAATGTCGCGCGGACCTTCTCTCCGTCGGTGGACATCACGGCACCTGGGAATGGGACGTCTGTGGTGAACTTCAGGGGCCGCTTGCCGATCTGCCGGTTGCCGAGGATGCGCAGATCATCGAGTAGCGCGTCGATGTCCACGGGCTCCCGGCGGACGATCACGCCCAACGTATCGAGACGTGCCAAATCGAGATAGTCCTGAGCAAGCCCAAGCGCAGTATCGCTGGCAACTCCCAAGCGATCGAGCATCTCTTCCACTGGGGCGGTCGGATCACCACGCAAGATCTCCGTGTACCCCCGAATGACGTGCAGAGAGTTGCGGAGGTCATGACAGAACCTCGCCAGGATGAGCGCGCGGAGCTCCCCTGCGGCCCGCGCGTCGCGCACGCGCCGGATGCTGGCCAACGCTGACTCGATCGACTCGAGCACGGCGCTGCTGCTGGTGTCCGGATCGCAAAAGCCGTGCAGGGCCAATTCACGCATCAGACGCCGACGGGCGTCCGCGTCCAGCCCGCGCCCGCTCGCTACGACCGGCACGCTGGCGTCCAGCGCGCGCACGCGGCGTAGGAATTGGGGAGTGTCCATTTCGAACATCGCCCGTTCGACGAGGAGGACATCGGCGCGTTCGTGGACGAAGAGACCGAGCGCCGCAGCGCCATCCGCGGCCGCCAGGACGCGGTGTCCCTCGCGTTCGAGCAGGCTGTGCACCGATTCCCATGCTTTCTCCCGACCGTTCACCACAAGGATCGTGTGACGGCCGGATAGAGCCATCGATCTTTCCGTCATTCCGCTCCTCCCGCGAGATGTTCCTGTACCCGCTCTGCTCCGATCAGCGATTCAGGCTACGGGTTGGTGATACCGCCGCTCTGGCTGTCGTAGGTCCAAGTCACACCACCGGTGCTGTGCTTGGCCGTTCCGGTAAACGACACGTTAGCGTTGGCGACCATCGTTAGGTCCACCCCCTTCGATGGAGTGCAGCCGATCGCGGTGGTGCACGCGGCGTTTGAGCAGTCTATGTATGCATTGGTGTCAGCGAAGTGTACTTCCTCGGCGGTCGCCGCGTTCCGCAGGTCGGACTGGGCCCGCGCATCGAACGCCTTCTGACGGTAGAGCGCGAACTGGGGGATCGCGATGGCGGCCAAGATGCCGATGATGGCGACGACGACCAGTAGCTCGATCAACGTGAATCCGTCATTGCTCCTCAGAGCGTTCATTGTAGCTCCTTTGGAGGCCGTCTCTCGGATTGGTCGTGAGTGCGCGGCGCCTTGATTCACAGCGACTGAGCAAGCGCAGCGGGACTATCCGACGTCGGGTCACCCGAAACACGGCCGTCTAGCGTCGCCTGGGACCCTCGCACGGATTCGAATTCATGGACGAGCTTTCCGGCTTTCGTCCGCGACGCGTCGTCCAGCATCTCATCGAACTGCCAGCGCCGCAGAATCGTGATGGTCTTGTGGCAACTGAGCGGATCCTGCCGCGCGTGGAGCACACGCTCCATTCCCTGGACGTGTTGGCTGACATCGATCTTGGTCATGTCCGTCGCTGCCCTCCTCCCGACACTTGAGACAAGGAGCCCAAGCGCTACGCCGAGTGCGACCGCGCACTCAATGCCAGAATGTGGATGCTTCGTTTGGAACCCTCCCTTGACCTCCAGTTTCCGCTGTTATGAGCGATCCGGAAATCGATCGTAGGTCTCAATTGTAAGCCGCTCGCCCGATCTCGTACGACCTTTGTCGTCCTGTGCCGCTCCCTGACGGTTGCGGCTCAGACGCACGCGTCGTGATGGGTGAGGGAATTCCCGAGCCGCGCGCGTCAGCAAGCGGTGCGGTTCGCTACCTGCGCACCGACTGGAGCAGGGCTGTCGCGTTCCCCGCTCCGCGAGCTCAGGAAGGCCTTGAAGGAGATGCAGCGTCGTTGCCGACGGCCGCGAATGCGCCCTGCGCCGCTGCCAAGGCCGCGTCGTAGTCGCCCTCGACGGGCGGCGGCAGGAGGCGCAGCGACAGCTGCAGGGTTGCGAAGGGCAGCGGCAGGCGGGCGCGGTCCCATGAGTTGAAGGTGATGCCGCGGCGCGCGGACATCGTGACCAACGACACGTGTGCCTGCGCGGCGGCGGCGAGGCGCAAGAAGCCGTCCTTGGCAATGCCGCCCGGGCCGCGCGGGCCGTCGGCGGCGATGATGCCGACGTCGCCGCCTTGCACGCGACGAATGAACTCGCGCGCCCCGGCGATGCCGTGGCTGCCGATCGTGCCGTACACATGATCGGTGTCGAAATGGCGCAGCGCGGCCGCCAGGAGCCGACCGTCTAAGCTCGGACTGAGCATCACGAACGGCCGGCGTCCGGGTGCGACCACGACATGCCGCATGCGCAGCGTTTGCAGCAGCATGCCGTGAAAGGTGACGAGGATCACGCGTGGCGCGGCGAGCGTTCGTTGCAGCTCGACCGGGTCGGCGCCCTGGACGCGCCACGTCCAAGCCAACGCCCGCACGGCCGGCATAACGACCGGGAGGAGGCAGCGCTCCAGAAAAAAGAATCGAAGCCTGCGGGCTACTGCTGTGGGACGCACGGGTGACATAGATAAACACAAGTCACCGCGGTTTTCACGAGCGCGCGGCGCTCCGGTCGCCAGCCATGGCGGCGCGACGCCGTCACGTGGTCGTGACGCTTCCCTCGTGCGCGTCACCCCCGTCGTGCGCTTTCGGTGCCTCTCCGACCTGATCGAAGAGAGGCACGCAACGTGCTGCCTTGCGGACCATCAAATTGATTTCAAGCGTGCTCGGCGTGGTTCTCAGCAAGGGAGCAGAGACGGTGAAACGGAAGAGTTACGACGTGGGGTCGAAGTGTTAGTCGGCGATTGGCTGCACCTGATGCGACGCGAGAACCCACCGGAAATCTCGTTCACGATCGACACTCATGCGCCGATTCGGAATTGGCAATCGTCATGCCTTCGCCGCAGGTTGTCAGACTACACGCTATGATCGGAAACGGATCACCGCGTCGAGCAGGGAGAGCGAACGTGCGTACATACGGCCACAGACGATCGACGATCGGCTTGCTTCTGTTGATGGTCGCCATCGCGGCGCCCGCGGTCGCGCAGACCGTGGCGGTTTCGCCTACGTCGGTCAGCCTGCCCGTTGGCGGTGATCGCCAACTGACCGCCTTTGTAAATGGCGCTCCGAGCGCGGCCGTCTCCTGGACAGTCAACGGAATTCCAGGCGGCAACACGACGGTCGGCGTCATCGACGCGAAGGGAAAATACACTGCGCCCGCAGTACCGCCCGCGGGCTGGAACGTCACCGCAAGGGCGACGAGCGTCTCGAATCCCGCCGCTTCCGCGTCCTGCCTGATTGCGGTGCGCAACCAGATTCCGTGGACGACGGGCCTCAGCCCGAATCGACTGCCGCTCGGGCCGTTCACACTGAAGGTCATCGGCAGCCGCTTTGTGAGCGGCGCCCAGGTCCTGTGGAACGGTGCGCCTCTCACGACAACTTTCAACTCGTCGACACAGCTGACCGCAACCGGCACCGCTACGCAGGTAGGTAGGATCAACATCACCGTGGCGAATCCGGGACCGGGCGCGGTCTCGACACCACTGATTCTTACCGTCACCTCGGGCACGGTTTCCACACCTACCGTCATCCGTACGGAGCGGGTTTCGACACCTACCACTGTTCGTACCGCGACGCCGAGTGCGGTTTCCACGCCCACCATGGTCCGGACCGCCACCACGGGCGCGGTCTCTACACCCACCATCGCCCGTACGGAGCCGGCCTCGACCCCCACCATGGTTCGTACCGCCACTTCCGGTGCGGTTTCTACACGCACCGCCACTTCTACCGCCGGCCCAACACTCGCTGTGAGCGTTGTCCCCGCAAGCGCCACGGTGCAGACCGGCGCCTCGCTGCAGTTCCAGGCGACGGTGACAGGCAACGCCAATCAGGCGGTGACGTGGAAAGTGAACAACACGGTCGGTGGCGACTCCGCCGTGGGTACGATCACCAGCGCTGGCCTGTACACCGCGCCGGCAACGCTGCCGACTACGGGTTCCGTCACCGTCTCCGCCGTCAGCGTCGTGAACGGCACGACGCAGGGCATCGCGGCCATTACCATCCAGGATCCGCTCGCGGTGATCTACGGGCGATTCCTCGATCAAGCGACGTTCGGTCCGACACAGCAGCTCACCGCACACCTCGCGACAATCGGCATCCCGGCATTCATCGACGAGCAGTTCGCGACGCCCGAGTCGTCGTGGCCGCCGCTCAGTACCGCGCAGCGTTCCGACGCCGTCGACGCCTTCTTTGGAAATGCACTGGCGGGCCAGGACCAGCTGCGCCAGCGGGTCATCTTCGCGCTAAGCGAAATCATCGTCGAAGCGATGAACAAGAACACCAACGGCGACGAGATCGTGCCCTGGCTCCAGCTGCTGAGTCGCAACGCTTTCGGCAACTACCGGACCCTCCTCAAGGAGATCACGCTCGATGCGTCGATGGGCAAGTATCTCGATCTCGCCAACAGCGGCGTGAGCGGCGGTGCAGCCAATGAGAACTTTCCCCGCGAAGTGATGCAGCTCTTCTCGATCGGCCTATACAAGCTCAACCTGGACGGATCGGTCCAGGTTGACTCCCAGAACGTCCCGATTTCGACGTACACGCAGACCGACGTTCAGCAGCTCTCGAAAGCCTTGACCGGCTGGACCTGGGGAAATCCAACCGGGATTCCCCCTGCGTACGGTAACTTCAGTTACTATCCCGGCCCCATGCTGCCGATCGCCTCGAAGCACAACACCTCGGCCAAAACGATCCTCGGCCACAGCCTGCCCGCCAACCAGTCGATCCAGCAGGACCTGGACGGGGCTATCGACACCATCTTCAACCATCCGAACGTCGGCCCGTTCCTGGCCACGCGCTTGATCCGCGCATTGATCACCAGCAACCCGAGCCCCGCGTACATCGCGCGCATCGCCACCGTCTTCAACGGCACCAGTGTGCGCGGCGATATGCAGGCCGTCATCCGCGCGATCCTGCTCGATCCGGAAGCGCGCAACGACATACCGCCCGCGAACTTCGGACGGCTGCGCACACCGATGCAGCACACGATCGCGCTGGCGCGGACCCTTGGTCTCAACGTCGGCGCGGCCTCACAGTTCGCCTACCTCTTCTACAACATGAACGAGGGCATGCTCGATGCCGCATCGGTCTTCGGCCACTACTCGCCGACGTACCACATCCCGAAGACCGCGCTCTACGGACCAGAGTTCCAGATCTACTCATCGAGCGACGCCGTCAACCGCGCCAATTTCTTTTATTCGTTGATGTACAACCCATGGCCGATCAACCCGGTGCTGCAGCCGTTCGTCGCCGTCGCCGGGAACGCGGCCACGCTGGTCAACGCCGTCGACAACGCGCTCCTCATCGGCCGCATGTCGCAGTCGACGCGGACGGCGTTGCTCACGGCGCTGCCAGCAATGCCCGACAACAACGCGCGGGTGCTGACGGCCCTCTACCTGACGTCGATGTCGGGTGAGTACCTCGTTCAGCGCTAAGGATGATGCAGTGAGGGACGACATGAAGACAGAATGCGGGATCTCGAGGCGCAACTTTCTGCAGCTAGGGGCAAGCGTGGGCATGCTGGCCGCCCTGGGGCGATTCAAGCGGGCCCAGGCGGCGGCGGTGCCGGACTACAAGGCACTGGTCTGCCTCTTCATGTTCGGCGGCAACGATGGCCATAACACCGTCGTGCCGCTCGACAGCGCCCAGTACAACGCGTATCTGGCGGCGCGCGGCGCCTTGGCACTGCCGCAGAACCAGCTTCTGGCTATCTCGGATCCCGTCCAAGGCGCGTTCGGGTTGCACTATGCGATGCCAGAGCTGCAGACGCT
>JBGQHM010000379.1:0-6652 GCA_041497995.1 Binatia bacterium | reverse complement strand
GGGCGCGGCGCTATTGTCGGAGAAGGTGCTGTTGACGACCGTGACCGTGCCGGTGTCGCTGTAGATACCGCCGCCGGCGCCCGCGCTGTTGCCGGAGAAAGAGCAGTTGGTAACCGCCAGAACGCTGTAGCTGACGATGCCACCGCCGTCGTGCGCGCTGTTGCCGGAGAAGCTGCAGGCGGTAACCGTTACCCTACCACCGTTGCTGTCGATGCCGCCGCCGTGATTCGCGCTGTTGCCGGAGAAGGCGCTGTTGGTCACCGTCACAGTGCCGCCGTTGCTGTCGATGCCGCCGCCGCTGCCGTAGCGCGCGCGGTTGCTGGAGAAGGTGCTGTTGGTGACCGTGACCGTGCCGGTGTCGCTGTAGATACCGCCGCCGCCGTAGCCCGCGCGGTTGCTGGAGAAGGTGCTGTTGGTCACCGTCACCGTGCCGCCGTTGCTGTAAATGCCGCCGCCGTACACGCCTGCGCTATTGCCGGAGAAGGTGCTGTTGGTGACCGTCAGCATGCCGCTGCCGTTGAAGATGCCGGCGCCGCTGCCGGCCGAGCTACTCTGAGCGTCGGCGATGGTCAGATTCTGGACCGTCAACGAGACACCATTCACGGCGAAGACCCCCACGCGATTCCCACCGCTGATCGTGATGCGGCCGCCACCGTCGATGACGGTGTCATATGCGATCGTCTTCGTGCTGGTGATCGTGATTGTGACGGGGTCCGGCCCGCAGTCGAACGTCACCAAACCCGCCAATGCTGCGTCGAGCCCGCCTTCCGTACAGCTCGCCGGCGTGCCTGTGCCGACGACCACCTGTTCGATCGCAAACACGCCGCTTCTCGTCGCGGCGTACACCCGACGGAGCTCGATGGGATCGATGGCGAGCGCGAGGACGCCTTCATCGTCGTAGTAGCCCCGGGGCAGGCCCGTGCTGAAATCGCTCCAGGTGCCGCCGCCGTCGGTGCTCTTGAACACGCGGTCAGCCACCGCGTAGAGCGTCGTCGGGCTCTGCGGATCAATGCTGAGTACAGTGGCGGCGACGGGTAGGCGGCTCCAGGTGTCACCGCCGTCCGTGCTCTTGAACGCTTCGCCGGGTACGCAGCAAAGCCCCCCCATGCCACATCCGTAGCAGCGTTCCGTCCCCGCGTAGAGCATCGCTGGGTTCTGCGGGTCGATCGCGAGCCCGATGACGCGGGACCATTCGCCTGCAGGGAGGGAAAGAGTGATCCAAGTATCCCCGCCGTCGGTAGTCTTGTACACGCCCTGGGAGCCCTCGACGCTCCCGAGTCTGGCGGCCCCCGCGTAGAGCGTCGTCGGGGTCTGCGGATCGATGGCCAGCGCGCCGACCGGGGAGGACAGGCCGGTAGTGCTCCAGGTGTTCCCGCCATCCGTAGTCTTGGAGACGCCCTCGACGCTCCCGAATCTGCCGGCCCCCGCGTAGAGTGTCGTCGGGGTCTGCGGATCAATGGCCAGCGCGCCGACCGGGGAGGACAGGCCGGTAGTGCTCCAGGTGTTCCCGCCGTCTGTAGTCTTGTACACGCCCTCGGAGCCCTCGACGACGACTTGCGCCCGCACCTGGCCGCCGTGGTAAGTGGAGCCGATCCCCGCGTAGAGCGTCGTCGGCGTCTGCGGATCGATTGCAAGCGCAAAGATTCCCGACAGGTCGGTGAGGACAAGCCCGGTGACGGTCCAGGTATCCCCGCCGCTGGTACTCTTGTACACGCCGTCGGCTGCCCCCGCGTAGAGCATGGTCGAGGTCTGAGGATCGATCGCGAGCGTGTACGTGATCCCGTCCGGCGCTCCATTGCTTCTTGTCCAGACGTTGATGCCACCCTGCGCCGTCTGCGCGCTGGCAACGAGACACCCCGCACACAGGATGGCGGAAGCCGCGCGCAGGCGCAGTAGCTGACCCCACCTCGGTGCTTCGCATCGCGGTCGTGACCAGTCGCTTGAACGTGTCATCGCTGCCTCCTCTTCTCGGGCGTGGCCTGTGTAGTCTCTGGTCCTGCCAAACCAGCGCACTCCGCGGCTACCGTGTCGCCCAACCGACTGGTCGGACGGCGTGGTGCTGATTGGGCTTCTCCCTTGCACTTTCTCGCTGCGAAGGGTGCTGGCTCGGAGGACGGACTCCGAAGCCGGCGGGCTCGGTGTGGGAACGACCGCGCGTTGCGGAGGCCCGCGCCGAAACACGTGCGCGTGATGGGCATGGTCCATGACCGGCCCCTCCGTTCGACACACGAGAACGCAGCACATCCCGCGCCCACATCAGGGCGAGGCGGCGGGCGGAGTTCAGCTCACGCAAGCGGGCGAGATTTCGCGTCGCTGAGAAGGCTTCCGAGGAGCGAGAGAAGACGGCGAGTGCCGCGAACCGAAGGTCCGACGATCGAGGATGTTACGACTGCCGCCCGTCGTGCGACTCGAGGACAACGTCCTGGGTGGCGGGGTGATCAGACGTTCTCTACTTGGCGCGCGATAGATACTCGCCCGACTCGGTGTCGACGCGAATGACGTCGCCGATCGCCACGAAGCCGGGTACCCCAACGACGGCGCCGGTCTCGACTGTCGCCGGCTTGAGCACGTTCGTCACTGTCGCGCTCTTCAAGGCCGGGTCCGTTTGCGTGACTTCGAGGTCGACGGTCTTGGGCAGCGAGACGCCCATGGGATTGCCTTCGTAGAATTCGACCATGACGTGCAGGTTGGGCTTCAGGAACTTCACGGCATCGCCCAGTGCTTCAGCGTTGAGCACGATCTGCTCGTACGATTCGGAGTTCATGAAGTGATATTCGTCGTCCGAGTTGTAGAGGAACTCCATATCATGCTGTTCGAACGTCACGCGCTCGACCTTGTCCTCCGACCGGAAGCGGTTTTCCAGCTGCGTTCCCGAGCGTAGGTTGCGCAGCTTCGTCTGCACCATGCCGCGCCAGTTTCCCGGCGTGACATGGACGACGTTCATGACTCGAAACAGATCGTTCTGGTGCTTGACGATCATACCAGCGCGCAGCTGCGTAGCAGGGATCAGCATTGCTCAAAGGCTCCTTGATTTCGTATCGGCGTTGAAGCGGAAAACGTGTAGCATCGGGTCACATGGCTCGCAACCATCTGCAGCGCCCGTGCCAGCAATCTGAGGCATGTCATTGACCGCTGGGAATCCGGGTGATTGAAGGAGGCGGACCCGAGGGATTGGATGATGAAGAAGACTAGTGCACCGATACCCACTCGCCTTTCGGGTGAGGACTTGAGTTTCTGGTGGGCTGATTCGCCCATGCAGCCCACCACTATGGCGATGCTGATGCTGCTCGACTGCTCACCCGACGAAGCGCGCTTGCGGCTGGCCTTCGAGCGCGCCGTCGCCGCGGTACCGCGGCTCGCCGAACGAGTGGTCGATGCCCCACTGGATCTGACGCTGCCCCGCTGGGAGCGCGATCCGACGTTTGATGTCGACTACCACGTGCGCCGCCACGGCGTGGCCGGTACCGCCGACCTCGAGGAGCTGTTCCGGGAGCTAGGTCCGGCGTACGAGACCCCCTTCGATCGCTCCCGTCCGCTGTGGGAGGCGCGCGTGTATGACCACGCTGGCTCACGCGGTGAGGCGGCGCTGTTTTTCAAGCTGCACCACGCGGTGGCAGACGGTGTCGGCGGGAACGCGATCTTCGGGGCCATGACCGACTGGGGGCGTGACGGCGAGGCGCCCGATCCTGCAGTGCCGCACGTTGCGAAAGGTGCCTGGCCGGACCAACCGTCTCTCGGTGCGCAGGTCATCGGTGCGTTGCGCGACCGCGTGCAGCTCGACCTCGAGCGCGCCTCCGCCGTAGCGAGTACCGTCGTCGATACGCTGCGCCACCCCGAGAACCTGCAGAAAGCTGCGGAGGTGCTGCGCTCCATCATCGAGACCGTGCAGTTCGATAGCCATACCCCGCTGAAGCGCTTTGGCCGCGGACGGCGTCTGAACGGCCTCGCCGTGCCGTTTGACGACGTGCGGCGCATCAAGAAGGCGCTCGGCGGCGCCATGATCGACGTCATCCTGACGATCATGGCGCGGGCGATCGGCAAATGGCACGCCGTGCACCGGCTCAACGGTGTGAAGGAATTGATGACATTGGTCCCCGTGAACCTGCGCAAGCCCGAGGAGTGGTCGGAGAAGGCGCACGTCGGCAACGTCGCGACCGGGATCCTCGTGCCGCTGCCGATCCGCATCGCCGATCCGCTCAAGACCTACGACGAGATTCACAAACGCATGGAAGCGAAGAAGGCCGATCCCGCATCGGCCGTGTCGCCCGTGCTTGCCGACATGCTGAGTGTGCTGCCGCGTCAGTTCGTGACCTGGATGGCGGAATCCACCTTCGGCAACGTCGACTTTATCGTTACCAATGTTCCCGGCATCATGGCAACGCGCTACCTGGCGGGTGCGGAGATCGTCGCCGCATACCCATTTGCACCGGTGGCCAAGCGCAGTCCAGTCAGTGTCGCACTCTACGGATACCGCGACCAATTGTTCATCGGCCTCGATTCGGACGAGACGTCGATGCCGGATGCCGACCGATTCAAAGACATGATCCAACAGTCGTTCGCCGAGCTCCTGGCAGCGGTCGAAGGGAAGCGGCCGGCGAGGGCCCGCCGAGCGCGCCCGGCAAAGCCTCGGCGGCGCACCGCCGGGTAGCGATCCCGATGTGCGGCACCCCTACCGCGGAGGTCGCGCTTGACTTCTAATTGAAAATGAGTTTCAAAATCTATCAAGCCTATGCGCACTACCGCTCCCTCGATCTGCGGCCTCCGACCGGTCGCCACGCTGCTGGCGGCGGTGGCACTGCTGGCCGCCGCGCAAACCCACGCCGCCGTGCCGGCGGCCACGGAAGACGAGGTGCATCGCCTGCTGACGATGTTGGCGGCGGTGGGCGAGGAGTACCGCGAAGGCGTGCACGACGGCACCGTCGTGCGGCCCCTCGAGCTCGAAGAAGCCACCACGTTTCTGCAGGACGCACAGCGGCGTTTCGCGACGGTCGCGTTGACGTTGCCCGGCGGGCAGGCAGACCTGACGCCGCTCTTCACAGATGCTGCCGCCGCCATTCAGCAGAGACGGTCGACGGAAGATGTCGGCGCCAAGGTGGCGGCACTGCGCCAGCAGGTCATCGCGGCTACGGGCGTCAGTGAGCAAGTGTATCCGCCGGCAGCGCCTTCAGCGGCGCGCGGCAAGGCGCTGTTTGCCGAGTACTGCGTGACCTGCCACGGCGAACGCGGCGACGGCAAGGGTCCGAGCGCGAAGGGGCTCAACCCGCCGCCTGCGAACTTCACCGACGCCGGGTTTATGCGCAGCGAAACGCCCTACGATTTCTATCATGTTGTCAGCCTCGGCAAGGGCCACACCGCGATGCCCGCATGGGATGGGGTTCTGTCGGTCCAAGAACGCTGGGATGTTGTGAGCTACCTGTGGACGCTGGTGCCGGGTGATGCCGGTATCGCCGAAGGGCAGGGCGTTTATCTTGCCCACTGCGCCTCATGCCATGGCGCCACCGGCAACGCGCAGGGAAGCTTTGCTTCCGTCCTTAAATCGGGGGCGCCGGACCTCAGCACGCCGCAGGCGCTGGCCCGCAAGCCGGATGCAGAGCTGTTCGCGGCGACCACCTCCGGCATGGCGGGAACGTCAATGCCCGCATTTGCCCGCACCATGTCGGACGATGAACGCTGGAAGGCCGTCGCGTTCCTGCGCCTGCTATCGCACGGTGGTCCTGATGCGCCCACGGCAGCGGGAAGCGGCGGCGGTGATCAGGTGAAGCGTTTCGTCGGGCTGTTGCGTCTGCTGGGCAATGCATATGACCACGCCTGGACGGGCGGACAACTCACGAACGCCGTGGAGTACGACGAAGCGACTGTTCTCGCGGGCCAGGTGGTTGCCGCCGCGGATGCGCTGGCGGCGAGGGTCGCTGGTGCGGATGGCAGGGCGCAGATTCGCGACGCTGCGCGCACGCTCAAGTCGCAAGTGAGTGAGCGCGGCGCGACTACCCTCGTGAGTGCATCGATCGCGCAGCTCGGAGCTGTCATCGACCAGCACGTAGCCGAGTTGGCGCCACCGACCGTCGCACCACAGAATCCCGCCGACGAGACGCTGGGCGAGAGCGCCCGGCTTGTGGATGCTGCGGTGGCTGCATATGCGCGCGGCGAGTCCAAGGCGACATCGTTGGCTGGCGACGCGTACTTGCAGTTCGAGCCGCTCGAGACGCGCCTTGGAGCGGTCGATCCCGGGTTGAAGGGTGGCATCGAAGAGCACTTCCTGCGCCTGCGGCAGACCATGCGGGTCGCAGGCAACGAGACCGAGGCGCGCACGCTCGTTGCCGCGATCCACGAGCAGTTCGCGGCAACGCGAGGAGCGTTGCAGCCGCACACCAGTCCCTACGCGCTGTTCTTGCAGTCGGCGACCATCATCTTGCGCGAGGGGTTCGAGATCGTCCTGGTGATCGGCGCGTTGCTCGCCTACGTTGCCAAGGCCGGCAACCCGGCCATGCAGCGTTCCATCTATGTGGGTACCGGCCTTGGTATCGTCGCCAGCCTCGGTACCGCGTTCGTGATGGAGGAGGTGCTGCGCCACTACCCCAGCTCCTCGGACCTGCTCGAGGGATGCACAATGCTGCTGGCGGCGGCGGTGCTGTTCTTCGTGAGCTACTGGTTG
>JBGQHM010000378.1:0-6667 GCA_041497995.1 Binatia bacterium | reverse complement strand
CCATTGATCTTTGGCCTGGGTGGCGAGGTCTTCGCCGATGGTGGCACTGTCTACTTGCAAGACTGCCCAAGCGGCCAAGGGATCAACAACTGCGCCGTGAATTTCGAGAACTTCCGCCGCTCAGCTGGGCTCGGGCTGCGCTACATCACACCGGTCGGCCCGATCACTTTGGAGTACGGCTTCAAGCTCGACCAACGTAGTGGCGAGTCGCTGGGGGAAGTACACTTCAGCATCGGGACGATCTTTTGAAGGAGAGCGGATGACCGCGAAGCGTCTTTCAACGCGCCGGCACGCCGTGTACCGCCTGGCGCCCGACTTGTTGCTGGTCTTCAAACCGCGCGGCCACCGCGAGGCGGCTCACGCTCACGCGCATGCGCAACGGGTGCGTGTGCTACGCGGTGCACTGCGCGTCGGGGTCGGCCTTCGTTCGATCACGCTGAGGCCGAGCAGCCGCCCGTTCAGCATCCCCGCGGGTCGCCTGCACGAGACGGTGGCTGCGCAGGACACGTGGCTCCTTGCCGAGACGACTGTGGTTATTGGGAGGCGGGAGGATGCGCGGGCCGGCGCTTGATCGGTCCTTCGATGCGGATCTTGCGGAGGCGGCGACCGTCGAGGACGACGACCGTCATCTTGTAGCCCGACTCCGAGATGGCCTCGCCGCCTTTGGGGAAGCGCTTCAGGCGTGCCAGGACGAGACCGGCTAGCGTGCGGTAGTCGGGCGTTTCGTCGAAGGGGATGCCGTACTGCTCCTGCAAGTCAGGAAGCGGTACCGAGCCCTGAACGAGGAGGGAACCGTCGGGGAGCTCCTGGATCGCTTGCTCTTCGTCGAAGTCGAATTCATCGCGGATCTCGCCGACGATTTCTTCGAGCAGATCCTCGATCGTCACCAGCCCAATCACCGTGCCGAATTCGTTCACAACGATGGCCATGTGCGTGCGCCGGCTCTGCAGCTCGCGGAGCAAATCGCTGATCTGCATGGAGTCGGGGACGAAGAAGGCTGGATGCATGACGGCGGGTAGCGGTGCCGGCTGGGGCTTCTGCACCTCGCGCAAGAGATCCTTGATGTGCACGATGCCGATGACGTGATCGAGATCGCCTTGAAACACGGGCATGCGTGAGAAGCCGGTCTCGACCAGCTCCTTGAGGATGTCGGCCGGCGGCGTCCCGCCTTCGACGGCGTGCACCTCGGAGCGTGGCACCATGACCTCGCGAACGGACGTATCGGTGAACTCGAAGACGCTGTGGATCAGTTGGCGCTCAGCTTCGTCGAAGATGCCGTGGCGGGCGCCCTCGCGCACCATGTGCTTGACCTCCTCTTCCGAGGCGAACGCTTCTTCGGCCTTGGCGTGTTGGCCGAAGACCAACAGCACGGCGTCGGTAGAGATTGTGAGCAGCTTCACCAGCGGATGGGCCAGCTGCGAGAGGCGGTTGATCGGGCGCGCCGCCAGGCACGCCAGTCGTTCGCTGTGCATCAGCGCCATCGACTTCGGGACCAACTCACCGATCACGAGTGTAAAGTAGGAGATCAAGACGACAGTGATGCTTAGCGCCGTGAACTCGGCCCACTGCGACGCGAAAGCAGGCAGCGCGGCGCGTATGAGTGGTGCGAGATAGCGGACCGCAGCGGCGCCGCCGATGACCGACGCCATGGAGCTGATGACCGTCAATCCGACCTGGACGGTTGCGAGGAACCGGCTCGGGTCGTCTTTGAGCGCGACGACCACACTGGCCACGGTGCGGCCCTCACTGATGAGCTGTGCCAGCCGGCTCTTGCGCACCGCGACGATGGCGATCTCCGCCGCGGAGAAGAACCCGTTGGAGAGGATCAGCACGACGATGGCAAGCAGTTCGATCGATGCGGTGTCAAGGTACATGGGTTACCGCCCTCCGGCGCGGCGAGCATAGCGGCTGCGGCTCAAACGGGCCAGCAGCACCGCCGTCCTACGACTGTCCGGCTCCGAACCTCGGCGGAATGCCGTGCGTCACGTGTCGGTCAAAGAACTTGGTGAACTTCTTGCCGCTGACTGTATTGACGGCCAGCCGGAAGTGTTCGGTGTCGACGGTGCCGCCGCGGGTTGCCAGGCGGGTGACCACGTCATCGAGCCGCGCCTTACCTGCCGTAGCGTGCTGGATGCGCTGGTCAAGTGCGTACATCACCAGCGGTGCACTGTTGTTGGTGGCCGCATTGTCCTGCTGTTGGGTGAGGTCGACGTTCCACAAGCCGTAGCGCTCGAAGTAGCCGAGCGCGCGTGTGTACGCTGCCGCATCGATCAAACCGGCGCGGCGCTGTAGCTCGAGCGAGTAGAACTCCGCCAACCCTTCCTCGATCCAATCGGCATCGGCTGCCGGCTTGTAGGGCTGCAGGACGTGAAACAGCTCGTGCAGGTACGGAGAGGTCTTGTCCGGCGTGCGGAGCGGCCGGCCGGCATGCATGAAGAAGGAGTGTTCACCGCTGATGCCACCGTGCCACATCGGATCGGGTGCGCTCACCACCATCACGGTTTCCGGCGCGGCGTTCAGGAGCTTCATCAATGCCGGGAGCGTGCCGTCGAGGAAGCGGAAAAGTTCGGGCGGGTGCAGCTCAGAGCCCGGGGCGCGCGCGACCTGTACCATCGTGCCGGCGATCTCCTGATGGTCGAGCGCAACCGCACCTAGCGCGAACCAGCCGCGCGGTCGGTCGAGCATCTTTCCCAGTTCGCTAAGTCGGTACGTGTTTGGGCCCAAGGCGGGGAGTGCGGCGGCGCTGTGCCACCCACTCGGTAGTCGGAAGATCAAACGAGCGCGTGACTTGACTCCCTCCTCCTTGCCGGGTTCGCAGTTGATGGTGATGCGCGGGAAGAGGTCACGCGCGCGCGTGACAATCCAATCGGCGCCGGCGTAGCTGTCGTATCGCTGGTGCTGGCCACGGGCGTGGTTGATGTGGACGCGGTACGTGAGGTGCGCGTAGGGCCCTCCCGGAACCCAGTGCAATCCGCCAGGGATCGGTTCGAGGCTGCCGGAACCGTGGAAGCGGTCGAGGCGATCTGCGGGGAAGTGGAGACGCAGATACTTCACCTCTTCGATGCCCGAGAGTTCCCAGCGGACCTCTGCACTCCGCGGGTGCTTCTGCGAAACCGTGACGATGTAGTCGATGGAGAACGTCTCCTTCGCCCAAGCGGTGTGTGCACAGAGCGCGCACAGGAGGAACTCCGCCACGATCACGGCGTTCCGACTGAGGCGTCGGCAGCGGCAAATCAGGTGCACAGCCGGCTCCATGCGTTCGTGGGAGAGTGGCTGGATCAGGCGCCGGGCTGCTGTGGCGCACCAGTCGCCCGCGAGGACTCGGGGGTCTGCTGGAGCATCTGGAGGAGAAACTGGTAGACCGACTCGCTGTCCCAATTCTCCGGCCCGATGGTGTGATTGATCACTCGTCCGCTGCGGTCGATCAGAAAGGTCTCAGGATAACCGGTGACCCCGTAGTGCGGCGGCACGGCGCCCTCGGCGTCGAGGAGGACCGGAAACGTGAGCCCCATTTCCTGAACGAAGGGCTGAACGGTGGCCGCGCCGGACTCGTCCTCGCTGACCGCGAGCATCACGAAGTCTTTGCCGCGCAGGCGTTGATGCAGCCGCTCCATGGACGGCATCTCCATGCGGCACGGAGGGCACCACGTAGCCCAGAGGTTGAGGAAGACGACCTTGCCGCGGAAGTCAGACAGGTGATGGGTGCGGCCGTCCAGATCCCGCAATGCGAAGTCCGGGGCCGGGAAGCCTGCGCGGCCCGCCGCTTGCCGCTGCTGATAGTAGAAGGCGGCGGCGAGTGCGATGAGCAGGAGGCTGAATGGCACGCCCCAACGCTTCATCGCTTTTGTGCGCTTAACGATGCGGCGGCGGGACGGACGGTGAGCGTACGTGCGGAGAAGAGCTTCCACGCTCCGATCGTCATGAGTCCCAGGCTGATGAACTGCGACTGGGTGAGACCGAGGAAGCCCGGCGGGTTGATACGTACGAACTCGATCAGGAAACGCGCTGCCGGTGCCAGGATGAGATACAGCCAGAAGATCGTTCCATCCGGATACGGGCGCTTCCGGATCAACCAAAGCACGGCGAAGATCAGCGTGTAGGCGAGGAGCTCGTACAGCGGCGCAGGGTGCACTCGAACCCCAGGGGGATACGGCCAACCAACGATGGCATTCGGATAGGCCATGCCCCAGGGGAGGGTCGTCTCGCTACCCCAGTCGCCGTCGCCGGCGAGCTGGCAGCCGATCCGGCCGATGCCGTGCGCGAGCGTCAATCCGGGGGCGATGCAGTCGACTGCCTGCAGCCATGGCAGCTGGTGTTGCCGAATGGTCCAGCTAACCGCGATGAACCCGCCAATCAGCCCGCCGTACCACACGAAGCCGGAGCCGCTGAAGATGGAGTGGAGCGGGTCGCTGACGAAGCCGCTCCAATCGTCGACGATGGCCAAGAGGCGGGCGCCGATCAGGCCACCGACCGCGGCCCACAGGACCATGCTGGAGGCGAGCTCGCCGTCGAATCCCTTCCGGGTGAATTCCTTGCTGGTCAGGTAGCCTGCGGTCAAGAACGCGACCGCCATCATGAGCCCGTAGCTGTAGATGGTCAGGGGGCCCAGCCGCAGCACGATGGGATACATGGGCGCGGATAATAGCCGACGCAGTTGCCACAAGCCAGCCGGCTCGACGTGCGATGGAGGCCTAGGAGAGATCGCGAGCGAACCTTCGATTTGTCGTGTAAGTGTGGGAAATATTGCGTGAACCTTCTTCGTTGGCACTCGCCGTATGGCGCGGGAATGAGTGCGTTGACTTCGCTGAGGCGGCTCACTATATGTCGACCCGTACCTTTGTCTGGAGAGTTTTTTTCCATGCGTATGATGTTGCCGTCCCTCCGAGATCGGCGGGTGGTTCAAAAGTTCCTAGAGGCGTTTTTCCGGGATCACACGGTTGCCGACTTCAATCGGGCCGTGAGTGCGATCTGTCGCTTTTACAACCTCAAGCGACCGAAGGTGGAGTGGTTCGAGTACATCGATTGGGGGAAGACGGCCGGCAAGACCTACGAAGATGGTAAGATCCACTTGGTGCACCCCGAGAACTGGAAGAATGGGCGGAAGTACAATTCGGAGCGCCAGTGGATCAACGCCGTGTACCATGAGATGGGGCACTACATTTTCTGGACTGACGCGGAGCGCAAGGCGGACACGTTTGCATTCCGAATGGCGCGCGGCGCAAGCAACGGCGCCCACCATCAGAATGGGCGGCGTGTGCGCCGCGGATAGGTATGGCGAAGACACCAACCGGTGAGAAGCCCGCACAAGGTCCTACCGTCGCGAACCGCTGGTGGGTCGACCTCGGCGGTAAAGAGAAGGTCAAAACGCGAGGGCCGTCGGGACTTGCGGGGAGCCAGTTCTTTCAAGTTGCGCACGACTTCGAGCAAGAACGTGCACGAGAGCGGCTGACCGACAACAACATGAAGTTACTGTACGCCGCTGAACCACCCGCGGGGGGCTGGGGGTACGTGCGCCTGGCGGAGACGAGCTACCCTGAGCGCGAGCTGGAACGGATCAAGCGCTTGGTGGTGCTGCCGGGATACGCGCGCGGGCTGATCGTCGATTGCGGCCGCTCGGTGCGCTTGCTGATCACCGGGACGCCGACCGGCGAGCGGCTGCTGGAACTGGCCCTCGGCGAAGCCCCCTCGTTTGACTGCTGGGTGCATCACGAATGGGTGCAAGAACAGGTCTTTGACGACGCCGACAAGGCCCTGCGTGCCTTGCGTGACTTCATTAGTCAGTATCTCTCGCCAGAGGGCATCGCGCGCGCAGAGTCGATTGCAGCGCGCGCGTGACGCGCGGATCAACGGCGCGGGATGCGTTGTCGCATCCGGTGCGGTGGGCGTGCCGAATCCCCGGGCGTGTCGAGATCCATCTGCCACAACTTGCGCACCCCGAAGAAATAGCAGCAGAGTTCGTTTTCCATGTCGTTGTTGAACGTGCGCTGGCGGCCGTCATCAAACATGATGCGCACCAGGCAGGTGCCGCCGGGTACGGACGAGGTCATTTCCTCGACGACGACCCCGTCACCCCACTCCTCGTGGCTGTGATGGGCGACCTTGTCGTGCAGCCGTAAGTAGATCCGTTTGTTGGTCACGAGGTGCCCACTCTCCGGGCTACTCGTAGCACAACAGCTTTGCAGGGGGGAAGCGCGTGCGTTAGCTGGGACTGGCGGCCAGCCAGAGCCCGCCTGCTTTGAATCGGCCGGTACGAGGGCACCGATGAGTTTCTAGGCCGCGCGGCCACTCCATCGTCGCGCATCGCTGAACGGCAGCACCGCCGCCAGTCAACGACGGAGCCTCAATAGGTGTTTGGTGCAGCCCACAGTACTGCACCCGCTGTGAAACGAAGTCAGCGTACCACCCTCACTTCGGACGCCGCGTCTGCTTCCGCGAGAGCCACCCCGCCCCCGTGACGCTACCGCCGCGTCCTCTTGACAACCGGAGGCCTTATAGGTGTTCGGCCGGCCCCAGGTACGTCGTGTGCCTACACGTCGGCGCCGCAGTCTTGGCGCGTTAGCTGCTCGGCGCACTTCATCATGGGTGAAAACCGCAAAAATAAACGGCTGCGCTTCGAGGAAGCGTGCCAGGTCGCCCAAAGTCAGACCGAGATGCGAGAGCCGGTCCT
>JBGQHM010000377.1:0-6670 GCA_041497995.1 Binatia bacterium | reverse complement strand
GGCTCTGCGCGCTGCGGGGAAGACCGTGTGGGTGCATCTCACCCAGGCCGGCATGCGTGAGTACTTGCTGGCGTCCGCAGCGCAGCAGGTCATGCTGGCGCCGGCCGGCTCGCTCGATGTTGCGGGGCTGTCTTCCGAGGTCACTTTCGTGGCCGGCACGCTCAAGAAGCTGGGCATCGAAGCTGAAGTGATCCAGATGGGAAAGTACAAGTCCGCCGGCGAGACCTTCACGCGCAGCGACATGTCCGAGCCGCATCGTGAGATGGTGGAGAGTTTGATCGACGATTTGTACGGGCAGATCGTCGACGCCATCGCGGACGGACGGCGAATGAGCAGCGCCGGTGTTCGCGCCACGTTGGACAGCGGTCCATTCATGGCGCGCGAGGCGCAGGAACGGGGCTTGGTTGACGCGCTCGCATACGCGGACGAGGCGGAAGAGAAGCTGGTGGCGCATTGCGACGGTGCGGCGACGATCGAAAAGCGCGACTACCTCGCGCGGCGCGGCCGCGTGGTGCGCCGCAACGTGCTCCGTCACAGTCGTACGTGCATTGGCGTTCTCCATCTCACCGGCACGGTGAAAATGGGCGAGAGTATTCCCGGCCTCGATGCGGCCAGTGCGTCCGGCGCGGCCGCGGTGGCGCGCGATCTCAAGGAGCTGCGGGAACGCGAAGACGTGGGCGCGGTTGTCATTCGGGTCGCGAGCCCCGGTGGCTCGGGCCTCGCGTCTGACCTGATGTGGCACGAGGTGATGCGCACGCGCCAACGCAAGCCGGTCGTCGTGTCGTTTGGTGACGTCGCCGCCTCCGGCGGCTACTACGTCGGCGTTGCGGGTAAGCCCATCGTTGCCGAGGGCGGCACCATCACCGGATCGATCGGCGTCATCGCCGGCAAGGCCCTGCTGCGCGGGCTCTACGAACAAGTGGGCGTCACCAAGGAACTCGTGACTCGCGGCCGGCACGCGGCGCTGTACTCGGACTACGTCCCGCTGGGTGCCGAGGAGCGGGAGCGTCTGCAGACCGAAGCCGAGTTCTTCTATGCCGACTTTGTCGACAAGGTGGCGACCGGCAGACAGTTGAGCGCGGATGCCGTAGCAGCGGTTGCGGGAGGACGCGTGTGGAGCGGGCGCCAAGCGTTGCAGCACGGCTTGATCGACCAACTCGGGGGGATCGAGCGTGCGATCGACGAAGCCAAAGTGCTGGCCGGCCTCGCTCCGAGCGACTTGATTCTCGTGGAGCGCTACCCCAAACCGAAACGCCTCTGGAAGCTGTCATTCAACCTGAGCCCCATGCAGGGGCGGCTTACCACGCTGGCTCCATGGTTGCGCTTCGTGGCCGGCGAGCGCGTCTGGGCCGTGCTGCCGTTCCACTTCCGCTTCTTCTAAGGCCGGACCGGCGATGCCAGTCCGCTCACAGATTACATGCCCCGCGTGCGAGGCACCCCTCATTCGCAAACCGGGCGGACGATGCGTGAGCTGTGGTGCGGATGTCCGAGCACACGTTCTCTACGAAAGAGCACGCGAAGCACGCATCGAGCGCATCGTGGCGGTCATGAGCACCGTCCTCGTCCTTAGCGTGTCCCTCTTTGCCGGCGGCTGCACCATCGTGGAAGGTGTCATTGCTTACGCCATCGCCGGCGCCGCCATGTGGTTCATCGCCAAACGAACCTTTTACGAGGAACGAGAACCACGCCCGTGACACCCACCCCCTTGACACGCCCCTGTGGCTGCCGTATACGCCCTGACCGGTTGGTTTAGGCTGAACGGTCAGCGCCGAAGTCAGTCAACTTGTTGGAATGTTGTTGTTCGGATGTGGCGAATACGGCCCGCAAGCTAACCGCGAGGTCAGCGTCGTGATGGGAGGAATGAAGGAGGTCGTCGCAACGGCCAACGCCAACGTTGCCCTGGCCAAGTACTGGGGCAAGCGCGATGACGTACTCAACCTTCCGTACACCGGGAGCTTGTCAGTGACCTTGGCAGGCCTTACGACTACCGTGCGCGCGAGCTTTCTCGGCAGGCTATCGGAAGACCGCATCCTCCTGACCGGCCATGAGGCGGCCGGAGTTGAGGCGCACCGTTTTCGAGCCTTCCTCGATCTGATCCGCCAAACCGCCGGTATCGACGCCAGGGCCGAGGTAGCCGCTAGCAGCAACTTCCCGGTTGCCGCAGGGCTGGCTTCCTCCGCATCGACCTTTGCGGCTTTGGCGGTTGCCGCGACGCATGCCGCCGGTGTGTCGCTCTCGGCTGCGGAGCTGTCGGTCCTCGCCCGGCGTGGTTCGGGTTCCGCGGCGCGCTCGATTCACGGCGGCTACGTCGAATGGTTGGCCGGGGAGGCGAGCGACGGGACGGATTCGCTGGCCGTTCAGGTAGCGCCGCCCGACCACTGGCCGATCGGCATCGTGGTCGCGGTGACCGACGAGGGCCGCAAGCGTATCGGCTCGCGCGAAGGTATGGCCCACGTCGCCAAGCACTCGCCGTTCTTCCCTGCGTGGCTGGAGTCACACGACGCAGACCTCGAAGCCGTTCGCACAGGCATCCAGGCGCGCGACCTCGCGCGCGTCGGCGCTGCAGCAGAGCACAACTGCCTCAAGATGCACGCCGTTTGCCTGGCCGCGCAGCCGGCTGTGCTCTACTGGACCCCGGCGACGGTGGCGGTCATGCAGCGCGTCGTTGAGCTCCGCCACGAAGGTCTGGACGCGTACTTCACCATCGACGCTGGGCCCCAAGTGAAGGTGCTCTGCCTGCCGCACCAACGTGCCGCCGTCGCGGCCGAGATCGGTCGGATCCCAGGGGTGCGGCGCGTTCTCCTTTCGGAGCCAGGCGCCGGTGCGCAGCTGACGGAAGCGGCATGAGCGGCGCAATCTTCGCCCGGGCGCCGGGCAAGCTCTTCCTGCTAGGCGAGTACGCAGTTCTCGACGGCTGCCCCGCGGTCGTCGCAGCGATCGACCGCCACGTTGAAGTGAGGTTGCAGGCCGAGCCGCGAGGGACGCGAGTGCGGATCAGTTGTCCCGAGTACGGCGGAGCGGAGTTCAGTGCCGGACATCCGCCCGAGATCGACGGCCCCCTGCGTTTCGTCATCGCGGCTTATCGCACCGTGCTGTCGCGCTCTCCGGAGATTGGCCGAGGCGGCGGTTGCTCACTGTCGATATGCGGCTCGATGACTAGTCCAGGCGGTGTGAAGATCGGCCTAGGCAGCAGTGCGGCGGTCACGGTTGCAACCACTGCGGCTCTGCTTGCCAGCACCGGTGCATCCGTCCAGCCCCATGATCTGTTCGCTGCAGCGCTCGAGGCGCACCACACCGCCCAAGATGGCGTTGGCAGCGGCGCGGATGTGGCGGCAAGCGTCTACGGCGGCTTGATCCGGTTTCAGCCGCGCCAGCCGTTGCTTCCCGCGGTCACGGCGCTTGCGCTGCCGCCGCATACCAAGTTGCTGGTTGCGTGGAGCGGCGAGTCGGCATCCTCGGCTGGTCTGGTGAAGCGATACCTGGCCGGCCGCAACGGCTCCGCTGCGCGTGCTGCATTTGTCGCGGCGACCCGCGGCTGCGTTGATTCGTTCGTGAACGCGCTCGCGCAAGGCGATGTTTGCGCTGCTGCCATCAACGAAAATGGAGAAGCGCTCGAGCGGCTCGGGGAAGACCTCGGGCTCCCTGTGCTGACACCTCGCCTCACGCAGCTGGTTGCCCTTGCGCGCGCACATGGTGCGGCCGCGAAGACGTCCGGCGCCGGAAACGGAGACTGTGGCATCGCGCTGACCCGCGACGCGATAGCTGCGGCGCGCATTTGCAGTGCGTGGCAGGTGGCGCAGCTCGTGCCGCTCGACGTGGCGCTCGACCCAACAGGAGTGACCATTGCCTGCGACTAAGCGCCCAGCGAGCCAACTGCTGCGCGAGCGTAAGCGCTCACACCTCGACCTTTGCCTCAGCGAGGAGGTTGAGTACCGCGGCAAAACTACGCTCTTCGAGGAAGTGGACCTGATCCACAACTCCCTGCCGGAGCTGGCACTCGACGATGTCGATCTGAGTGTCGAGTTTCTGGGCAAGCGACTGCGGGCGCCCTTCCTGATCACCGGCATGACGGGCGGTACCGAGGAGGCGTTTACCGTCAATCGCGATCTGGCCGCGGTGGCCGAGCGCTGCGGTATCGGCTTCGGCCTCGGCAGCCAGCGGGTCATGCAACGCGACCCCGACACGGCGTGGACGTTCGCTGTGCGCCAGTTCGCACCGACGACGCTCCTGCTCGCCAACATCGGTCTCAACCAGGCGGGGGAGCAGTCGACCGCGCAGGTGCGTGAGCTCGTCGATGGCGTCGGCGCCGACGCGCTCTGTGTGCACCTGAACCCGGCGCAGGAGTTGATCCAGCCGGAAGGCGACCGCAGCTTTCGCGGCGGTGCGGCGACGCTGCGACGCTTGTGCGGCGAGCTCACCGTGCCCGTCGTGGCCAAGGAGACGGGATGCGGCATCTCGCGTGCCGTCGGTGACGCGCTGTGCGAGGCCGGCGTGCGCCACCTCGATGTCTCGGGCGCCGGCGGCACATCGTGGGTGCGCGTCGAGACGCTGCGCGGCGACGTCCACAGCCGACGACTGGGTGAGCTGTTCTCCGGCTGGGGCATTCCAACCGCGGCCTCGCTCGCGATGCTGCGTGGCACGGGCTTGGAGCTGATCGCCAGCGGTGGTCTGCGCACCGGATTGGAGATGGCAAAAGCCATCGCCCTCGGCGCGCGCCTCTGCGGGGCGGCGCTGCCGATCTATCGCGCCTACCGCGACGGCGGCACCGAAGCGGCCGTCGACTTGATTCACGACCTCATGGATGGACTGCGCACCGCGATGCTGCTCACCGGCTCGCGTACGCTTGCGGACCTTTCACGGCAGCCAGTGGTACTCGGTGACCGGCTCAAGGCCTGGATTGACGCCACTCACCCACAGCGCGGGGCTTGAGGAACGGACAGCAATGACGATGCACGGGAACGGACACAGCTCACGGATCGAAGGCTTCTACCGGCTTCCACGTCACCAGCGCCTGACGCGTCTCGCCGAGCGCGCCGGGCTCGATGAATCAGAGGTCGCGGAGCTCGCAGAACCAGTGCCGCTGGCTTTGGACGTCGCGGACCACATGATCGAGAACGCGGTCGGTGTCATCGGCCTCCCACTCGGCGTCGCGCTCAATTTTCTGATCAACGGCCGCGAGCGCCTCGTGCCGATGGCGATCGAGGAGCCGTCGGTGGTGGCGGCCGCGAGTCACGCGGCGCGCCTGATCCGCAACGCGGGCGGCTTCTTTGCCGAGGCTGATCCAGCGCTGATGATTGGCCAGATCCAGCTGGTCAACGTTCCCGACATCGACCTAGCCACCCAGCGGTTGCAGGCGGCCACGCACGAGCTGCTGTCGGAAGCCAATGCCGTGCATCCCAACATGATCCGCCGCGGTGGTGGCGCGCGACGCATCGAGGTGCGTCCGTTGCCGCAGACCGCCTGCGGCCCGATGCTGATCGTCCATCTCATCGTAGACGTCGGCGACGCCATGGGCGCCAACGCGGTGAACAGCATGACCGAAGTGCTCTCGCCGCTCATTGAAGCAAAGACCGGCGGGCAAGCGCGCCTGCGCATTCTATCGAACCTTGCGGACCAGCGCCTGGCGCGCGCCCGCTGCCGCATTCCCTTCCGCTTCCTCGACACGGAAACGCTCTCGGGCCAGGACGTTGCGCGGCGCATGGAAGAGGCCTGGGCGTTCGCTGCCGCCGATCCGTACCGCGCGACGACACACAACAAAGGTGCGATGAACGGTATCGATGCGGTGGCCATTGCCACTGGGCAGGACTGGCGCGGGATCGAGGCTGGCGCACACGCCTTTGCCGCGTGCAACGGCCACTACGGCCCGCTCACGGAATGGCGCGTCCACAACGACACGCTCGTCGGGACCATCGAGCTGCCGCTTGCCGTCGGGATCGTCGGCGGCAATCTCGAGTGCAACCCGCGCGTCCGTTTCGGGCTGCGCCTGCTCGGCGTCGAGTCGGCACGCGAGTTGGCGGCGATCATGGCTGCCGTCGGCTTGGCGCAGAACTTCGGCGCGATGCGTGCCCTGGTGACCGACGGCATCCAGCGCGGGCACATGGCGTTGCACGCCCGCGGCTTAGCGGTCGCCGCCGGTGCGCCCGAGAACCTCATCGAGCAGGTGGTCGAAGGCCTCATTGCGTCGGGCGAGATCAAGCTCAGCAAGGCGCGGCAGATTCTGGAGTCGGTGCAACTTGGCGCGTGAGATGACAGCACCCACACACATCGGTACTGCGTGCGCGACCGCGCCGGGCAAGGTGATCCTGCTCGGCGAGCACGCGGTGGTCTATGGACGCGCGGCGTTGGCGGCCGCGATTGATCGACATGTGACCGTGCACATTACGCGGCTCGATCAGGAAGAGCGTGCCCTTCGACCGTGCTCAGGACAGGCTTCGAGAGCCTCAGCAGGACCGGTCCGTGATCCGTTGGAAACAGACTCATCATCCGTTCACCCTGAGGTTCTCGAAGGGTGTGCTCTGAACGATCCACGCCTGGCTGCTGCGCTTGCACGTGCCGCGGACATTGTCGGTCTGGCGACAAACGGCTGGGACGCGACCATCTCCACGGACCTGCCAATCGCCATGGGCCTCGGCAGCTCCGCCGCGCTGAGCGTCGCCTTGGTACGGGCACT
>JBGQHM010000376.1:0-6670 GCA_041497995.1 Binatia bacterium | reverse complement strand
CGTCAACTCTGAGAACCTCGGCTACGTGGGCGGCAGCAACGTCGGCTTTCGGCACGCACTCGATCGTCACGCCGACTACGTCCTGCTCCTCAACCAGGACACGAAAATGACCCCAACCGTGGTGAGTGAGCTGGTCCGGGTGATGGAGGGCGATCCGCGCATCGCAATTGCGGGCGCGAAGAACGTCCTCATGGAGAATACCGCCTACACCTGGGCCAAGTATGGGATGCTGACCTGGGGTCCGCTGCTGGTGCGCAGCAAAGGATACTACGAGCTGGACACTCCGGAACCGTCTCCGAAGGATGTGGACTGGGTGATCGGCAACGGCTGCATGATGAAACGGGCCGCCCTCGAGCGGATCGGTCTCTTCGATGAGGACTACTTCCATCTCGAGGAAGACGTCGATTGGTCGACCCGGGCACGTAGCCGCGGGTATCGCGTCGTCTACGTCGATACCGCGGCCATCCTGCACAAAGGCAGTAGCAGCGGCGACGGCAGCAAGCGGCTGGTGTTTTCGTATTCGTATTTTCTAGGTCGAAACCCGATCGTGTTCGCGCAGAAGCACGCGACGCCGCTGCTGTGGGCGAAGCTGCTCAGTTTCATGACGCTTGGGCTTCTGCTGCGACTCATCTGGTTCATCGTGCAAGGACCACTGAGCGCGCTCTACGACCAGCTCCCGTTCGTCACCGGGGTCATCGACGGCTTCAACGGGCGGCTGCAGGAAGACCGCATCACCATTCGACGTGTCGGCGTCGTGCGCACCGGTCGGCTCAATCGATTTCTTCGTTGGATCGGTGCCGCTTGAAGGCGGCGTTCGCCTCAGCACCTTCTGCACGCAAGCGCCTGGTTGTGCTGGCGCTGTTCAGTGTGGCGGCGCTGTACTTCACGCAGGGCATCACGGCGAACCTGGAGCTCAGCGACGAGGGCTGCATCATCTACCCGATCTGGCGGGTCTCTGAGGGCGCGATCCCCTATCGTGATTTCCGCCAATTGTATGGCCCGTCGGTGTTCTTCGTGAACGCCGCCCTGTTTCGGCTCTTCGGCACCGATCTGCTGGTGATTCGCATCTCGCTCGTCGTCTTGAAAGCGCTGGTCGCGGTTCTCGTCTATCTGCTTGCCCGGCGCGTCGCGCGCTGGCCGTTTGCGCTCATTGCATATCTGTTGTGTGTCGCGGTGTGGGGCGTCCCGTGGTGGATGCTGAACAGCCCGTATGCCAGTCACTGGGCGATCGCGCTCAATCTCACGGCGCTGTTGACGTTCTTGTCGCTCTCAGATCGCCCGCGGGCGGCAGGCTTCGTGGCAGGAGTTTTTTTCGGCCTTGCGACGACCTTCAAGCAAACGACGGGAGTCTTCGGGTTCACATCGTTGCTCGTGTTTCTGGCTTGCGAGGTACCCGCTCCGCCGCCAGGGGTCGGGCAGACGAACCGCCGCGCTGTTCTGGTTCGACTGGCAACCGTGCTCGCTGCGGCTGGCCTGTTGGTCGCCTACCTCGGTCCCCACCTCATGTCGTGGAGCACGCTCCTGCTACTCGCACCTATCGCCACAACCCTTGTCGCGCGGACGGTCCGGGCGGTGCGCACCGGGACGTGGTCCAAGGCGTCACTGTCGAGTCTATCGCCGATGGCTTTCGCTGCGCTCGGCATGGCGCTGCCTCTGCTCGCCTACGGTGCGTTCTACGCCAGCAAGGGCTCCTTGACGGCAGTTGCCGACAACTTGCTGTATGGACTGCCGCAACGCATCACACGCTTCGTTCCGTTACCGGGGTGGGGTGTTCGTCGGCCCGAATGGTTTTCGCTCCAGGACCCTGCGGGGCCTCAGCTAGGGACAGTGGTCTCCGCTCTCGCCGTCGTCGCTGCCTTCGCTGCCCTACGGCTGTGGCCGAAGGTGCAGGCCGGCCAGCAGCCGCAGCGCTTCTTACAGCGAGTCGCCATCGGCATGTGCCTCTTGGCGATCGCCGCGTGGCTCCGAGATGTGTGGTTAGTAGGTGGCCTCACGCGCTACATCGACGATGGTCGGTGGCTGGCCGAGGTGAATCGCCTCTTATTTTGGATTCCTTTGCTCCTCGTGTGGGGTTCCTTTGTCTCCCTTTTGCGCATGCCGGGCGGTGCGACGGGAGCTGTGGGCCAACAGCGGAGGTCTCTGCATCTGTTGCACCTCCACGCGGCGATTGGTCTGTGTCAGCTCTATCCGACCGCCGACATCTGGCATGTGTTGATGATCCTTCCGGCCTTCTTGCCTCTTCTAGCCTACGAGCTCGACTGGCCGCAGGAAGCGCAGACAGACGCGCCCTGGTCGTTCGCCGGGCGTGGCCTTCCTGCGGCGCTCTGCGTCACGTTGCTCATCTGGCTCGCTCTGCCCTTCGTCAGCGGCTTGGTGCTGACGAATGCGCACCGACCTTCCACGGGTCCGGTCTTTAGCCGCGCCACCGGGATCTGGGACTCGCGCGACAAGCTCGCTGAGGCGGCGGCGCTGGTCAGCTATCTGCAGCGAGCAACGCCACCCGAGCAACCGATACTGGTGCTTTCCAGTGAACCGGCGATCTATTTCTTGGCCGAGCGTGTGTCGGCGCTAGACAATGAAGAGTACACCCTGTACTTGATCGGCACCAACCTGATTTCGCAAGAGGACGCGCGTGGGATGTTGGACCAGGACCGGATCGTGGCGCGCTTGGGGGCAGCTCGACCGGTGGTCGTCGACTATGTTGGCAGCCCCGCGAGCGCACGATTTATCGAGACCTTACCGCAAGTGGCAAACTATATCCGCAATCACTACCGCGTCGCGCGCGTAATTGGTAACTATCGGGTACTCCAGTGGGCAGCGAGCTAGGCATAGCAGGATCAGCTCGGCGCTCCGCGAGGCCGCGGACATGAGCTACAAAGTGTATCTTTGGGGAACCCTCAACGCCATTGAATGGAGTCAAGCGGTCTGGAAGATCGACGGGAGCACGGTTCCGTTGGACGAGTGTCGGATCGAACTTCTGCACGACGTCTTGTTGAGGCATCTGCCGAAGGACGGGGTGATTGTCGATGCCGGTTGCGGAACGGCGCGCTGGCCGATCTACCTGCAGCGTCTTGGCTATCGGATCCTCGGCATCGAAATCAGCCACGAGGCCGGCGTGATCGCCAAGGCGAACGAAGCAAGCGTCGGCATCATCCAGGGAGACGTCCGGCAAGTACCGTTGAAGGCCGAGTCGGTGGATGCCGTCCTGTCGCTCGGTGTCGTCGAGCACGACGAAGCAGGTCCGGTCGAAGCGCTCCGCGAAACCCGCCGTATCCTCAAGCGCAACGGCCTGCTCGTTCTGGTGGTACCGTTCGACAACCTCTTTCGCCGGCTCATCGGCAACAACCTCTACCGGTATGTGAACTGGAAACGCCGGCGCGCGCACGCCGAGCTGCGGTTCGGTGAGTATCGTTTCACCAAGCCCGAGGTGCGCGCTTTCCTCAGCCGTTCCGGCTTCGAAGTGCTGGCCACGTACCCCAATGATGTGCTGCCGCCGAAGAACGTCGGCTTGTGGGTGGACCTGAACAATCTGACCTACAATCCATTCTTGCCACCGGCGATGGAGCTCTTCGTCCTGCCAGGAATCAAGGGGCGTATCGCGGCATGGCTGATGCGTTGGCTCCCGTGGTCGGTCTGCGGCGAGGTCACCTTCGTGGCGCGTGCGGTATGAGTGGGCGAATTTCATCATTGACCGTGCGCCGCTGGCTGGCTTAGAGTACGCTCGGATGCTTCGTAGAATTTCCAACGGACTCACCTCGAGATTCAAGCATCAGGTGATGCGGTTCCCACAGGGCTACCCGGGGTCGAGGCTCACGCCGAAGAAGCTCCTCAACCTCTATCTCTCGCGATACGAGTACAAGACGGGCCGTATCAAGGTCCGTAGCTTGCCCATCAAGCTCACTGTGGAGTCAACCAACGTCTGCAACCTGCGGTGTCCGGCGTGCTTCACCGGTGCGGGCGAGGTCGGGCGGGTGCGCTCGATGATGACGCTCGAGCTCTATCGGAAGTTGCTCGCGGAGCTCGGCGACTATCTCCTCCAGTGCGAGTTCCACAACTGGGGAGAGCCCCTGCTGAGCAAGTTCATCTACACGATGATTCGCGAGGCAGTCGACCGCGGCATCTCGACGATCATCAGCACCAACTTCAGCATCCCCTTCGACGCCGAGCGGGCGGAGCGGCTCGTAGCCTCCGGCCTGCACGTCATGGGAGTGTCGATCGACGGTGCGCGCCAAAAAACGTACGAGCAGTATCGCATTCGTGGCGATCTGGAGACCGTGCTCAAGAACTGCCAGCTAGTGGTGGACGCGAAGAAGAAGCTGCAGTCCGAGACGCCGCGCATGGTATGGGAGTACCACGTATTTCGCCACAACGTCGGCGACATCGAGCTCGCTAAGACGATGGCCAAGGACCTGGGAATGGGCATCGCCGTCGACAAGGGTTGGGTCATTGGACCGGACTGGGACGCGCAGGGCGAATGGAATTTCTTTGCCAACCCGTCTCCAGCACGCTGCATGTTCCTGTGGCAGCAAGCCGTCGTACAAAATGACGGCGGCGTCGCTCCCTGCTGCGGCACCTTCTACCGCGAAGACGACCTAGGCCGCCTCAACGTCAAGCCGGATGAGCTCGGTGCAGCAACGTTCCGAGAGGTGTGGAACAATGACAAGTTCCTCGAAGCGCGCGGCCTCTACCGCTCCCGCACCGGGTCGGCGGAGACGCAGCGCTCGATCTGCTTTGATTGTCCGGCGACGGTGATCTGGGAGAATTGGAAAAAGCATCGCGCCGCCGGCGGAACGGCCGAGACGTTCCAGGTGGGATACTCGACAAACGATTGCTTCAACTACTTCTTCGATCGCCGCCCCTCCAAACCTACCGTCGGCGATGACATCCCGCACGGGATTTCCGCGGCGGGACCGGACAGCCGCTCGACTGCTGCTTGAGTCCACGCCAGCGCCGCGGCACTGGCGAGTCTTGTCCCGTCTAGCGGACGCGGCGCAGGAACGTGCGTATCCCCATCCAGAGCCCGCTCACGATGAGCACGCCCTCCGACGCCGTGAGAATGTGAAAGCGGGGGCCGCCAAAAGGTAGCTCTTCAAAAAAAGGGACGAAGTGTGGCGGCGCGATCGCACTTCCGGCTGCCACCGCCGCGACCACAACAATTGTCATAGTCCGTCGCGAGCACAGCGGGGAGGTACGCTGCTCCGCGAGATACCTGCACCACAGGACGACACCAAACGCGGCCCCGATCGCGTTGAACACGATGTCGTTCCAGTCGAGGTACGTGGGGGTACCGCGGCGCAACACCAGATACTGGTACGCCTCGTCACCAACTCCCAGAATCGTGGCCGCGAGCCAACTGCCCTCGAGCGATAGGCCCGCACGAGCAAGCAGTGCGACCAGTAGCGCGTACTGCGGGTAGTGGATGTGCTCGATGTTCGTCACCAGCAACAGCCGATCTGCGAGCCCCGCCAACGCGACAAGGCCCACCATACTGAGACGCACAACCGGTTGTACGCCGGTCCCGGCGAAACTGACGCCAATGAGCGCGCCGACGCCCAAGAGGAGGAAACTCCAGCCGAGAAAACTATTGTAGGGAACGAAACCGAGGCGCTCCACGAACCAGTCCGAAAGATCGGTCAAAGGGAGATGCAGAAGCAGATTGCCGGCGACGACCAGGCTGGCAGCGCCAAGCCAAAGGACGGAGAGCCGCGCCTTCGTGCCGTCCGGGGTGTCAGACTCCTTGGGCTGGGAGGCTACGACCGCTCTCGGATCCCCGGACGGACCAGATGACTGCTCCATGGATGAAGTACGGACCCGAGACTTTCGGTACACGCAACAGTTCTCTAGGGACGCCCGCCTATTGTCCCTCTGTCTCGCACACAGCCACCACGACCGCAATCATCGCCTGTCAGGGAGTGACGCTAGGGCGCCGGTTCATGGCCTAGCGTATCCGGGTCCGGCGTGACAGTGAGCGTCACTGGGCATCCCGCAAGTCCTTGCCGGTCGCCACGCCGACGACGCCGCGGCGGTAGTCCGCGAGACCTCGGAGAACCCCACGCATGCGTGCCGGTCGCGCGGACCAGTTGCCGCGCAGTGCATACGCCAAATTGAGCGTGACGACGGTCGCGCGTCGAAGTGTGCGCTGAACAGATGAACCAACCCCATGCTCATCCATGAGCATCATGTGGTTGCGGGTCGCATAGTACACACTGAGCGCCGATTGCGTCCCGCCGCTCGATCCCTTCCCCTTGTGGTGGACGCGTGCCAGCGGTGCCAAGTGAACACCGAAGCCAATCTTGCGGGCGCGTAGACAGAGATCGATGTCTTCAAGGTACGAAAAGTAGCGCTCATCAAATCCTCCAAGCCGTTCGCAGAGCGCACGCCTCAGGAGCATGGCACCGCCGCTGACCGCTGCCACGTCGGTGACGCGATCGTACTGCCCGTGGTCGTCTTCGCCGAAGCCGGTTTCAAACAGCCGGCCCCAGCGCAGGTCCACACGCAGGCCCGCTGCCTCGAGCCGACCGGGACGGTCCATCTGCAGCAGCAGAGCACCAACGACGCCGACTGACGGCTCCGCCTCGGCGACACGGACCATCTCGCTCAGTGCCTCGGGCTCAACGGCTGCGTCGTTGTTCAACAGCAACACGTAGTCCGCGCCTGCCTCGATGGCGTG
>JBGQHM010000375.1:0-6675 GCA_041497995.1 Binatia bacterium | reverse complement strand
TTTGGCTGACTCGTGCCGCCACGGCCACGAATCGATCGCGGGGAGCTTGCCCGCCGAGAGTACGGAAGCCCATCCCTGGAGAGTCCCAAGCCAGCCCCGGAATGGACCAGCGCCCCGAGAGCAGTCCCGGATAGCTCCGCAGACCCGGTGCGGCGGTCAGCAACACGATCGCCGTGCCCAAGAGGATCAACGGAGCCAGTTGAGCGCCGCGCACCACGACGCGGGCGCCGAACTCGCGCGGCGCCCGGTCGCGCTAGCGCATCTCCAGACGCTGCAGTGCTATGTGGATCAGCGCGGTCGTCAGGATGACGAACGGGATGCAGACGTGGAACCAGTTCCAGGGATGCGAACGCCCGATGTACTGGTGGTAAACTCCAAGACCATAGACCCCGAGGGCGCCCAGCACATAGCCGCCCCGCCAGGGTTGCGCGCTCAGACGTAACGCCGTGATCAGCGCCAACAGAGCCACCAACACGTACAGACCCGGCGTAAGAAAGACATGCAGCGTCCCCCATGCGGGGGCCGGCATCGGCAGCATGCCGAAGCCTGAGCGGAAGAGTTGCATCGGCTCGAAAAATCGATTCCAGAAAACCGCGCTGGAAATGGCCCCGCCGACGCTCAGCCAAGTCAGGAAGAAGAAGGCGATCGGCGCGATCACGACCATGGCTGCATACTTGCCTGTGCCCATCCAGCTCCAACCGCCGCTGGCTGTGTCATCGAACCACAGGTAGGTGCAGTACGCTACAAAGCTTGCGGCAAGGTAGATCCCAGTGTCGCTTTCCCAGAAGATCGCAACACCAGCGATCAAGCCGGCCGAAATGAGATAGCCCGGGCTGTGCCGATACACGTGCCCGGTGAGGAGCAAGAATACCCACACGTCGAACGGCGAGCGCAAGATAGTGGAACTCGGGTACTGCCACAGTACCGCCGGGGGAGCGAGACCTAGGAACTGCTGCAAGAGCAGCGCGAAGGCCACTCCGGCCATGCCCCAGCGCCAGTCCCTCAACCAAGCGCACAGTAAGACATAGAGCGCGACGAAGTACAGCACGCCGTACGTCATACCCAACCACACGATGCTCGCATGACTGAAGCCGCCCGTCAGGCGGCAGAGGTTCCCGAGAATGATGGGCAGGCCAAGACCGTATTGGCTGTACGACTCTAGAACGGGTACCAACCCACTCAAGTAGGCATATGTCGGCAGCACCGCGTAGAAGTGCCAGTGATGAAAGTGCTCGCCGGTCCAGAAGGTCCCTGCCATGGCCCGGTAGTCGGGAACGTAGAGCAACGACCCAACCGCAATGACGGCAAGGACGTGTGGCAGCGCACGGACCCAGCGGGCCCGTGCCGGCGCCGGTTTCCGCACTTCAACCGTCGCAGTGCGGCCGCCGGCGGCGGACGTGTGTGCCGCGCGCGTCCGCTTGCGCGGCGCTTGCTTTGCCGGCAGCGTCGGGCGCGGCGCGGGCCGCGCGCGCGTAAGCCACATCTGGATCAGCGCCCCACCGAAACCACCAAGAGCCGTCAGAATGATCCCGGCGTGATAGAGAAACTGGTCCCGTTCATCCGAGCGCGCCATCGGCCGCGCCCACGGCACCAGATGAGCCATCAACGGGTCCGGCGGGCTCGCACCGCGCTGTAAGGCGAGAACCCACAACACGACCGTGGCGGTCACCATCCCAGCCACGATCGCCGGAACAAACGCGATAGGCCCTCCCTCGAAGGATGAGGTCGCATCGGTACGCGACTGGATCTCTGGGGTTGTCATTCGTGACGTCTTCGCCAACGCGAGTAGCATGATCTTCAGTGGCAATGCGAACACGCGCGGCCAACCTCTGTCCTGCGCGGTGGCCGAACACCTCTGCGTTCCGTGCTGCCCGGCAACGATCCGCTCGTCGGACGCGACGTCACAGTCACTCAAGGGTGTGCCGGCACTCACCCAGATGGTGCCACCTGCGATGCAATCCACTGCGATGCTGCGATGCTGATTGACGCTGATTCGCGCTCTGTGGTACCAACAAAACGCTGCTCATCATGAGTGTAAATGAAGCGACGGCGGGCGGGACGGGCGCAGATTCCGTATCCCTGCACAACACCCGCTGCCCCATCTGCGAAACCAACGGATCGGACCGCGAGGTCTATCCCATGAACTTCCGGCCGCAGGACCTGAACGGCGCGGTGTTTTCGGCGCGCCGGCTTCCCGATCGCCTGCACTATCGCATGGTACGCTGTCAACGTTGCGGCCTCCTGCGCTCTGATCCGATCCTCCCGGCGCACGAGCTCGCGCGGTTGTACGAAAGCAGCAACTTTACCTACGAAGCCGAGGCGGAGTTCGCGCGCGCTACCTACCGAGCCTACCTGGAACGTGTGCTGCCGCAGGTGCGCGAACGGCACCGTCTGATGGAGATCGGGTGTGGCAGTGGCTTTCTTCTGCGCGAGGCACTGCAGTTGGGGTTCACCGAAGTGTGGGGCATAGAGCCAAGCAGCGAGGCGGTCAGCAAAGCGGCCGACGAGGTGCGGACGAATATCCGTCAGGGCCTGTACGACAGCAACACGTTCCCCGCGAGTCACTTCGACGTCATCTGCGGCTTCCAAGTGCTCGATCACGTACCGGACGCGGCGGCGTTGCTGGCGGCGTGCATGAAGAACCTGAAACCCGGAGGGCTGGCATTGTTCATCAATCATGACTGCGGCGCGCTCTCGAACCGGTTGCTGGGCGAGTTGAGCCCGATTGTCGACGTCGAGCACACCGCGCTGTTCGATAAACGCACCATGCGCCGCATCTTCGAGAAGAGCGGATTCGTCGTGCACGAGGTCTTCAGTGTGCGCAACACCTACCCACTCAGCTATTGGACCAAACTCGTGCCGCTGCCGCGGCCTCTCAAGTCGCCGTTGCTCTCCTTCCTCGCCCACGTGCCGCTCGGCAAGATTCCGATCACGCTGAGCGCGGGCAATCTCGGCATCGTCGCCACCAAGGCGCAGCCCAATGCGTGACGCCGCGACCCGCTCGCCAGCCCCGATCGTGGCCGACCTCCAAGCCCGTGCCCGGGCCGTCCGTATGGCGACGGTGCGCATGGCACACGACGGCAAGACACCGCACGTCGGTTCCGCCCTGTCCTGCGCCGACCTGCTCGTGGGTCTGTACTTCCACGCTATGCACATCGACCCGCAAGCGGCGCCGGCAGACAACCAAGACCGCTTCGTCATGAGCAAGGGCCATGGCTGCATGTCCTACTACGCAACGCTGGCGGAACGCGGCTACTTCCCACACGCCCTGCTCGCGACCTACGCCCAGAACGGCGGCAAGCTTGCCGAGCATCCCTGCCCCCAGGGCGTGCCGGGCATCGAGATCGCCACGGGCTCGTTGGGCCACGGTCTTGCGGTCGCCACCGGTACGGCGCTGGCGCGCCAGCTCGACGGACGGCCGGGACGTGTCTTCGTGCTGCTGAGCGACGGCGAGTGCAACGAGGGCAGCGTCTGGGAGGCCGCCATGTTCGCCACCGGCCGCAAGCTCGACAACCTCATCGCCATCGTCGATTACAACAAGCTGCAGGCCATGGGTCGCTCGAACGAGGTCACCGGCCTCGCTCCGCTGGCGGACAAATGGCGCGCCTTCGGGTGGAGCACGCGCGAGATCGACGGTCACGACATGGACGCGATCGTCCGCGTTCTCGACGACGTGCCGCTGGCGACAGGGCACCCGAGCGCCATCGTCGCCCACACCGTCAAGGGCAAGGGCGTGTCGTTCATGGAAGACGACTTGGAATGGCACTACCGGCCACCAAATGACGACGACCTGGCGCGCGCCCTGCGCGAGTTGGCGGGCTGAGGCAGCGCATGCGCAACGCCTTCATCCGCGCCCTCACCGACGCGGCCGCCGTCGATGAGCGGATCGTTTTCCTGACCGGCGACCTCGGCTTCAAACTGTTCGACGATTTTGCCCGCCGCTACCCCGGCCGCTTCATGAACGTCGGCGTCGCCGAAGCCACGATGGCCAGCGTCGCCGCCGGGCTGGCGCTCGAAGGAAAGAAGCCGTTCATCTACTCTATCGTGCCGTTCGCCACGCTGCGCTGTTACGAGCAAATCCGCAACGACATCTGCTACCACGAAACCGGCGTGACGGTCGTCGGTGTCGGCGGCGGCTACAGCTACGGGCCGAACGGACCGACGCATCACGCGCTCGAAGACATCGCCGTGATGCGTGTGGTGCCCAACCTGACCGTCGTGTGCCCGGGCGATCCGGCCGAAACCATCGCCGCCGTACACGCGCTCGCCAAGCACCGCGGGCCGGCTTACTTGCGGCTCGGGCGCGCCGGCGAACCGGCAGTACACCCCGGACCCGTGTCCTTTGAAATCGGCCAAAGCCTCACGCTGCGTGACGGCCGCGACATCGCCCTCCTATCGACCGGCAACATGCTGGCCACCGCTGTGAAGGTCGCCGATTTGCTCGCGGCGCATTCGATCACCTGCCGCGTCGTCAGCATGCCCACCGTGAAGCCGCTCGACACGGCGACCATCGACGCAGCTGTGCGCGAGACGCGCCTTGTCGCAACCCTGGAAGAGCACAGCCGGCTCGGCGGCTTCGGCAGCGCCGTCGCCGAGCACATCGCTGAGCTCGATGCACCGACCACGTTCCGGCGCTTCGGTGCCGGCGACCAGTTCTCCCACACCTGTGGCGACCAAGAGTTCCATCGCCACGCACAAGGTCTGACCGCTCCCCAGATCGGCGACGCACTCGCCGCCCTGCTCCGCCGCTAGCACAATCGTGAACGACATCGCCGCCGACAGGCTTCCCACACTCTCCGTCATCGTCGCATGCTACAAGGACGGGCAAGCGATCCCGTACATGTACGAGCGGCTGAAGAAGGCACTCGGGGCCCTGCCGCTGGTGCCGGAGCTGATCTTCGTCAACGACGGCAGCCCCGATGACTCGGAGGAGATTTTGCGCGACCTGGCCGCCAAGGATCCGCAGCTCGTGGCAATCACGCACACCCGTAACTTCGGCTCGCAGGCGGCGTTCACCAGCGGCATGCGGCTCTGCACAGGTGACATGGCGGTGTTGATGGACGGCGACCTGCAAGACCCACCCGAGTTGATTCCGCAGTTCTTCGAGAAGTGGCAGCAAGGCTACGAGGTCGTGTACGGCGTCCGCGTGAAACGCGAGGCTACGCGATTCCTGCAGGTCGCGTACAAGCTCTTCTATCGCGTCTTTCATGCGCTGAGCTACGTCGACATCCCCCGCGACGCCGGCGATTTCTCACTGATGGACCGCAAGGTCATCGACGCCCTCAACACCATGTCGGAGCGCGACCGTTTCTTGCGTGGCATGCGCGCCTGGGTGGGCTACAAACAGACCGGCGTTCCGTACGTACGCCCCGAGCGCATGTTCGGTGTCACCACCAACAACCTGCGCAAGAACATCGCCTGGGCACGCAAAGGTATCTTCTCCTTCTCGTTCGTACCACTCGAGCTGATCTCCTACCTAGCGCTTGGCGTGACAGCGTTCGCGGCGCTGGTGATCGGCATCTACCTCGTCATCTATCTCGTCGAGCGCGACGCCCCGAGCGGCTTCATGACGCTGTTCATCGCGGTGCTCTTCCTCGGCGGCATTCAGTTGCTGTGCCTCGCAGTGATTGGCGACTATCTGGCGCGCATCTTCGAAGAGGTGAAGCAACGCCCGCACTTCCTGATCAAGTCCGTGTTCAACCCGCCGCCGAGAAGGACGGAGGGTCAGTCGGCGATCACGATCAGCCAGCCCGCGGACACGGTCCAGTAGTCGCTCACTTCGGCCGGGTCTCCCAAATCGTTACCCGCTGGCGCGGACTGTCCCACAGCCGGCGCAAGCACGGTGGGCCGTGCACCTGCAGCGGGCTATCGGCAAATTCCACGAGGTGCGTCGCACCCGTCGTGGACAACAGCGTGCAGAATTGGCGCGGATCCGTTGCTTCCCACAGCCGCACCACGCGTCGTTGGCGGTCGTCCACGGGATTCACCCGCAACGCCTGTTGGGCGACGACATTGTCGCCACCTTCCACGTACGCGGCGCGGCCCGCCAATCCGCTGAACACGCACGTATGCCGCGCCGCGTAGCGGTTCGAGAGGATGACGGCATCGACGGCGGTATGCTCGCGCAACTCCTGCAGCGCACGCCATTCGTCGGTCTCGAATTGCAACTTCTCTGCCATACTCACCCACTGCACACCGCCCGTCGGCGTCCTCAACTGCATGCCGACACACACCCCCGCAACCACAACGCCAATGCCGACCCAAATGCGCTCGGGCCACTTCACGCGCCGCTGTGCAGCGCTGTACAGCGCCCAGATGGCCGTGGCCGCGAACGGAAACACATACCAACGGGTGTGTAAGAGCAGCTGCCCGCCCACGGAGTAGGAGTCGTACCCCATCGTTACCAGCATGGCCCCCACGGTCGACGCCACCACCAACCAGAGCGTCAGGAACGTGAACCAGAGCCACTCACGAAATGCTTGCGCGCGGAAGAGGGTGGCAATGGTGGCCCCCAAGAGCGGCACGCCGATCATATTGAGGAGCACAAACGCCGACAGCGAGAGGCACTGCCAGGTCCACTTACGCACGTCTCTGTCTGCGAACGAACCGGAGACCCACTTGCGCGCCGCCGGCGCCAGCGGCCACGTGTTGATCCAGTCGTTCAAGCTGATCGCG
>JBGQHM010000374.1:0-6705 GCA_041497995.1 Binatia bacterium | reverse complement strand
GTCGGGCCGGCACCGACGGTGATCGCGTCGAAGTTGGTGTTCGAAGCGGTGTCGATCACCGCGACCTGGTCATCGACCACACTCGTAACGTAGACGCGGCCACCGTCGGGCGTCAGTGCGAGCCCGCGCGGACCGTTGCCGACGCCGATGTCGGAGCCGATGAATGTCTGTGTAGCGCTATCAATGACGGCGACCGCGTCGGAGCTGCCGTTGCTGACGTAGATGCGCGCATCGTCCGGTGAGAGCGCGACGTCGCGTGGATCCCGGCCGGCCGGAAACGTCGCGCGGACCGTGTTGGTTGCCGTGTCGATCACCGATAGCGTCCGTGAGTGGCCATTGGCGACGTACGCCTGCGTCGCGTCATGCGTGAGCACAATGGCGCGCGGCATCTCTCCGACGGCGATCGCGGTGCGCACGGTGTTGGTGGCCGCGTCGATAACCGAGACGGAATTGGAACCGCTGTTGGCGACGTATGCGCACACGTCCGCACCGCCACGCGCGGCGCACGCAACCACCAGTCCGGCTACAAGGCAAGCGATGCGGACAACCCACATCAGACCCCGACACTAACACGGTGCTCTCTCGTTTGAGAATCACATAGTGCGCGAACTGCCTGCTGCAGTTGCGGCACCCGCGCGGGTCCCGGTATCGTGCACGGACGATGCAACCAGAGGCGCCGCAAACCCCTCACGGTGAGCACCACACCAACGCGGCCGGCCCCATTGCCCTGGTGCTCTCCGGCGGTGGGGCGCGCGGCGCCTACGAGGCGGGGGTGCTGTCGTACTTGTTCGAGGACCTTCCCGCTCGGCTCGGCCGGCCGGTCCGCTTCGAGATCGTCACCGGCACCAGCGTCGGCGCGGTCCACGCGTGCTACGTGGCCGCGGCGCAGCAGGAGCCGGGTGCGGGGCAACGCTTGCTGGACATTTGGCGTTCGCTGTCGCTCGACCACGTCTTCGCGGTTGGTGCGGTCGATCTGTTTCGCGTTCCGTGGCAGCTCCTGGGCTTCGGCGGTTTGCGCGCCGCCCTGCCATCCATGGGCCCGGTTCCCGAGCGCTTGCCCGGGCTGTTCGACACCGGGTGGTTGGAATCAATCGTCCTGCAGAACATCCCGTGGGCAAACCTGCGCCGCAATCTGGCCGACGGTTCGCTGCACGCGTTGGCGATCGCGGCGACGGAGATTGCCACCGGCCGGTCGGTGGTCTTTGTCGACAAGCGGGGCGAAGAAGCTCCGGGCTGGGTCGGCGATCGGTTCGTCATCCCGCGCGCCGCGGAGATTGGTCCGGCGCATGCGTTGGCATCGGCGGCGATCCCGCTGATCTTCCCGGCGATCCGCATTGAGCGCACGTACTACTGCGACGGCGGGTTGCGGCTGAACACGCCGCTGTCGCCGGCATTGCGCCTCGGTGCGGAGCGCGTGCTGGTCATCGGTTTACGCTATCCGCGCCCGGCCGAGGAGGAGGACCGCATCGCCCGCCGCCGCGAAGCCAACGTGATGCAACCGACGTATCTCTTCGGCAAGGCGTTGAACGCGCTGCTACTCGATCGGGTGGAGTACGACGTCGACCGCTTGCGACTGTTCAACGCCATCCTAGAGGCCGGCGTGCAAGCCTACGGCCCCGATTTCCTCGAGCGCATCAACGAACCAATCATCGCGCTACGCAAGAAGCCGTATCGCATCATCCGCGACTGCATGCTACGCCCGTCGAAGGACCTCGGTGTGATCGCCGCAGACTGCCTGCGCCACCAGTCACGCAGCCACGGTGTGCGTGAGTGGTTGAGCCGCAACGTCGTGCGCTTCGCCGGCCACGGCGCGCTCGGCGAAGCCGATCTGCTGTCGTACCTGTTCTTCGACCGCTGCTACGCCGATCATCTCATCGAGCTCGGCCGCCACGACGCAGCGCAGGCGGCGGACGAGCTGGCGGCATTCTTCTCTTGAGGCCTACCACCAACAAAGCGCTCGGCCGCGGTCACGCCAGTCGCCGCAGCCGGTCCCTGAGCTCGCTACTGAACGTTCCCACGCAGATCTCCTCGACCAGCCCGGTCATGACCAGCTTGAGGTCCTGATCCACCTCAATCGATAGGTCGCCGCCTTCAAGGTGTACGATGACATGGCTGTCGACGAGGCCCTTGTCGTAGCACGCGGCCGCCACGGCACACGACGACGAACCGGAGGCCAGCGTGTGCCCGGCACCGCGTTCCCACACCAGCGCACGGACGGCTCTGCGTGACACCACCTGCACAAATTGAACGTTGGTGCGGTTGGGGAAAGCGGGGTGACATTCAATGAGCGGCCCGAGGCGCAGCAGGTTCGTCAGCGACAGCGTGTCGGCAATGACCACACAGTGCGGGTTGCCGATCGAGAGCGATACAACGCCCAGCGTTTCGCCTGCGACAGTCAGCGTCGTCAACGAACGATCGATGACGGCACTGCCCATGTCCACGCGCACGCCGGTGACGCGCCCGCTCGTGAGGAGCAACCGAGCGCGCACGATGCCGCCGCGCGTGTGCACCGTGAACTCGGTGCGCTGCGTGTAGCCGTGGTCGTAGAGGAACTTGGCGAAGATGCGCAGGCCATTGCCGCTCTTCTCGGCTTCCGACCCGTCGGGGTTGAAGATGCGCACGCCGAAGTCCGCAGCTGTGGTGTCGACCACGGCGAGGATGCCATCCGAGCCGACACCCGTGTGCCGGTCGCAAATCTGCCGGATGCGCGCCGGCGTCAGCTCGACGCCGAGCGTGCGCGCGTCGACGACGAGGTAGTCGTTGCCCAGGCCGTGCGACTTGACGAAGTCGAACTGCATCGCGTCAACCCACGCGGACCTGATGACACCGCCGGCTTGCTTTGGTGACGCGGACCTCCGTGCCCGCGAGGACAACTCCTGTTCCCCGAAAGACGCGCGGGCACGGAGGCCCGCGCCACCAGAGCCTGCGCCACATTTTGGATTCGGATTCAGCGTTCATCGGTTTTTATCCGCGGAACGGTGTCAGGCGAAGCCGAAGACGCGCACCGGCTCGCTGCGGCCGCGCAGACTGACGGAGTCTTGCATCGTCACTGGCGCCGCCATACCGCGGGCGCGCGCCAGCTCGTACGTGGTCTCGGAGACGAGCAGGTTCTGACCGAGCTCCTTGGCGAACTGCTGCAGACGGGCGGCAACGTTCACCGTGTCGCCGATCACGGTGTACTCGTGACGGTCCTTGGCGCCGATGCGCCCGGCCAGCACCTCGCCGGTATGGATGCTGACCGCCACGACCAGCGGTGGTTGGCCGGCTGCCACGCGCCGAGTGTTGAGCTCCACGAGCTGCGCTCGCATACCGACACCGCAGCGCATTGCTGCCGCTGCGCCTTCCGTCTGCGCGGCGTGCGTATCGCTTTCGAACAATCCGAAGACGACGAGCACGGCGTCGCCGATGAACTTGTCGACGAATCCGCCGCACTCGCGCACCCAGCCGGTCATCACGGTGAAGAAGTCGTTCAACGTCGCCACCACGTCGGTCGGCGCCGCGTGCTCGGCCAGCGCCGTGAAGCCACGCAGATCGCAGAATAGGACGGAGGCGGTACGCAGCTCGCCACCGAGCCGCAACTCACCCGACAGCAGTCGGTCGCGTACCGACGGCTCGACGATGCGGCCGAAGGTCTGCAGGATGTGCTCCTTCTCACGGAGCGCCGCCACCATGGTGTTGACACCGTCTTCGAGGACGCCGACTTCGTCGCTGGATGTCACTTGGACGCGCGCGCCCAAGTCGCCAGCCTGCACGCGACGCAGCGCCGTCACCACATCGCCGACTGGCTTCGTCAGCGTCCGCGCCAGCACCAACGTCAACGCGATACCCAGGCCGACGTAGACCAAGAAAGTAATCTCGCTGGCGCGCGTCAGAACCGGGACGACCGTATCCACTGAGTAGCCGGCTTGTACACGCACGGCCGCGGCGCGGACGAGGCCGAGGACAGTGAACAGCGGGGTGAACGCCACCGCCAGGAGGAACACCAGCAGACGCGCGCGCACGCCGAGCGCGATGGCACCCGGCACCTCGGCGATGTGACCCGACGGAAAGACGTGCGGGATGACACGGCGCCGAAAGAGCCAGTCGACGAGCAAGTAGGATATCGTTGCGGCGAGAAAGCCGCTGACCAGCGGCGACAGCACCTGCTGCGACATCAGCTCCGGCGACCAGTGACCGAACTGATAGACCGTGGCCAGCGGGAAGAAGAGGCAGCCCAAGAGCCAGGCAATGAGCCCCATGGCCGCAAGGAACAATGGCGCACTGATGACGCGGCGCTGCACCTGCAGAGAAGGCGCTTCGGCCGTCGTGCATCGGAAGTAGATGATGATCGGCCACAGGTAGGCGATAACAATCGCCGTCGGCACCGGGAACGCGACCAAATTGAAGTAGAACGCCAGGACCCGGTCGTGCGCGCGCACGCTGCGCGCGAACTCGCTCACGCCGCCCATCATGGTGGCTGTCAGGGTCGACGTGAAGACCGCCAATCCGTTGGCGAAGAGAGCGATCGCCGCCCCTAGGATGAACCACGTCGGGATGGCCTGGCGTTGGGTCATGCGGTCACGTGCGCCAGCGCGCTCGCCGCTCCACCGGTATGCCTGTCGGCTTCACTCATGATCGGAGCTCTACGCTATCCACGGTGTTCTCTTGTGTTCTTTCTGCAACCTGAGAGGGAAATGCAACCACCCGAGTGAAAATGCCTTCAGTGCGGCGATGCAGGTCTTTGCAGGCGAACCGTGGTATCAGCACGCGATGCGTGACCATGCGGATGCGCCCGCGGCCGGCGGTGTGTGGGACCGTGGCCGACGCAGCCTGACGATTGGGCTCGTTCTCACTGTCTCGATGGGCGCCTTCGAAGCGCTCGCCGTGGCGACCATCCTTCCTGCTGCCGTCGCAGACATCGGCGGCCTGGATCTCTACGGGTGGGTCTTCAGTGGCTTCATGCTGGCCAACCTCGTCGGTATCAGTGTGGGCGGGTCGGCCGCGGACCGCGTGGGTGTAGCACGCCCCTACGTCGCCGGCAGTGCATTGTTCGCCGTCGGGCTTCTCGGTGCCGGCTGCGCTGCCTCGATGCCGATCGTCGTTGTCAGCCGCGTCGCACAGGGGTTCGGTGCGGGCTCCATTTCTTCCGTCGCCTACGTGGCGGTGGCACGCGCGTATGGTCCCGAGGCGCGCCCGCGCATGCTGGCGATGCTCGCCAGCGCGTGGGTGGTGCCCGGGCTCATCGGTCCCGCAGTCGCGGGGTCGGTCGCCGACCACGTCGGTTGGCGCTGGGTGTTTCTCGGCCTCGCGCCGTATACGGCGGCGGCGGCGAGCCTGACCGTTCCCGCGCTGCATCGCCTCGCACGCACCGCACCGCTTGCGGACAAGAAGGCGCCAACGCTGGCTGCGCTGCGCTTGGCGCTGGGAACCGGAGCCGCTCTGTTCGGTGTCACGCTCAAGTCGATCCCGCTCGCCGCTGCGCTCATCGGTCTGGGTGCGACGCTAGCCGTCCCGGCGCTCCGGCATTTGGTCCCACGGGGCACGTTGCGCGCGCGGCCGGGACTTCCTGCGGCCATCGCGACCCTGGGGTTGCTCAACTTCGCATTCTTTGGGGCGGAAGCGTTCCTGCCGCTAACGCTCACTGCGCTGCACGGCCAATCCACGACGATGGCGGGTATCGCGCTGACGGCGGCGACGTTGAGCTGGACCTCCGGTGCATGGATCCAAGAGCGGCTGGTGCAGCACCGCAGCCGCCGTGCAGTCGTCAGCGTCGGGTTGTTCCTCACCCTCTGCGGCATCGGCGGCATCGCCACCTTGGATCTACCGGGAGTCCCGGCTCTGATTGCGATCCCGACTTGGGGAATCGCAGGGCTCGGGATCGGGCTGGCCTACACCACCCTCACGCTGGTCATTCTCGACGTCGCGCCGGCTGGGGATGAAGGTGCTGCCTCGGCAGCAATGCAACTCGTTGCTGTCTTAGGCACGGCACTCGGGACTGGCCTTGGCGGCGCGGCCGTCGCACTGACCACAACAGCGGGGCGCTCACCGCGCAGCGGCATCGCGCTCGTCAACGCCGCCACCATGTTAGCCGCCGGTGTTGCCATCGCCGCGGCGCGCGGGCTTCCAGGGCGGGCGGCGCGCAACAGCTCAGAGATTGCAGTGCTCGGGTAGCGCGGGCCTCCGTGCCCGCGTGGCCTTCAGGAATCGGAACAACACGCGCGGGCACGGAGGCCCGCGCCACCAGAGCGCTGAGCGTGCCACCCAGTGAGCGGCGTCGGTCTACGTCAGTTCCGAGACGACCCGGCAGCGCGCGGGCGTCTGAGACGCCACAACGCGAGCCCCAGCAGCCCTGCCCCGGTCCCGATCAGCCCGATCAGCGACAACGCGGGCGCGTTGTTCACCCCCGGCAGCAGCCCGAATACCTCCCAAGTCGAGTCGATGGTTTGCTGGAAGTTCTTGTTCACGAACGTCTCAGTATGGGTGTTGGTGTTGATGTTCTCGGTTCCCGCCGGCACGAAGAACGTCTGGCTCTGGTCATCCCCGACGAGGATGGTCGCGGGCCCGAAGCTTGTGCTCGACGATACCGTGGTATTGATGCCAGCGATCGTGTCAGCGAGTTGCTCGGTCGACGTCATTTGGTCCAAGGTCGGGCCGGTGATCGTTTGGGGCAGCGCCACCGCTTGGACCGCTAACTCCGCCGCGGGATTGGCAGTATTCACGACTTCG
>JBGQHM010000373.1:0-6708 GCA_041497995.1 Binatia bacterium | reverse complement strand
GTCCGGCTCGTACTGGTGAATCCACTGCACGACCTCGGCGTCGCCGTAGTGCCGTGTCCCCGCCCAGCTCACCGGCGACTGATCCGGCGGCGCGTGGTAAACCCAGATCCAGTGCGCGCCTCGACCGGCGGCGTCTCGCGCGAGTTGTTCGCCGACGGCATCGCGGCCGCGCGGCCCATCCCACCACGGGCACACCGTGATGAGCGTGTCGTCGATGGTCACGCGCTCACCATCGACGAGGAACCCCGAGCCGCACGCCTCGGATAGCCAGCACGCGGAACGCTCGCCCGTAGCATCGCGGCCGTTGAGGTCATGATTCCCTGAGCTGACCAGCAGCCGCGTCTTGGCCTGCAAGCGCCGCAAGTACTTCAGGATGACGACAATCTGCACGTCTACGTCGACGACGGCCGACGTGTCCAGATGGTCGCCGGCAATGACGACGAGATCGAAACGGTCGGCGACGCGGTGCAGCCAGTCGAATTGCTTGATCGCGTAATGCAAATCCGAGACGAGGAGCAGTTTCATCGGGTCGGCGCCCGCGGTGCAAACCCCACCTGCCGCCCGTACCAATCCAACAGTGACGGCACGATTCCGTGTAGTGCCGCTACCAACCGCACCGTGCCGGGGATGAAGACGCGGGCTCGCCGGCGGGCCACGCCCGCGAGCGTCTTCTGTACGACCGTTGCCGGCGGCAAGCGTTTGCCTTGCTTGAGAATCGGCGGAATGTCGCCGCTCAGTAGCGGCGTATCAATCAACAGTGGGAAGATGGTGGTTAGTGTCACGCCGTCACGCGCCAGCTCGCCGCGGATGGCGTCGCAGAATCCGGCGACGCCGAACTTGGCGGCCGAATAGGCGCCGAGCGCCGGCCAGCCATGCACGGCCGCCGTCGACGCCAGGCACGCGATTGCACCGCGTGACGTCCGCAGGGCCGGAAGGGTTGCTCGCACGATGTTGGCGGTGCCGATCAGGTTGATGCGGATGACCCGCTCAAATGCGTCCGCGGGCTGCTCGGCAAAATGCCCCGGTCCTAAGATGGCGGCACAATGAATCACCAGATCGAGGCCGCCGAGGGTGGATACCAACGTGTCGACGGCAGCGGACAGCCTCGTCGAGTCGCTCACGTCGCCCACGCTCGACTCGACGCGACGTCCGGCAGCACGCAGTGCCTCTGCGGTCGACTGCAGACCGTCGACAGCGACGTCGAGTAGGCCGACGACCGTTCCTTGTGCGGCCAGTGTCTCGGCGAAGCAGCGGCCTATGCCGCTCGCCGCACCCGTGACGATCGCCGTGCGCCACGCGCCGTTCGTACTCATTGATCGGCAAGCAAGCTCAGCCTGCCTCGCGTTGCTACACGCTACTGCGCTGCTGGGGCAGCGACCGGCTGCCACAAAGGATGGTCGGCCAGCTGACCCAGCTTCATCGGATCGAAGATCGAGTCGGGTACATCGACATCGTATCGCACTTCGCTGACGACCAAGTCCGTGCTCGTCTGTGCTTGTACGTCCGTCATCTTTGCGTGCAGCACGGTGGGCGAGCCGTCGATGTCGATGATGTTGTCGAACACCTCGCTCTTCCAGAGCGCGCCGGCAGGGTCGTAGTACTCCCGTTTGAGTGGCAGCTTGTTGCCCTCTGCGACGTAGGTGACCACGCGCGAGTAGTACCATTCCTCCTGCGGGACCTTCTCATCGACCTTGTAGGCCTTGATGCCGTTCACGTTCGCTTCGCCCCCGTACTTGTAGCGGTCGTGCAGCCGTACGTAGCCGAGGTCGGCGTAGGTGAAGTCGGTGTCGAGGAAATGATCGTACGCATCGATCGGGATGAGCTTGCGGACGCGGCGGATGACCGGGGAGTAGAGCCACAGGATGGACGTCTTGCTAGGATCTTGGGGCTCGGCGATCAGCATCGCCGTACCCCTGACGTCAAGCGGTGCCGTCATCACGATCGCCTGTCGCTTGCCGTCGGGGAACTTCTTGCGCGCCACGCGCCCCTCGAACTGCAACGTCTGTCCCAAGTCACTGACCGAGACGATGACCTTGCGGGTGCTCGGCCGGGTTGGCTCGAACGCCTCCTTCATCTGTTTCATGATGGTCTTGGCGTCCGGTGGGGACTGTGCGCCCACGGGTGAGACGGCGACGATCAATGCAACAAGCAGAGCGAAGACGAGATGCATGTGACCCCTCCTCTTTGGTGCAATGTTCGTATGGAGACAGCTCGCGTACGCCCCATGCCAGAGCTGCGCACGCTGGTCAACCGGACGGTACGGCAGGCCTACTTGGCGCCCGCCTTTTCGAGGAGCGCGACCAGCTCGGCGTCGCCTTTGTTCTTCGCGGCCGCCAGTGCCGTGGAGCCGTCGTTGGCTTGGTGGTTCACGTCGGCGCCGTTGACCAATAGGGCTTGCACCGCGGGGATGTGATCCCACTCGGCGGCCGAGATCAATGCGGTCTTGCCCTGCTTGTCCGTGTTCTTGACGTCGGCACCGTTGGCCAAGAGCGTTTTCACGGTCGCAGTGTGGCCCTCCGCGGCGGCGAGGATCAAGGCCGTCTTGCCCTGATCGTCGGCCGTCTCCGAGTCCATCCCAGCTTGCAGGAACAAGCCGACGACATCGCTCTTCCCGTTCTTGGCGGCTTCGAGGAAGTTTCCCGGCGCCCAGACCACTCCCATCTCGCCCACCAACTTGCTGCGCGCTTGCTCCTGTGGGCTCTTGCTGCAGCCGCCGAGCATGGCTACCAGTGCGAGCCAAACAATTCCTGTACGTGCGTATGGCATCGATCCTCCCCCGCGCGAACGCGTTCCGCAGATGCCACAGGGCGCACGCGTTGTCGAGGCGCGTAGGGGGCTTTGCCCAAGAAGGCTGGTCAGCAGGCGTCATGCCCGCGAAGGCGGGCATCCAGGTGGCGGGGCGGAGTGGATTCCCGCCTTCGCGGGAATGACGAATTGAGGCGCCTCGAGTCTTTCTGGGCAAAGCCCGCGTAGGGGTTAGTGGGCCGCCAACAACTGCTCCAACTTCTGCGGATCGGCCGTTGGCAGCTTGCAGACGTAGTTCTCGCATACGTACGCAGTGGGCTTCCCATCGATCATCGCCTGCTGCTTGAGGAATGGTATGAGCGCCTCGATCGCTGCATCGTTCGGCGGATGCAGCGCGAGCACGGAGCGGGGAAGATACTGCTGGCGGACCGTGGCCAGCAGTGCCCGCGTCGCGCCGGCGTCCGGCGCGCCGGCCACGACGATCTCTTTCGTCGGCCCGAGCGCGAAGTCGAGAGCCATGAGCATTTCGGTGTGTGCCTGCGGCGCTTGCGAGACGTTCTGCGAATTGGCTGCGAGCACGGCGCGACCGCGCGTCTCCAACGTTTGGTTCATCGTCAGACGACCGAAGCGTAGCAGGGCGAGCGCAGCCAGCGATTGCGCCGACGGCAGCGCGCCGTCGTAGGCATCGTCGTTGGCGGCGATTAGCGGCTCGTGATCGGTGGCGGCGTAGTGCAGGCCACCGGTCGCCGGGTCGCTGAACAGACGCAGCATCTCCCGACTCAGCCGGTCGGCTTCGCGCAGCCAGCGGACGTCGAACGTAGCAGTGTAGAGCTCGCTCAGGCCGAGAACGAAGCTCGCGTAGTCGTCGAGGTAACCGGGTGTCGCTGCGGGTCCATTGCGAGAGCTGCGCAGCAAGCGGCCGTCGCGTTGCATGTGCGTCAGGATGAAGTCGGCAGAGCGCGCCGCCGCGGCGGCGTACTGCGGATCGCCGAGGACGGCGCTCCCGTAAGCGAGGCTGGCCGTCATCAGACCGTTCCACGCCGTGATGATCTTCTCGTCGCGCAGCGGCCGTGTGCGTTTGCTGCGCGCCGTCAAGAGGGTCTGATTCGCTGCCGTGAGCGTGTGCTGGAAGACCGTGGGGTCGAGGTTATGCTGCCGCGCAAACGCATCGACCGGCGTAGCGATCCTCAATGTCGTGCGGACCGTTGGTTCGCTGACTCCATAGAAATCGGCGATGAGCGCTCCGCGCTCTTTGCCGAGCGTCGCGATCAGCTCCTCGCGCGACCAGAGGTAGAAGCGCCCTTCCTCACCGTCACTGTCCGCGTCTTCGGCGGCATAAAAGCCTCCACCGGGTGCGGTCAGATCGCGTAGCACGTATGCGAAGATGTCGCGCGCGCCCGCGGCGTCGTCTCGATTGCCGCTGGCCTGGTAGGCTTCAAGGTAGGCGGCGGCGTTGATCGCTTGATCGTAGAGCATCTTCTCGAAGTGCGGCATCCTCCACTCGGCGTCGGTCGAGTAGCGATGGAAGCCGCCGCCGAGCTGGTCGTGGATGCCGCCGCGTGCCATGTGATCGAGCGTCGCCTCGGCCATCTGCCGCGCCCGCGGCTCGCGGCTGCGCTGCCAGTAGCGCAACAGGAACTGCAGCATGTGGGCTTGCGGAAACTTCGGCCCGCGGCCGTTGGGCGCGCTGCCGAAGCCGCCGTGGGTGGCGTCGAAGCTGCGCGCCATCTGCTCGTAGGCCTTGCGCAACGTCTCCACGTTGAGGTCTGCCGTGACCCCGGATGCGGTCGAGGCTTGAAGCTGGGCCGTGAGGGCAGCGCCGGCGTCGAGCACTTGCTCGTGCTTGGTCTTCCACGCATCGGCGAGTGTGGTGAGCAGCTTGGAGAACCGATCGGGAGGGAAGTACGTCCCGCCGTAGAAGGGCTTGCGGTCGGGCGTGAGAAACACGCTTAACGGCCAGCCGGCGCTGCCAGTCATGCGCTGCACCGCTTCGACGTACACCGCGTCGATGTCCGGCCGCTCCTCGCGGTCCACCTTGATGGCGATGAACTGCTCGTTCAGCAGCCGCGCGATACCTTCGTTCTCGAAGCACTCGCGTTCCATGACGTGGCACCAGTGACAGGTCGAGTAACCGATCGACAGAAAGATGGGCTTGTTGTCACGACGCGCCGCGGCGAACGCGTCCTCACCCCATGGGTACCAGTTGACCGGGTTGTATGCGTGTTGCTGCAGATAGGGGCTCGATTCGAGCACCAACCTGTTGATGTATGCCGGCGACCCATCAGCGCCGACATGCGTGCTTCGCGGTGCAGACTGCTGCGCCCGCCAGGCGTCTCGGAGCCGCTTCTGCAAGTCGCCGTCGAACGCCGGAGCGCCCGGCAGCCGTGGGTCAGACGGCTCTGCAGCGACGACACGCGTCGCCCCAGCCACCGCCAAGATACTGCAGACCGCCGCAGCCAGGCGCCAGGCACGCCGGTCAGCCGAGGCCGGCATCGTCTTAGTTGCCGATGTACGGGTTGATCGCCGTGTTCGACACCGCGGTGAGCTCCGCGTCCAACCGTGCCACTGCCGCAACGGCGAGCGGCCCGTTGAGCGCGGCGGGTAGCGCGCCTTCGTAGACGCGGTGCGGTCCCCAAGAGTGCGCGAATCGCACACGCAGCCATCCGGCCGGCGCGCCGCTGCTATCGACGACGTCGGCGCGATACGTACCGCGCAAGTCGAGCAGGGAGTCGGCGGCCTGACCGAGTGCGGCGGGGCCTGCGCCACCGGCGGTGCGTTTGAAGACGGAGGTAGAGAACGTCCCGTCGCTCTCAGCCTTCAGTGTGAGGCGAATGGCGCGCTCGTCCCAGCTGGCATCGACGCGACCGATGGCCGCCGCAGTCGGATCTGCCGGCCGCACGATGATGCCGGGGCCGCTAATCCAGAGCGCTGCGGTCGTCGTGTCCCCTGAACGCAGGACGAACTGCGGACCGCTGTACGGCGTCGAGGACGGCTCGAGCACACCCAGTTGCCCACCTTCCATCTTGTCGATCACCAGCCCGCGGCTCGCCGCGTGGGCCGAGAAGGTGATGTCGGGATCAGTTGGGACGTCGTGCGAGAGCCACGCGCAACCGGGGCCCGCAATGAGCCCGACCAACAAAGCAATGTGACGGCGTGTCGACAGTTTCATCGCGCAGGTCCTCCCGCGCGCCTACCGTAACAGACACGCTGCCGCGACGCATCACACGTCGGGCGTAGTGGTCGCTGCGATGAGCCACTGACTCTCGAGGCCGGCAGTCCGATGCGCACCGATCTCGCGCACGTGATCGCTCTGCGCGATCTCGACGAACTTCTGGCGCGACGGGTACTCGACGAGGCCGACCATGTCGAAGCGCGCATCGCTGTCGCCGATGACCACAGAGTCGACCCGGCCCACCCACACGAAGCGGCCACCGTGCGATTCGACGAACCGGCGCATCGCGTCGGCATAGCGCCGGTAGGCTTCCTCGCCCGACACGCCCGCATCGAGCGCATCCGCCTTGGGCTTGAAGCGGAGAAGGTTGATCATCACGACCGGCTGGTCGGCCGGGCCAGCCAGCAGTGTCTGGATTTGTTCGGGGGTGGGATAGATTGCCATCGGTGTGGTCCTCCATTTTCTGATTCAGTTCGACCAGTAGATGTACTCGTCGTCAGGGCGGTCGGGCGTATCCAGCGGATGATCGATCGCCAGTGAGCCTTCGAGCAGCGAGGGCCACAGTGGCTTCTTCTGCTGCGCGTCAATGGTTTTGAGCGCGGCGAGCAGCTCCTCAACCTTGTCCGGCTTGGCCTCGGCGAGATTCTGGCGTTCCGTCGGATCGTCTTTCAGATTGAAGAGCCAGTTCTTCTTTGGATGCTCGGCAACCTGCAATTTCCAGTCGCCTCCCAGAATCGTCCAGTACGGTCCGGAGCGCCAGAAGAGCGACTCGTGCGGGCGCCCCGGTGCCG
>JBGQHM010000372.1:0-6710 GCA_041497995.1 Binatia bacterium | reverse complement strand
TGCGTCGACTGGGAAGTCGAGCTCGTCGTGGTCATCGGCCTCCTGGCGCGGCGCGTCGCCGAGGGTGACGCATGGAAGCACGTCGCCGGCCTTGCAGTGGGGCAGGACGTATCGGAGCGCATCGTGCAGTGGGCTGGCGGCGGCCAGTTCTCGTTGGGCAAATCCTTCCCGGGATTCGGCCCCATTGGGCCTTGGCTCGTCACACCGGACGAGCTCGCCAACCCCGACGATCTCGAACTGGGCTGCAGCATCGACGGCGAGACGGTGCAGAAGAGCCGCACCTCCGACATGGTCTTCAGCGTGCCGCATCTGATTGCGGAGCTGTCGGCAATCCTACCGCTTCTACCGGGCGACGTGATATTCACCGGGACGCCGGCTGGTATCGGCGCCACCCGCAAGCCACCGCGGTTTCTGCAGCCCGGCGAGGTGATGACCAGTTACATTGAAGGCATCGGCAGCCTTCGCAACCGTTGCATCGCGGCTTCCTCATAGACTGGATGCCGCGCGACACAGGAGACGCCATGAAGAGCGCTGACGATCGCAACGCCAAGCTTGCCAAGAGTCGCGGGAGGATCGCGCCGGTTCAGCTGGCGCACATCGTGCGCCGCACGTCTCGGTTCGAGGCGATGCTGCAGTGGTACCAGACCGTGCTCGCTGCCCAGGTCGTGCACTCAGACGGGATCCTCGCGTTTCTCAGCTATGACGACGAGCACCATCGCATCGCCATCGCCCAAATTCCTGGCCTCGAGGATCAACCGCCGATGGCTGCCGGTACCGACCACGTCGCGTTCACCCACGCCGACCTCGGCGACCTGCTGTACACGTATGCGCGACTCAAGAGCGAGGGCATCGAACCGTACTGGTGCATCAACCACGGCCCGACCACGTCGATGTACTACAAGGATCCCGACGGCAACCGCGTCGAGCTGCAGGTCGACAACTTTCCGACCGCCGAGGAGACCAATCGCTGGATGCACAGTGGCGACTTTGCCGCCAACCCGATCGGCGTTGTCTTCGATGCGGAGAATCTGTTGGCGCGCTACAAGGCTGGTGAACCGGTCGAGAAGCTCACAATGCGCCCGCCGCTCCCCGAGGGAGTGACGCCGTTCGAGATGCTGCGATTCTAGATGCGCACGCGGTACGACGCTGCCATCGTCGGCTACGGCCCCGTCGGACAGACGCTGGCCATCCTGCTTGGGCAAAAGGGGTGGCGTGTCGGCGTCCTCGAGAAGCAACCGGCAGCCTACCCGCTGCCGCGCGCGGTGCACTTCGATCATGAAGTCGGCCGCATCTTGCAGGCCGCCGGTGTAGCTGAGCACATCGTCGGGGCAAGCGAGGCCGCAAATGTCTACGAATGGCGCAACGCGGCGGGCGAGACGCTGTTGCGCTTCGCCAGCAAGGCGGCCAGCCTGTCCGGTTGGCCGGAGGGCAACATGTTCGCGCAGCCCGAGATCGAGCGGCTGCTGGACGCGCGGGCGCGCTCGCTGAGCTCCGTTGAGGTGCAGCGTGGGCACGAGGTGGTCGGCCTCACCGCAGCCGACGACGCCGTAGCGCTCACGGTTGCTGGGCCCGACGGGCGCCACCTGGACGTGCAGGCCCGCTTCGTCATCGGCTGCGACGGCTCCAACAGCTTCGTGCGCCAGCATCTGGGCGCGACCGTGACCGACCTCGGCTTCTTCTTCGACTGGCTCATCGTCGACATCATTCCCCGCGAGCCGCGCGTCTGGAACCCGCTCAACATTCAGATCTGCGACCCGGCCCGCCCCACAACACTGGTCTCCGGTGGACCCGGCCGGCGACGCTGGGAGTTCATGCGCCTCCCCGGTGAAAGTCTCGAGGAGCTCAACAGCGAGCCGACCGCATGGCGCCTGCTGGCGCCGTGGGGCATCACGGCGGAGAACGCCACGCTCGAACGCCACACGGTGTATCGCTTCCAGGCACGCTGGGTCGACACGTGGCGGAAGGGGCGTCTACTGCTCGCCGGCGATGCGGCGCATCAGATGCCGCCGTTCGCGGGTCAAGGCATGTGTTCTGGATTGCGCGACGCTGCCAACCTGGCTTGGAAACTCGACCTCGTGCTCGCGGGCAAAGCGCCGGACACGCTGCTCGACACGTACCCCAGCGAGCGCATTCCACACGTCGGCGCGCTCATCAACTTCTCCATGGCGCTGGGCAAGGTCATCTGCGTCCCCGATCCCGCCGAAGCAGCGGCGCGCGACGCGGTCATGGTCGCCGCAGTGAAGGAAGGGCAACAGACCACGCCGCCGCCGCCGCTGGGGATCGGCGCCGGCGTGCGGCTCGACGGCGATCCGCACGCCGGCCAGCTCTTCGTCCAAGGTCGCGTACAGCGCGACGCAGCGACCGGGCTCTTCGATGATGTGGTCGGGCGCGGCTGGACGTTGCTCAGCCCGTCGCTCGATCCCGCAGCGCAGCTCGATGCAGACGCGGCCGCATTTTTCGCATCCATCGGCGGCATCAGCGCACATGTCGCACCGGATGGACCAGTGCGCGATGTCGATGGCGTCTACTCGAATTGGTTCGACCACACCGGCGTCGCGGTCGTACTGCAACGGCCTGATTTCTACGTCTTCGGAACAGCGACGACCGTTGGCGGCGGCAATCAGCTCATCGTCGAGCTACGCCGCGCCCTCGTTGGCAGCACCCAAGCAGCGTGACTCGCCTCCCGGAGCACCGTGGCGGCGGTTGAATCGCGCTGCGGACTACTAGGCTTCCGCAGCCAGCTCAGGTCGTCAATTGCTCGATAAGCTGGAGGAGCTTGTGGGCGTCCACCGGCTTCGAGATGTACCCGTCCATGCCCGCCCGCAGGCAGCGCTGATCATCACCCTTCAGCGCGTGTGCGGTCAGCGCGATGATCGGAATGTGGGCGCCGGTGGCTCGCTCGCGCTGGCGGATCGCAGCGGTGGCCTCAAAGCCGTCCAGCTCGGGCATCTGCACATCCATCAGCACCACATCGAACGACGCGTCATTCAGAGCCGCCAGCACCTCGCGGCCGTCGTTCGCCACCGTCACGCTATGCCCTCGCTTCTCCAAGAGTCGTGCAACGAGCTTTTGATTCACCAGGTTGTCCTCCGCCACCAGCACACGTTGCGGTCGCTCCGGGCCTTGGCAGCCGACGGCAGCACCGATCTCAGGCGGTCGCGTGGCGGCGGTGACGTGATGCACGGTCACCTGTCGTGGCAGGCGGCAGCGTGCCGTGAAGTGGAACGTGCTCCCAGCACCGACCTCGCTCTCGGCCCAAAGGCGTCCGCCCATCAGCTCCGCAAGCTGCGCCGAAATGGAGAGCCCCAGGCCTGTCCCGCCATATCTCCGAGTGGTCGAGCCATCCGCCTGTTGGAACGGCCGGAAGATCGCCTCCAGTTTGTCCGCCGGGATACCGATTCCGGTGTCTCGCACCATGAACTGGAGCACGATTTCGGATTGCGCGTTTCGAATTGCGGACTGGAGGGGCGAAGGGCAATCCGCACTGGCTACTTCCAACACCACCTCGCCGCGCGCGGTAAACTTGATTGCATTTCCAACGAGGTTGACGAGCACCTGACGCAGCCGCGCGATGTCGCCAAGCACCACGTCCGGCAGCTCCGGCGGGATATGACAGGCCAGCGTCAGTCCCTTCGCGGCCGCCCGAATCCCCAGCGTCTTCATGGTATCGCTGAGGCCGTTGCGCAACGAGAACTCGGACTCCTCCAGCTCCAGCTTACCAGCTTCTACTTTGGAGAAGTCGAGGATGTCATTTATGAGCGTCAGCAATGAATCAGCCGACGACTTGACCATTTCGAGATACTCCCGCTGCTCGGCAGTGAGCGTGGTATTCAGCGTCAGTTCCGTCAGGCCGATAATGCCATTCATCGGCGTGCGGATCTCGTGACTCATGTTGGCGAGAAACTCGCTCTTGGCTCGGTTCGCGGCCTCCGCTGACTGCGTGGCCCGCTGTAACTCGGCCTCGGCCAGCTTGCGCCGGGTGACATCGCGGAGCAGACAGCGCACGCCGACTGATTGCCCGTCTTGGACGACGCAACTTGCGGTGCCTTCCACCATGATCGCCCTGCCATCCTTCGTCAGGAACGTCGCATCAACCGTAGCGACGTGCTGTTCCCACATGAGGCGTGCGAAACGCTGTTGCCATTCTGCACGGCTGTCGGGACTGACAATATCGCCGAGCGACAAGCGCGGGACCTCCTCCTTGCGGTATCCAAATGCGGCGCACCAGGCCTGGTTGGCGTACGTCACCCCAGCGTCGGCGGACAGGCAAAAGATCAAGTCGTGTGCGTTCTCGACCACGTCCTGATAACCACGCAAGTCGAGATTGCGCTGCTCGATGGTCACCCGATAGCGCTCCAGCGCGTAGGCCAGATAACACGAGGCAGTCAGCAGGGCACCCACCACCAACGCGGCGTGGGTCTCAGCAGCCTGGAAGTTTCCATCTATGACGGCCATCGGCACGAGCATCGCCAATACACCAGCGACAGTTGCCGCTACCTGCGGCCAGAGCCCCCACGGCATGAGGGTCGCTGCGCCGAGCAGCAGGGCGAGGACGGTTGGCGCCTCCGCCGCGAGGTCATGGCGCACGATCGCCTCGGTGGCGCTGATGCCAGAGGCCGTGATCACCATAAACAGCATCACGACTCGAGCCCAGCGCCGGAGCGCCGGCCGCCGGAGGATCCAGAATGCGGCCGCGAGCAACACGAGTTGCAGCGCGCGCACGAACACGAGGTCAACCGCCCAGGGCGCCCGCATCCAGAAGTCTCGAACGCAAAACAGTACGTTCACCACCACGAGGATCCAACCACCAGCACGACCACGTTCGACCAGGAGCTGCTCTGCTTTGTCCCGCAGTTCCCGCCGGGAGTCCTCCAGATTCGGAGTGAACGCAACCGTCTCGGCGTCGCGACCACAGTGGTGCAGGCGCCGCGCGATCTGGGCCGCAAAGGTGACAGCAGACATGCGCTCACACACACGGCCTATACGAGCACACGGCATACCGCTGCGTCGTCGATTCGGTATTGTGGCGGGCCCTCACCGGAGTGGAGGGTGGACCGCCAACGAATGACGCTTTGGTCAGCGTCCACCAGAATGTAACGGTTTTCCCCGCACCCACGATCCACGCCACACGATCACGTGACTCGCGGCATCTCCCACACCGGCCGCACCTCGCAGGCATCACTGCCGAACATCAGTCGCTTCGCCCACTCGATCGCTTCCTCCTGAGAGTCGCTGGCAATGACGAAATAGCCGGCGACGAATTCCTTGGTCTCCGCGAACGGCCCGTCACTCACGACGTGCGTACCGCTCCTCCGCCGGACGGTCGCGGCCGCGGGGCTCGGTTCGAGCGCTCGCGAGCTGACGAACTTGCCTTGCGCCGCGAGGTCGAGGCTGAGCTCGTAGTGTGAGTCGATGGCTCGAAAGACCGCGGCCTTCGACAATGGCTTGTCCGCGTTCGCGACGAACATCACCATGAAGTGCGGCGCGCGACGAAGGTCGCCGCGCCACTGTGCGCCCGTTCGGGCCGGCCGGACTTCGATCGCGCCGGCGTCGCGCAACGGCAGCTTCTTCGCCCACTCGATGGCCTCTTCCTTCGAATCGGCTTCGATGAGGTAGAAGCCGCCGAGCTGCTCCTTGGTTTCGGCAAACGGGCCGTCGAACACGACGTGCTTGCCGTTCTGCACACGGATTGTGGTCGCTGCATCGCTGAAGCGCAGGCGACTCGACCACACCCATTTGCCGGCGGTGCGCAACTCCCGGCTGACGGCCGTGTGCTGCGCGATGAGGTTGTCGATCTCGCCGGCGGGCAGAGCCGCCTCGGCCTTTTCATCAGTCATGATCATCAGCATGAACTTCATTGGGACCTCGCTTATGACTTGTGGCTTACCCCCGCCGACACACCGTTCCCCCTCTGATGAAACGAGCTTTCATGCCCTCACCCATTGGTCGAATGGAGTGCACCCGAATCGACACCGGCCACCGGCCAATGATGACCGCAGGCTCACGACGAGCGGCGCACGCGCTCTCGGCGCACTTGGATGTTCGTGACGTGCAGCGCGGCTCTCCTGCGCCATAGCTGCGCCTCGTAGCGCTTGTCGGCGGCGGCCCAGTGATGGGCAAGCAGCGCCGCGTACTCACCCAGTCGATCCGCATGGACGACCTCGAGCGCGCGCGCGACCGCATCGTGCTTCCGGGCGCGCGTCTCCTGGAGTTGCGACGTGTATGCAACCTCCTGCGTCAGCGGGTGCTTGAAGCTATACTCGGCGTGGCCTTCGGACGGCTCGCGACGAATGAGGTCAGCGTGCTGCAACGTGCGGAGGGCATCCGTTAAGTCACCGACCGTTTGGTCGGTGGATAACGTATCCGTTTCGAGCGCCAGTCGCAGTACGGGCTCCGAGAAGTGCTTGCCGATCACGGCCGCGCCGTGGAGCACGAGCTTCGCCGGTTCGGGAAGACTGTCGATGCGCGCAGCCAGCAGAGATTGCACGGTCGGGGGGATGCGCAACTCGCCAATCGGCTGCGCCAAGCGCACGCGCGCCTGCCGTCCCGGCCCGCCCGTGCGGCGCGCTGCCCCTTCGCGTAGGAGGACACCGTCGTCCAAGAGGGACTGTATGATCTCCTCGATGAAGAATGGGTTGCCCGCCGCGTGCTCCTTGATCATAGAGCAGAGGGTTGCGAGCGCCGGGTCGGAGCCGAGCAGCTCGTGCAGT
>JBGQHM010000371.1:0-6721 GCA_041497995.1 Binatia bacterium | reverse complement strand
CTGCGGCATGAAAGCGAGGAAGCGACAGCGCGTGGGAAGGTGCCCAAAGTCCGCAACCAAGAAGTTGCGACTCCCGACGGCGGCCCCAAGCTCAGTCACTTCTTGATGCGGCAGCGCCAGAAACGCGTCGAGGATTCCCAGCTCATGCATGACCTCGAGCGTGGACGGATGGATCGTGTCGCCGCGGAAGTCGCGCAGGAAGTCGGCATGCTTCTCGAACACGCGTACGTGGACACCCGCGCGGGCCAAGAGAAGCCCGAGCATCATGCCGGCCGGTCCGCCCCCGGCGATCAGGCAGCGCGCGCTCATAGATGGTTCTATATCGGGTTCGGGGCGCAGGAACCAAGCGCGCAGGCGCGGTCCAACACGGTGGACAGCGCGCCGCGTTTCCCGGTAGATGAGTGGCCGTGCAGTTCATTGATGAACCATCTCGCCAGACCCGGGTCTACACCACTACGCAGGTCTTGGTCGTCGGCGGTGGCTCGGCCGGTGTGGCGGCGGCCGTGGCCGCAGCGCGCAACGGCGCGGACACAATGCTCGTCGAACGCGCCGGTGCGCTCGGTGGACTGGCAACCGGCGGGTTGATCATCCTGCTGCTGACGCTCGACGATGGACGTGGCCAGCAAGTCGTCGGCGGCCTGTGTCAGGAAGTCACCGACCGGGTCGCCGCACGCGGCGCTGCGCACTTCCCCCCGAAGGGCGAATGGGGCTCGCCCGATGACACGCTCGTCGCGCAGTACATGCGCTGGGGGCTCGTGTGGGGCGCGGGTCCGCACACCGTGCGGTACTCGGTGGCGTACGATCCAGAGGAGTTTCGCTTCGCGCTCAATGCCATGTGCGAAGAGAGTCGCGTGCGCCTGCTGTTGCACTGCTATGCCTGCGAGGGCATCCGCGATGGCGACCGCCTCCGCGGCGTAGTGTTTCAGAGCAAGTCGGGCCGCTTCGCGATCCTCGCCGACGTGGTCGTCGACACTACCGGCGACGGCGATATCTTCGCCTCCGTCGGCGTGCCGTTCGAGCTCGAGAAGGTGCTGCCGTGGCTCTGGTTCCGCATGGGCGGCGTCAGCGATGTGGACACCGCGTTCGACGCCGGCGCCGGTTGCCTGCGGACTGTCAACGCAGGACAGGTGCTGTTCCCATGGGGCGCTACCGATCGCATCATCCGCAAGATCGACGCGACCGATCCGGCCGATCTCACGCTGGCGGAGATCGAGTGCCGCAAGAAAGTCATGGAGGCCGTCGACGACTTGCGCCGCACGCACCCGCAGTTCAAAGACGCTCACATCTGTGAGATCGCCCGCGACCTCGGCGTCACCGAAAGTCGCCGCCTGGTGGGCGAGTACGTGCTCAAGCGCGAGGACATGGATCAGCCGATCGACGATGCCATCGCCATCACCGGCCACTGGACGAAGTACGGGGCGCTCTACTGGATCCCCTACCGCTCGCTGCTTCCGAAGGAGCTCTCGAACCTCCTCGTCGCCGGCCGCTGCATCTCGGTGGATCATCGGACGCATCATGCCACCAAGGAGATTCCGCCCTGTATGGCGACTGGAGAGGCGGCAGGCACGGCCGCCGCAATGGCAATACAGACAGGCGCGACGCCGAAGGCGCTGAACGTTTCTTTGCTGCAAGCAAGGCTACGAGAGCGCGGCGCGATCGTCGACGCACCCAGCATCTGAGTGACTGCAAGGAGCAATCATGGAGGATCCAAAACATCTCCGAGAACAACGCGAAGCGACCGTTCGCCGGCATATGGAGTCCGAGAACGTGCACGACTTCGACACGACCATCGGCACGTTCTCGCACCCGCGCTACGAGCTGATTCCCACCGGCCAGATCCACGACGGCGAGGCCGCGGTGCGGGCGTACTTCAAGGAGACACGAACCGCGTTCCCCGACCAGCGCAACGAGCTCATCGCGTTCCACCACGCAGACGATGCCGTCATCGCCGAGTTCTGGCTACTCGGCACCCACAAGGGGCCGTTGATGGGGATTGAACCCACGGGACGGGAGTTCAAGTGCAGGATGGCAGCGTTCTTCATTTTCGAGGGCACGAACCTGGTGTGTGAACGGGTCTACTTCGACACGGCGACCATCCTGCGACAGCTCACGGCGTGAGCCCCGACCTGTCACGTCAACTGCTGCTGCGGTCGATCCACTTCGCCAGTAGTGGCGGTTGGTACGCGTCGAGGTGATCGAGCAGCGTCTCCGGATCGGCTGCGACGAGCACCATGCTGCGGTGCTCCGACCGTAAGAAGCGCTCGCTGACGGAGTGGTCGAGGAACGCCAGCAGGTGATTGAAGTAGCCTGCCAAGTTGATGAGCCCGCAAGGCTTCTGATGCAGACCCAGCTGTGCCCACGTGAGAATCTCGCAGAACTCCTCCAACGTGCCGATGCCTCCGGGCAGCGCGACGAACCCATCGGCGAGGTCGGCCATCAGCGCCTTGCGTTCGTGCATCGAGTCGACGACGCGCAGATCCGGAAGACCGGTATGTGCCACCTCCAAGTCGACGAGCGACTGTGGAATCACGCCGATGACGTGGCCACCGTCGTTCATGACCGCATCCGCCAGTACGCCCATGAGGCCGACGTTGCCCCCACCGTAGACGAGGCTGAGCCCGCGTCGCGCCAGTATCCCGCCCAGCTGCTTCGTCACCGCGGCGTACTGTACGTTGGCGCCGGGACTCGACCCACAGAACACACACACACTTTTCATGCTCAACTCCCCGGCGTTGGCGACGTCACAGTCGTCGGCGCGGCCAGCGGCTCCATCGAGCTGAGGAAGAGCAGGCCGGGCAACTGGGCCAATTGTGCGTTCGCGATGATGGCGATTTCCTGACCCGGCGGCGCCTGTGTGAGCGTCGCCAGCGCTTGGGCGTCACCGTAGACGGTGAACGCATACAAGTATGGGGTCAGCGCCTGGATGATGTTGAAGTATGCCGTATTGCCTGCCAGCACCTCCAGACGCATCACCTGCAGCGTGTACTCGTTGTCCTGCACGCGTACGACCCAGGTAGCTTCTGGCACCAGCCCGGCGGGCTTGGAGCCGACGAAGCTGTCGATGCGCAGGGTGATCGGCGACGAACCAAAACGCTGACCGTGCACGCGCGTAACCGGCCAGAGCAGGCTCAGCAGCATCACACCGAGCAACACGCGGCGCACCATCGCCTCCATGGCGACAGACTATGTTGAATGCTGCATCGACGGCAAATCCCGACGCCAGCACGCCACCGGTTACCAGCCGCAAGCATCGCGCGATGGGAACGCTTCTCAAACGCTTGACACGCCCGCGCAGAGGGATTCATGGAAGAGGTGAGTCGCGCTCGTTCGCATCCTTCGGTCTCAGCGTCGGTACGTTGATTCATTCCCCGCGGGCCGACTCGGAACAGGAGGCCTCCGTGCCAGCGCCGCTCAGTCAATCGAAGATTCCGCTGAAGCCCTTCTACACCCCTGACGACACAGCCGGCCTCGACTATGCCGCGACGCTGCAGGATCCGGGTGCGTACCCATACACCCGCGGGCGGCGTGCCGGCGCAGCGCCGAGCGGCGCGTGGATCCAACGCGAGCTGTCCGGCGAGGGCGCGCCTGCCCGTTCGAACGCGCAGTTCCGCTACCTCATCGAGAAAGGCGCGCTTGGTCTCGATGTGATCGGCGATGCTCCCACGGTGGCGTGCCTCGACCCGGATCATCCGTTTGCCCGGCACGCGGTCGGCACGCAGGGCGTATCGCTGTGCCGCCAGCAGGACTACGCCGAGCTCTACGACGGTATCCCACTCGAACGCGTCACCCTGTCGCACTCCCTGCCGGCGGTCTTTGCGATTGCCGGCCTGTACCGCGCGGCGCAGACCCGTGGTATCGACCCTGCCCTGTTGCGCGGGTCGGTCATCCAGGCGCCGTTCTACTGCGAGGACTATGGCTACGCGACGCACATGCCGTTCGCGCTGCGCATGCGTCTGGCGCTCGACTCGATCGAGTTCTGCACCACGGCGATGCCCAAATTCCACGCCTTCGTCGAGGACACCTATTACATCAGCGACGGCGGTCCCGACGCGGTCGAAGAAATGGCGCTGGGCTTTGTCGAGATTCGTCACCTCGTGCGCAAGCTGCTGGAGCGCGGACTCGCCATCGACAGCTTCGCGCCGCGCATCGCCATCCTCGTCAACTGCCGGATGGACGTCTTCGAGGAGGTCGCGAAGATCCGCGCCACGCGCCGATTGTTCGCGCGCATGATGCGCGAAGAGTTCGGCGCGTGCGATCCGCGCTCGTGGTCAGCCAACATCACCGCACACACCGCGGGCAGCTCGCTCACCGCGCAACAGCCGATAAACAACGTCGTGCGCGGCACGGTCCAGGCCCTGGCGTTGGCGATGGCTGGCGTGCAAGCGATGGAGATCTCCGCGTTCGACGAGGCCTACCGCACGCCAAGCCCCGAAGCGCATCTCGTTGGCCTACGCACCCAGCAAGTGATCCAACTGGAAAGCAACGTCACAAAGGTCGCCGATCCGCTCGGCGGCTCGTACTACGTCGAGAGCCTGACCAACGAGATGGAGCAGCGCATCTGGGAGATGGTCACCCTTATCGAAGCGCAGGGAGACGCGGCGGCACTCTGCGATCAAGGCTGGTTTCGGCGCGTCTTCGAAGAGGCGATGCAACGCAACGCGCGCGAGATCCAGGACGGAACCCTGCCGCGCGTCGGGGTCAACACGTTCCAGATGCCGACAGACCAAGACACGTTGCTGCGGGAGGTTAGCGAAACGAAGATCGAGCCATGCCGCGAGCACGTCGAGCACATCGCCGCGTTCAAGCGAGCGCGCGAGCCGGCGCTTGTGCAGCACGCCTTGCGCAACGTGCACGCAACGGCCACGGCTCCCGATGCCAACGTGATGCCGGCGATCATCGCCGCGATGGAAGCGGGTACAACGATGGGTGAGATCGCCGGTGCGCTGCGCGTCGCCTACGGGGTCGCCTACGATCCGTTCGGCGCCGTACCGCCCGTCTGTTCGTTTCACGGTGCGGCATGAGACCGATCCGCGTCCTACTCGCGATCTTGGGTTTGGATCAGCACGAAACCGGCGCTCTGGCCATTGCACGCCTGCTACGCGATGCGGGCATGGAGGTGATCTATCTCGGCCGCTTCAATCTGCCCGAGGCTGTCGTGAGAGCGGCGATCCAAGATGACGTCGACATCATCGGCCTGAGCTGCCATTCGTGGGAGTACCTCTACTACCTCGACGAGCTGACGGCGCGGCTCAAGCAATTGGCGGAGCCGATCCCCGTGGTCATTGGTGGTTCGGTGATCACCGACACCGACAAGCGCTCGTTGACGGGGGTCGCCGCAGCCTTCGGCCCAACGGCAACACCGGTAGAAATCATCGAGGCGATCAAAAATCTGGCCAGCGCTAGCAGTGCGAGAGAACCGCACTGATGCCGACGCCGGTCTTCACCCAGGTGTGCCCGAAAGTCGTCTCTCCTCCCCTTTCGTGATTTCGGCTTTTCGCGCTTTCGTGATTCTCATTGATGAGCCCTGCCTATCACGTGGCACTCTCCAGCGGGCAGGCTCGGCGGGAGCCTCGCCCTCCCATTGGTGGGCATCCTGTCGGTAGGGTTGTCCGATCGACCAACCTTCCGCTAAACAGACTACGCATCAGTAGGCCTCTGGACTCACGCATCCCATGCGGGCTGGTGCTGCTGGCGGGCGAACCAGGGATTGGCAAGACACGCTTGACCGAGGAGTTCACCGAGTCGGCCTCTGAGCGCGGCGCCCTCGTGCTGGCCGGGCGGTGCTACGAGGGCGAGTGGGCGCCGCCGTACGGGCCGTTTGCGGAGGCGATTGCGGCCTACACGCGCCACGCGGAGCCGGAACAGCTGCGGCAGGATCTCGGGCTCGGCGGTGCGCCGAGCCCGGCTGGTCGCGGCGGTGCGCGAGCGCTTGCCGGATATTCCAGAAGCGGTGGCGCTGCAGCCGGACGAGGAACGGTTTCGCCTGCTCGATGCCGTGAGTCAATTCTTGATTGCGACGGCCGCGCGCACGCCCGTCGTGCTCATCGTCGACGACCTCCACTGGGCAGACAAGGGCAGCATCGCCATGCTGCGCCACGTGGCGCGTTTTGCGTCGCACAATCACCTCCTCATCCTCGCTGCGTACCGCGATGTGGAAGTGGATCGCTCGCATCCGCTCAGCGACGCACTGGGCGCGCTCCCACGCGAGACGCGCTACGAGCACCTCCAGCTGAAGGGACTCGAGCGCGCCGAGGTGGAGCAACTGCTGGAGACGATCGCCGACCAGGAGGTGCCGGATGCGTTGGTCGCCGCCATCAGTGCGGAGACCAGCGGCAACCCGTTCTTCATCCGCGAGGTGCTGCTGCACCTGGTCGAGGAGGGGAAGATCTTCCGCCGTGAGGGGCGGTGGGCCTCGAACCTGACGCTCGAAGAGATGCGGATCCCGGAGGGGATCAAGCAGGTCATCGGCCGGCGGCTGCAGCGCTTGTCCGCCGCCGCGCAAAGTCTGCTGACCGCAGCGGCGGCGTTCACCGGCGGCTTTCGCCTCGCCATCGCGGGGCGCGTCGCCGGGCTCGACGAGGCGGCGACCCTGGACGCGGTGGACGAAGCGCTGGCGGCGCAGGTGCTGCGGCGGGGCAGCGATCCGGAGAGCTGTGAATTCGTTCATGCGCTCATCCGCCACACCCTGTACGGGGCGCTGAGCCCGCCCCGCCAGCTGCGG
>JBGQHM010000370.1:0-6746 GCA_041497995.1 Binatia bacterium | reverse complement strand
TTGGGGGGGGGGTTTTTTTCAACCCCGGGGTGGTGTTTGTTTTGTTTTGGGGGGGGGGGCCCGCGGGCCCGGGTTTTTGGGCCCGTTCCCGCCCTAAACCCCCCGGGGCCCGGGCCCCCCGCGCCACCAGAGCTAGGCTGACGGAGCACGAAGAGCGGCAGATGCCGGTCGAGGCGCTTCCAGTGTAACGCGTTGCTTTACAGTCGAGGCGCCCGTCAACTAAGTTGGCCTGCGATCAGGGAAGGAGCCATGAACTGCGGCGTCAGCGCTGGCAGAGAGGGCTGAAAAACATGAGACGACTGCTTGCCCTGCTGTGTCTCTGCTGCGTCGCGGTGCTCAGCGCCTGCTCGTCCGAAGACGATGCGCCGCCTCCGCCTCCAAACGTGACCGTGGCCACGGATCTCAGCCAGACGTTTGATTGCACGGCGCGCAACTGCCTGGCGAAGTACCGCAGCTTCGTAGCCGACCACCCGCAGTTTGCGCACCCGCGCCCGCAAGCAACCGTGTTGGCGGAGCTGGCGGCGATCGAAGCGGAACCACTTCCTCCGGACATGGAGCTCAGCCAGGGAGCGCTGCGCACGAAGATCGTCGATGCGCTCAACATCGGGTTCATGTTGGATGGGCTCGATGCGCGCCCGTTGCAGGTCACGATCTTCACGGAGACGGAGGACGCCGGCGTGACCTCACGGCGTCTCATCTTCGGCGATCCGTTGGTGGGGGAGTTCGAAGCGCTGCAGGTGGAACCGGCGGGGAGTCAACGAGTGCCGGCCATCATCGGGCTGCACGGACACTTTGACACGCCGGCGATCTTCGCCAAGAAATTTCTCGGTGCCGAGCTCGCTGCCCAAGGTTACTTGGTGATCATGCCGCAGCTCCGTGCCATGGGATGCTTCGGTCCCGAGGACGAGATCAGCCGCACGTTGATCAGCGGCGGCTTCAACCTCATGGCGTTGCGCGTCTACGAGGCCTTGTTGATGGAGAAGTATCTCCGTTCCTTGGACCGCGTCGATTCGCGCCGCATCGGCATCCTCAGCCACTCCGGCGGCAGCTCAACCGCGAATCTCGTCGTCCACCTCACCAACGGCCTCGCCGCGCAGGTGACGGACTACTACGTCGACTGGCGCGACCGCTGCGTCCCGCCGCCGTTCAACCTCCCGGTACACTGCGAGACCGTACCCGGTCTGTTCCCGCTGAGCACGACCTTTCCCGATGACCGCTCCGCACCCATCCCGCGGCTCAGCATTCCGTATGGCGAGAACGGCTTCGCGGACGACGCGAGTGCAGTCAGCGAGTTCTTTGCAACCCATTTGCATGGCGGTGGTTGACAGCGGATATGCCGTCGAGAGAACGTGCAACTCACTCCAATGTCGAGACTTGATGGACGAGTCGGCGCTCGTATCAGCGTCGCGCTGCTATTGCTGATGCTCGCCGCCGGATGCGGCGGCGAAGTGGCCGGACCGCCGACGGACACCAGCTATCGCAATCGCGCCCTGCCTGTTGAAGCGCGTGTCTCGGATCTGCTGTCGCGCATGACACTCGAGCAGAAGATCGGCCAGATGCACGGCGTCTCACTCGCGGACCTCAAGGACCAGGGAGCCACGCCAGACGACGAGCCGCTCGGCATCCCCGGCTTCCACATGATCGACGGGATGCGCGGCGTGAGCATCACCATCGGCACGGCTACTACCTTCCCGGTTGGCAGTGCACGCGGCGCGACCTTCGATCCCGACCTCGAAGCCCAGGTCGGCGAGGCGATCGGCGCCGAGGCCCGGGCGAAGGGTCAAAACGTGCTCCTCGCGCCGACGGTCAATCTGCTGCGTCACCCACGCTGGGGCCGGGCGCAAGAAACCTACGGTGAGGATCCGGTGCATATGGGCGCGATGGCGGCAGGCTTCATCCGCGGTGTGCAGCAGCACGTCATTGCCGACGCCAAGCATTTTGCGCTCAACAGTATCGAGGACACCCGCATGCGGGTGAACGTCACCGTCGACGAACGCACGCTGCGCGAAGTCTATCTGCCGCACTTCAAGCGCAGCGTGGATGCCGGCGTCGGCTCGATCATGTGCGCCTATGACAAGGTGAACGGCGTCTACTCCTGTCAGAATGACCACCTGCTGCACGACATCCTGAAAGGCGAATGGGGCTTCGACGGCTTCGTGCTGTCCGACTGGATCTTCGCGACGCGCAGCACCGCCGCCTCCGCCGTCGCCGGTCTCGACATCGAGATGCCCTTCGCACACTTCTACGCACAGCCGCTGGTGGACGCCGTGAACGGCGGCACGGTCCCGATCGACGCGATCGACGATGCGGTACGGCGGATACTGCGCGCCAAGTTTCGCTTCGGCATCTTCGATGGTAAGCCTCCGCTCGACCCGGCGACGGTGGTCGAGAGTCCGGCGCACACGGCGCTGGCGCTGGCGGTGGAGCGCAAGGCCATCGTGCTGCTGCAGAACAATCCTGCCGCACTGCCCCTCGTGCGCCAGTCGACGCGGCGGATAGCCGTCGTCGGTGCCCTCGCGGACTCCGTGAACCTCGGCGACAGTGGCAGCAGCGATGCGCGATCGTCCTATGCGATCACGCCGCTTGCCGGGATCCAAAAACACGCCGGCACGGTCGAGGTGGTCAATTTGAGCCGCAACACACTGACTGCCGGCGACCTGGAGCAGATCGGCGCCGCGGATGCTACCGTCGTGGTTGTGGGTTTGACGGCCGCCGACGAAGGAGAGGGCCAGCAGACGACACCCGGCATCGGCGATCGCAAGACGCTCGATCTCTCCGCCGACCAACAACAGCTCATTCTCGATGTCGCCGCACGCAATCCGCGCACGATCGTCGTGCTCGAGGGGAGCAGCGCGATCATCGTTGAGGGCTTCGCCGACCACGTCGCTGCGATCCTCATGGCCTGGTACCCTGGCATGGAAGGCGGCACCGCCATCGCCGAGGTACTGTTCGGCGACGTGAACCCGTCGGGCAAGCTCGACGTGACGGTGCCGCGCACGGCCGAGCAGCTGCCGCCCTTCGTGAACGACAAGAACGAGGTCGAGTACGACTACTACCACGGCTATCGCTACGTCGATAAGAACGGCCTCGATCCACGCTACCCGTTCGGCTTCGGTCTCAGCTACACGTCGTTCGTGTTCCGCAACCTCAAGCTCGCCGCGGGCTCCATCGCGCCGAACGGTCAGGTGCGCGCCAGCGTCGACGTGCAGAACACGGGTACGGTCAAGGGCGACGAGGTCCTGCAGCTCTACGTCGGCTACGACGGCTCACGCGTTGATCGCCCCGTGCGCGAGCTCAAGGCGTTCCAGCGCGTCTCGCTGGCCCCCGGGGAGACGAAGACCGTGTCGCTTGCGTTTCCGGCGAGCGACCTGGCGTTCTGGGACGTCACGACGAGCGCATTCGTTGTCGAGTCGATCGACTACGTGGTGGAGTGCGGGGCATCGTCGCGCGATCTACCCCTGCACGCCAGGTTCTCCGTCGCGAAATCCTGAAGTCCTGGGTTCAGCACTCAGGGCTGATCTTACCTGACGCGCTTTCCAAGCGCCGCGGTCATGCGCTGCAGCGCCGGCGAGCAGTCCTTGGGGTCGAGATGAACGTCGAGAATCGAAAAGCCGTCGGTGTAAGCGCGGGCGGCGTTCAGCGCGGCGTCGAGATCATCTTCAGTATGCACATCGAATCCCTTGCCGGCGCCGAGCAGCTCCGGGATGCGGCTGAACTGCCAGAGCTGCACGTCGTTGAAGGAACCGTCCTGCATCGGGCGCTCCGTGCCGTAGCCGCAGTTGTTGAGCACTACGACGATCGGGTTCAAACCGAAACGCGCGACGGTCGACAGCTCCATCCCCGTCATTTGAAACGCGCCGTCACCGACCAGCACGAGCGCTCGTAGCGTCGGGTTGGCGAGCTGCACGCCCAGGCTTGCGGGAACAGCGAAGCCCAGCGACGTGTAGTAGGCCGGCGACAGAAACTCGGTACGGCTCTGGATGAAGAGATCCACCCCGGCGAATAGCGCATCGCCCGGGTCGGCGATGACCACGGTGTCGGCATCCAGGAACGCGTTGAGGCGCTGAAACAACCGTCGCACCGTCACCCTCTGGCCCGCTGTTGCGGTGAACGGTGCGGCGGGTTCCGGATGGGGGATCGGACCGGGATCGCGGCGCCGAATGCCCGCTGCCCGCAGGCCGCGCATGAAGTCGTCGAGCCTGACGCCTTCGTAGCTGTGGTAGCGGATCGACGCCTTCTCGCTGGTCACGGAAATGGAGCGCCCCTGATCGAGTCGCGCCGTATCGATGCCGAGGTCGATGTCGCTCATGAAGGCGCCGAGTAGGATGACGCAATCGCTCGACTCGACATAGGAACGGACGTCTTCATACCCGATGGCGCCTTCGTAGATGCCGAGGAAGAGAGGGTGCTGTTCTGAGAGCACCGACTTGCTCTGGATGCTGGCGGCGGTGGGCATGTTCAACGCCTCGATGAGCTGGACCAGCTCGTCCTGCAGACCGAAACGGTGCAGCTCCACGCCGGCGATGAGGACGGGCTGCCGCGCCGCATTGATCATCCGAGCGGATTCAGCCAGCGCCTCGCGCAGCGCATCCGGGTCGCTGGCCTCCTCGATCGGTGCCGGCGTGTGTGCAGGGAGACCGTGCACCGACACCATGTCGCGCGGCAGCTCGATGTACACCGGCCGCTTGTAGCGTGACGCCGCATGCAGCACGCGATCGATCTCGCGGAACGCGGTCTGCGGATCGTTGAGCACCGCGGCTGCTACTGTGAACTGCTCGAAAACCTTGAGCTGCGTATCGAAGTCGCGCACGCGGTGATGCAGGAGCGGGTTCTTGACGCGCTCCTTGGTGCCCGGTGCACCGCTGATGACGACAACCGGCGACTTCTCGGCGAAGGCCTGTGCCGTGGTGTTGGCGACCTTCAGCCCGCCAACGCAGTACGTCACGCAGACGACGCCGAGGCCGCGCAGGCGGGCGTACGCGTCCGCCGCGAAGCCGGCGCCCTGCTCGTCGCAGGTGTTGATGATTTTCAGCGGACTCTGCGCGAGCTCGTGGAGAAAGCCGAGCACGTAATCGCCGGGCACGCCGAAGACGTGGCCGACGCCGGCGGCGCAGAGGCGCTCGATGAGATAACTGGCAATTGATCGTCGCTTTTCCATCTCGGCGCGGGTTGTCCTCCCTTGACCATGGTGCCTGCAGGCGTCTGGCGTGCCAAGAGCGCCACTGAACAATGCGACGCAACCACATTGACAGCATCACCAGGGGCAAGTAGGAACGACGGTACCTAACGATCCACTCTGCATAGGTCCGCGATTCCGACGTGAGGAGGGGCGCGAATGATGGGACCGGCTTTTGGTCACTCGGGTGCTGGACGGGCGCGATGCGCCAACATCGCGCGCTTACCTGTGGGCATGGTGGTGCTGTGGTTCGTCGTGCTGCCATTGGTCGCTGCGGCAAGCCCAACGCCACCACCGAATTGTCTGATCCTTCTGCCGAGCGGACTCGCGACGGTGCAGACGCAAAACCTGACCTCCGGTTGCACCGACAACTGGCAGTGCGCGCAAATCGATGACGGCGACACGTCGTATGTCTTCAGCACCGATACGACGGTGCTCGGACCGCGGATCGATCTGTACGCTTTCGACAACCCGGGCGCACGGACCGAGACGATCACGTCGGTGAGCACGCACGTCATCAGCCGATCACTCGTGGCCGGCAGCGGGAATGTCGCGACGCCTGAGCTCCGAATCGCCGGGTCTCTCTTCGATGGGACTCCGCTGGCAACGACGACGACGTATGCAGAGGGCATGACGACGTACGCGACGAACCCGGCGACGACTCTCGTGTGGCAGTGGAGCGAAGTCGACGCCTTGGAAGCGGGAGTGCGCCACCAGGTCGCCACGTCGAACGAGGTGCGGACCACGCAGGTGTTCGTCGAAGTGTGTTTCGTGCCGCTGCCCACATCGACCCCCACCACGACGCCCACGCCGACCGCCACACCAACCTCCACCCGGACGCCGTCGTTCACCCCAACGGTGACGCCGAGTCCGACGGCAACCGTGACGCCGACAAGCACCTCAACTCCCAGTGAGACGCCGACTGCGACGCCAACCTCGACGGCGACTGCGACAGACACGCCGTCAGCGACACCGACGGTAACCCAGACGGCGACGATCACGCCGACGGAGACGTTGACGCCGACACCGTCTCATACGCCGTCACCAACCGACACGCCGACCAACACGGCGACGCCGACCGAGACGGCGACTCCGACACCGAGCCCGACCGCGACGACCACGCCAACGGCAACCGCGACGCCGTCGGCGACGGAGACGCAGACCGCGACTCCTTCGCACACCGACACACCAACGGGCACCGCGACCCCAACCGCCACAATCACACCGACGGTCACGTCGACGGCAACGGCGACAGAGACGGCTACAGTGACGCCGACGCCGACATCGACGGCAACTGCCACCGAGAGTCCCACCGTGACGCAGACACCGACGGCGACCGCAACGTCGACGGTGACTCCGACGAGCACCAATACGCCGACTTCGACGGAGACGCCGACGGCGACAACGACCCCGACGCACACACCGACCACGACCAATACTCAGACGGCGAGCCCGACGTCGACAGCGACGACGACCTCGACAGCCACCAGTACCGCAACGGCCAGCCCAACGGAGACGGCGACGGCTACCCCGACTGCGACTGCCACTGTGACCCCCAGCGCCACCGCAA
>JBGQHM010000369.1:0-6763 GCA_041497995.1 Binatia bacterium | reverse complement strand
TGTTCACGTCAAAGGCCTACGCCGAAGAGCCCACGGCGGTGCCGCTGCTGCGCCGCAAGCTCGCCGCCATCCTCGACGCCGAGGGCGCGACCGAGGACGCGCACGACTACAAGGCTATCGTTACGGTGTTCAACAGCATGCCGAAGGTCGAGCTGCTGGCCACGTCGGTGAGCGAGCTGCGTGCGACCATCAAGACGATCCGCGCCGCCGAGGGCACCCCCGGCAGCAGCGCCACTGCCGTGAAGCTCGTGCACCGCTCCGATGCGCTTGGCCGCGGTGTGTTCGTCGTCGTCATCTTGCCGAAAGAGCGATTCTCACAAGAGCTGTTTCGGCGCATCGAAACGCGCTTGGCGCAGACCCTCTCGGCCACAGGCCTCCTCGAACAACGCTTGGCCATGGACGAGAGCGACCAGGTGCGGATGCACTTCTACTTCGCGGCAGCGGCCGAGAACGCGCGGGCCGTGTCGAGCGACGACCTCTGCGCCCAGGTATCGAGCCTCCTGCGCACCTGGGACGATCGGCTGCGCGACCTGCTGCGCGAACACTTCCCGCGCGAGCACGCACGCCTGGTGGGCGATCGCTACACCGCAGCGTTCTCGAACGAGTACAAAGCCGCGACCGACGTCGCGCCGGCGTTGCGCGACATCCGTGCGCTCGAAGCGTTGCTGGAGACGCGCAGCCCGCAGGTCGACCTCACGAACGACGATGCCACCGGCCTCGGCGACAGTGAGGCCCGCTACACAGCCATCAAGCTGTACCTCTCCGGCGAACGCTTGGTGCTCAGCGATTTTCTTCCCGTGCTCGAGCACCTCGGGCTCAAGGTCTTTGCGCAGGACCCGCTCGACGTCACGCTCCCGCAGCTCGGCCGCGTGCACCTGCACACCTTCCTGGTACAGGACACGGCCGGCGCCAGGCTCGACGTCGACGAGATCGCGCCGCTGCTGCGGCCGGCCTTATTGGCTCTGCACGCGGGACGCGCTGAGAGCGACCGTCTCAATGCGCTCATCGCCACCGCCGGTCTGCACTGGCAGCAAGTCGACCTGTTGCGTACCTACGTCAACTACGGCCTCCAAATCGGCGCCGCTGCGAGCCGCGAGGCGCTGATCGGCGCGTTGGTGAACGCCCCGGAATCGGCGCGTCTCCTGTGGGAGTACTTTCAAGCGAAGCTCGATCCGCTCCGGCCCGCCGCGCCGCGCGATCGCCTCGCGGACACGCTGCCCGCCATCGAGCAGCGTTTCATCGCAAGCCTCGACACGGTGCAGAACGGCGTCGACGATCGCATTCTGCGCGTGCTGTTCAGCGCCATCGCAGCGACCGTGCGCACGAACTTCTTCCGTTCACAGAATGAAGCAACCGACAGCACCGCGGCGCGCCCCGCTGTTTCGGTCAAGATCGAGTGCGCCCGCGTGTCGCACCTGCCGCGACCGCTCCCGGCGTACGAGGTGTACGTACACGCGCCGCACGTCGAGGCGATCCATTTGCGCGGCGCCAAGGTTGCGCGCGGCGGTATCCGCTTGAGCGATCGCCCCGACGACTTCCGCACCGAGGTGCTCGACCTCATGGCCACGCAGATGGTCAAGAACGCGGTGATCATCCCCGCCGGCGCCAAAGGCGGCTTCGTCCCCAAGCGCCCGGCCGGCGCACCGCTGACGTCCGGACAGGTCATCGCGGCATACCAGACCTTCATCGGCGCACTGCTCGAGCTCACCGACAATATCGTCGACGGGCGTCTGGTCGCGCCCGTCGGGATGCTGGCGTACGACGAGCCCGACCCGTATCTGGTGGTTGCGGCGGACAAAGGCACGGCGGCGTTCTCCGACATCGCCAACGAGGTCGCGGTGCAACATCGGTTCTGGTTGGGCGACGCCTTCGCCTCCGGCGGCACGCACGGCTACGACCACAAGAAGGAAGGCATCACGGCACGCGGCGCATGGGAGTGCGTGCGGCGACACTTCCGGGAAATGGGACGCGATGCCAACCGCGACACCCTGACCGTGATTGGTATCGGCGACATGAGCGGCGACGTCTTCGGCAACGGCCTGCTGATGTCGCGCCGCATGCGCCTGCGGGCGGCGTTCAATCACCAGCACATCTTCCTCGACCCCGACCCGGATCCGGCGCGGTCGTTCGCCGAGCGGGAACGCTTGTTCCATCGGCCGCGGTCGACATGGATGGATTACAACACCGCCATCATCACCGAGGGTGGTGGCGTCTTCCCGCGTCAGGCGAAGAAGGTTCCGCTGTCCGAGCCAGCGCAGCAAATGCTCGGCATCGAAGCCGACAGCGCAAGCGGTGAAGAGGTTGTGCGCGCCATCCTGCGCATGGAGGCGGACCTGCTGTGGAACGGCGGCGTTGGCACGTACGTCAAGTCGAGCGACGAAACGCACGCCGACGTGGGTGACAGCAGCAACGACACCGTGCGCGTCAACGGCGCCGATCTGCACGCGAAGGTGGTCGCGGAAGGCGGCAACCTGGGCTGCACGCAGCGCGGACGCGTCGAGTACGCGCTGCACGGCGGCCGCATCAACACCGACGCCATCGACAACTCGGGCGGCGTCGACATGTCCGACCACGAGGTGAATCTGAAGATCACTCTCGCGCCCCTGGTCAGCGGCGGCGATCTCTCGGTCGAGGCGCGCAATCAGATCCTCACGGACCTGGCGCCGGAAGTCACGCGCCGCGTGCTCGTACATAACCTACGCCAAGCGCGCATCCTCAGCCTCGACCAGTTACGCAGCCAGGCGCACCTCGCCGAGTTCCGCGAGTTGATGCTGCAACTGGAAGCTGAGGGCCACCTCGACCGGCACCTCGAAGGGCTTCCCGACCGCGACATCCTGCGCGACCGTCGCCCTACGTTTCTCGGTCTAACCCGCCCCGAGTTGGCGGTGTTGCTGGCGCGCAGCAAGCTCGCCGTGCAGCGTTGCCTAGTGGAATCGGATCTCCCCGACGATCCGTTCTTCGAGCGCCATCTGCGTGCCTACTTCCCGGAGGCCATCAACACGCAGTTCGGCGGATTCGTGCGCAGCCACCGGTTGCGGCGCGAGATCATCGCGGTCGAGACAGCGAATGAGCTCATCGACACCATGGGCGCGGCGTTCGTGAATCGGGTGGCGCGCGACACGGGCTGCGACGCGGCGGTAGTCGTCCGGGCCTGGGAGGTCGCAATGGCGGTGAGCGGCGCTACGGATGTCTGGACGGAGTTGGGTGAGGCGGAACCGCCTTTGCCACTAGCGGCGGAAGCGCGTTGTTGGTTCGCCCTGCAGGCGGCGATCGAGCGTGCAACGAAGTGGATCATCGAGACACAGCCGTCACACGGTTCCACCGGTGACGTGATCGCCACGTTGAAAGAGCCGACGCAGGATCTCCTCAACGCGCTGCCGAGTGCGCTGCCACCCATGGCACAGCGCAGCCTCGTCGCGATGGATGCGCTGACCGCTGACGGTACACCACGTGCCCTGGCGCAGCGGATTGTGCCACTCGACCGGCTTGCCGAGTTGTTCGAGATCACCCAAATCGCCGAGAACGTCGAGTTGCCCCGCAGCTCGGTCGCCGAGGTGTACTATCGGGTCGGCGACGTCGTCGACCTCGACTGGGTACGGCAGAGCCTCGGCAACCTGCCCGCGGAGGGCCGGTGGGAGCGGCGGGCTACGGAAGGCTTGCATGAAGGCCTCGTCTACGCGCGGCGCCAGATCACGCATAATGTCCTGCTCTGCCGCCAGGGAGGCGGTCAGGTCGACGAGTGCCTGCGCGAGTACATCGACGGGCATCAGGAAGAGCTGACCAAGTTGCGCGTGCTGATCGACGACATCAAGAGCGCCCCGCACGCGACGTTGGCGGCGCTCCTCGTGGTGGTGCGCGAGCTGGGACGATTGGTCGGTCGCCCTGGGTGAAAGAGGGCCAATGTCGGTTCGCGTCTCGTTTCTCGGCACCGGCGATGCCTTCTCCGCCGGCGGCCGACACCAAGCCGGTTATCTCGTGCAGGACGGCAGCACATCAGTGCTGCTCGACGCCGGCAGCAGCACACTCGCGTCCATGAAGCAGCACGGCATCGATCCTGCCGCCGTCGATCTCGTCCTCATCAGCCACCTGCACGGCGACCACTTCGCCGGCCTGCCCTTTCTGTTTCTCGAGTACATCTTCGAGCGCAAGCGACAGCGACCGCTGCGCATCGCGGGACCGCCGGGCACCGAGGAGCGCGTCTGGTCGCTGTTCCGCGCCCTCTATCGCGACCGGGCCGGGGAGCCGCTGCCATTCGAGGTCCAGTTCACTGAAATGGCTCCTGGCGCGCCGGTATCATTCGACGCAGTTCACGTCGACCCGTTCCGCGTTCCGCACCAGGAGAAGGACGTCTCACTCGCGCTCCGCGTTGCCATCGCGGGCCGGACCATCCTGTACTCGGGCGACACAGGCTGGACCGAAGCGCTGGTCGAGCACTCGCAGGGCACCGACTTGTTCATCTGCGAGTGCTGCTACTTCGAGACCCGCCTGTCGATGCACCTCGACTATCCGCGCCTCGCAGAGAATCGCTCACGCTTCGGCACGAGACGGATGATCCTCACTCACCTCGGCCGCGAGGTGCACGCACGTCACAAGGAAGTGGAGATCGAGATGGCAAGCGACGGGCTGACGGTCGACATCTGAGACTGGATATCGCGAAAATGCCGCTACACTGATTAACGATTCGATGACTCAACGCCATCGTTCGTGCTAAAGGTACACCGATGGCAACAGCACGGCGGCGGGCTACATACGACGATCTCGTCAAGGTGCCCGAGCATATGGTCGCCGAGATCATCGACGGCGAGTTGTACGCAACCCCGCGTCCCAGCTCTCCCCACGCCTACGCGGCGTCAGCAATCAGCAGCCACATCTTCGGGCGATTCAGCGGTCCGCCAGGCGGCGCGGACGCGCCGGGCGGCTGGTGGATTCTGTTCGAGCCAGAGCTGCATTTCGGTTCCGACGTGGTGGTTCCGAACATCGCCGGGTGGCGCCGGACGCGCATGCCCGTCCTCCCAAACGTCGCCTTCTTCGAGCAGGCCCCCGATTGGATATGCGAAGTGGTCTCAGCCTCAACGGGCCGAGTCGATCGCGGACGCAAAATGCGCATCTACGGGCGCGAGAAGGTGGTGCACTTGTGGATCGTCGACCCGATCATCCGCACGCTGGAGGTGTACCAGTTTGAAGGCGAACGCTGGACTGTCGCCGGCACGTATGCGGGCAACGATGCCGTTCACGCCAAACCGTTCGATGCTGTCGAGCTGGATCTGAGCCGCTGGTGGCTCGACTGATGGCTGATCGCTTGAACCCGAAGGTGTGTTGACCTTCTGGAAGCTGTAGCGTACCAACCCAAGAATGCGTAGCAGGTTTGCTGCGACAAGTTGCTGATTTCTGTGAACATGTCACGGTATGGATGGCCAACTCAAAAAGTTGCTACGCTGCAGAGGCCCGTGTGGGTTGCGGATTTCATTCGGGAGGCGAATTGTAGTTCGGGTTGGTAGGATGACGTAGGCAAGATCACGAGGTAAGATAGTGGCTTCCCAGTTCGTTCTCCCGTGGTCGATCGTCCTGTGCGTCCTGGTCACCAGCACGTCGGGCTGCATGTCCATGATCGCCAGAGGCTAGATGCCGGACCTACCCGAGAGAAAGCCTCCACCGTATTTCTACCGGGGCGTTGCAGCGGATGTGGCAACCGTCCACGAAGAGCAGGACGAACCCGCGCTCTTGCCGCTTGCAGTCGTGGCGACGACCGTCGATCTCGCGCTCAGTCTCGTCGTTGATACGATCTTGCTGCCGATGACCTCGCAGTGTGGCTGAACGCGCCCGAGACAGGCGACGAGCAATCAAAGCCATCCGCAACTAGTGGCTCCCCATGCAGCAGCGTATCCACTACTGCCCGAACAAAGCGGCTGCAGGCGCCGGCCACCATGGAGGGATTCGATGAACGCGCGGCGCTGCAGCTTGGTGGCCGCGCCTGAGCCGCGGCGTCGGCTCGGCTTCTCGACCGCGGAAGCGTGAAATGCAACACTTGATCGGTGAAGCTTCCAGCGGCAGACAGGGTGGTGATCGAACCTGCCAAGGTTCGCGACTATCTGCTCTCACGAGAGCATCCCGTAGGGCGGTTCAAGGCAGTGTTCTTCGAGAGCCTGGGGTACTCGGCGGACGCCTGGCAACAGTTGGAAGCGGATTTGCGTACTCTCGCGGCTGCCGGCGAAGCGTCTCTCGGCGACCGGACGAAGTATGGCCAGAAGTACGAAGTCCATGGTACCCTCAGCGGACCTTCAGGTAGATCAGCGGGTGCCGTGACGGCTTGGATTGTTCGCTGGGGAGAGGATGCACCACGTTTTGTGACCGCGTTCCCAGGAGAGAAGACATGAAACACCAGCTACTCGATACCGTCGTACTAGACCGGGACTTGCCCGAGCACGGCCTGTGTCGCGGCGATCTCGGGGCCGTAGTCGAAGTCTATGAGCCGGACGGCGTTGAGGTCGAGTTCGTGCGAGCGTCTGGGAACACGCAGGCTGTAGTCACGCTCTCCGAAGACGACGTACGGCCAGTTCGCGATTCCGATCAGATCGCCGTTCGCTCCGTTGAGCAGGCAGCGTGAGCCGAAGACCAAGCCCGGTGCGGAAGCGGAGCGCGCAACCGCGATGGCGGCCACTCATCTCATCGACGAGCGGATCCGGTCTCTGGGTGGCTGGCGCGCCGAGACCCTGGAGGAGGTTCGCCGCATGATCCACGAGGCGGACCCGGACATCATGGAGGA
>JBGQHM010000368.1:0-6777 GCA_041497995.1 Binatia bacterium | reverse complement strand
TGCCCCTCTGGCATCCTTCGTCGACTCCTGATTATTAGAACCGAGCGGAACGGAGAGCGCTGAGCTATGCAACCTATTGGAAACCTGCCGTCGTGCGGCACACGCTTGCAGCGTGCGGTTGGACGGTCCGGCACCTTGGCATGGGCGGCCGCACAGCGCGGCACCTGTCTCGATCAGGAGTGATCTTCTCATGGCAAACGACCTCCCCGATGATCTTCCCAAGCCGGAACCCAAAGAAATCGACGAGAAGCTTTCACTGGAGCTGCGCCATCTTCAGGAAGACGCCATCTTGCGCGGCAAACCCAACGGCGATGAGCAGTGCAACAACTGCCTCTACTACCTGAACCCCGATGAGGACCTCACATACTGCTGGCATCCGAAGATTCGCATCCTCGTGGGCGCTACGTGGTGGTGTCAGTGGTGGGAGGCGGTTCCCGAAGACTCATAAGACGCGGAGCAGCAAGTGGTGGCGGCCGGACGCGCCGACACGCCGATGATCATCGAAGCCGATTCCGTCTCGAAGCGCTTCGGCGAGCGCCTGGCGGTCGATCGTCTCTCGCTCGGCGTACGGGCCGGTACGTGCTTCGGTCTGCTTGGACCGAACGGGGCTGGCAAGACCACAACGTTGCGCATGATCTACGGCGTCACGCGACCCACCAGCGGCACCGTACGCGTGTTCGGGATCGACATCGCCCGCGACCCCCGCAGTGTGCGGGCACGGCTGGGCGTGACACTGCAGCAGAACGTCCTCATCGAGGCGCTGTCGCCGGTCGACAACCTGCGCGTCTTCGGCCGTTACCACGTGCTGCGCGAGCCCGAGCTGTCGCGGCGCGTCGATGAGCTGATCGACTTCCTCGAGTTGCGCTCACACGCCACCGTCCCCGTGCGTCAGCTCTCAGGAGGCTTCCAACGGCGACTCGCGGTTGCGCTCTCGTTGATGAATCGGCCGGAGTTGTTGATTCTCGACGAGCCCACCACCGGCCTCGATCCCGCCGTGCGCTTGGCACTCTGGTCGAAAGTGCGCGATCTCCAGGCCAACGGGACCACGGTGCTGCTGACGACGCACTACATGGATGAGGCGCACCGACTATGCGATCGGGTGGCGATCGTGACGAACGGTTCAGTGATCGCAGAGGGGCCACCGGCGGAGCTCATCACGTCGCGCCTCGCGCCGATGGCGGTGGAGCTTGACTGCACAGCCGAGCAAGAAACGGCGTTGCTGAACGGCTTCGCCGCGCCGACCAAGCGCCTGCGCGCCGGTGGACGCCTGATGGTTTTCCTCGACGACGCAACCGCGTTGGCCTCGCACGCCCGTGCGCGCGGCAACCGTTGCGACCTCGTCGTGCGGCCGACGAATCTCGAGGATGTCTTCCTCGCCATGACCGGAACGACGCTGGAGGACGGCTCGTGAGCGTCTCCGTCCCGCACGCGCTCGCCGTGTGGCAGCGCAACGCCGCGATGTACCGCCGCACGTGGATGTGGAACATCCTGCCCAACTTCTTCGAGCCGGTGCTGTATCTGCTCTCGCTCGGCATCGGCGTCGGGGCGTACATCAGTCAGATGGGCGGCACGTCGTACGCCGCGTTCCTCGCACCCGGGCTGATCTGTGTCGCAGCCATGAACGGCGCGAGCTTCGAGGTCACCTACAACATCTTCGTGCGGCTTACGTACGAGCGCGCCTACGACGCGATGCTGACCACACCCATCGAGCCCGACGACGTGCTCGCCGGCGAGATCTTGTGGGCGCTGACGCGCGCCTGCATCTACGGCGGCTGCTTCTTCATCGTCATCTGCGTGTTCGGGCTCGCTCCGCTGCCGCGCGCCCTGCTCGCGATCCCGATCATTCCATTGGCGGGGCTCCTGTTCGCATCCGTTGGCATTGCCTTCTCGCTGCGCATTCCGAACATCGACATGTTCAGCTTCTACTTCACGCTCTTCCTGACGCCGCTGTTTCTGTTCTCCGACATTTTCTTCCCGCTGAAGGAGCGCCTGAGCGGCGTGTGGCTGTGGGTTGCGGAGGTGCTCCCCCTCCTGCACCCGGTGCGGATGGCGCGCATGATCTTCCGAGGTGAAGCCGCGCCGATCATGCTGTGGGATCTGGCGTACGTACTCGGCGTGTCGGCGTTGTTACTGGTCTGGGCGCGCCGCGGCGTCAGGCGACGGCTGACGAACTAAGCGCACTGCGCGTACCCATTTGCCGACGCGTCCCCTCGACTCAGCGTCCCGCGACGACGAACTCGTTCACAAAAACCAGATCCGCACCGCTGGCAGCCAGGTCAGTGACGGTGGGTGGCAAGCTCGGTGGCGACTCACTCAAAAAGGCGAGAATCGCGACATCAATCGGTACGCCGTCATCTCCAAGAAAGCTGCCGTGCACAACCGCCGTCAGCTCGAGCTCGTTGGAGAAGCGTGGACTGGCACGGTCAGGTCCAAGGCTCCACGTCCCCACTGGATCGGTGGTGCGAACCGCGACGAGGAAGGTTGCGTCGCTCGGGAACCCCTCGGCGAGGAAGGCCAACGGGAACTGACAATCCGGTTGCTCCGAGGAGAAGTCGCTGCAGTCCGCCACCACCCGTTCGACGTCGGAGAGCAGCTCGACGCGCATCTGCATCGCAGGCGAGGCTGTCGCCGCGAGAAAACAGATCTGCAGGGCGTCCGTCTTCATGCACTCCTGGCCTTGGATGACTTGCTCAATGACGGCGTTCTCGCTGGACGGCCGAACACGATCGAAACCGCTCGAGCCGCTTCCGTTGCACGCCGCCAGGAGCGTCGCAAACAGGGCGAGCCACTGACTGCTGATTCGCGGCACCTGCTTCCCTCCTCGTAGCCACATGCGGTTCATCGATCAGAACGGCGTGGCCGTTACCAAGATGTTGAGGAAGCGTGTCGTGGGTGATTCGCCGCTGGCGAACTCCTCGGCGATCCCGCGCAACGCCGCTTCGAGTTTCTTGCGGACGGCCGGCAAGCGGGCCGCCTCGATGTGCAAATAGTGGTTGCGCAAATAGGTGCCGGTGTCGCCCTCAGCAAGCGCCAGCTTATCCAGCAGGCCCTTGGAGAACAGCGTACAGAACTCGATGGCCAGGGCGTGGCGCTCTTTCAAGTCCGTCGCGGCAAAGTGGCGGCCGCGACGGCGCACCTTGGCGCCGCGCAGCTGGACGAGTTCCTGCGAGCGCAAGGTGTCTTCCACCTGCTTGGCCATTGCAGCGCTGATAGGGGGGGTCACACTCGAGCGCCGGCGAGTTGGCGCCCGGTACAGCGCCCGCCAGTGCGGTACCGGGATCCAACTGCCATCGTCCGGGAGCGCGGCGATGGCCTGGCTGATGCGCACGGCCAACTCCGCGTCCTGGATACCGGAGGGCCCTTTCGGGGCGCGCAGTACGCGGCGCAACTCTTTGGCGAAGGCGTACACCATCCGGTCGCGCCACAGCAGCGCTAGCAGCTCGTGCGGATCCTGTTTGCGAATCGTCGCCAGCCGCCGCACTAGCGCCTCACTCGGGAAGCGCGCGCCCTTCTCGATGTAGCCGACCATCACTGGATCCACGTGGCCGCCGAGCACCTCCCTGGCGAAGCGACGCACCGAGTACTCGCGCCCCATGAGCACACGGGTCTCGTAGAAGACGTCTTTGATCCCTTTGCGCGGGGAGAGCGAGGCCGCCACGAGCTGGCTCATAGCACATCAACGACAAGAACAAAACAACATCTGTTACTACTGTTTCCAGTCGCGCGCAGCCGTCAGTGCCACAAGTGGCCACTCCCAGGTGTGGCGGAACCAAACCACGTCTTGGCGCGTGAAGCGACAGGCCGATAGTACGACGCAGTGAGAACAGTTTTTCTTGACAAGCATAACAGCTCTTGTTAACACCATTGACGACTAGACGGCGACTGGCAGCCGACGCATAGAGGGGGAAGGACATGAGGACGCGACGACAAGTAATCTCTGTGGTCTGCCTAGTAGCGATGGCAGTTCCCGTTCCTGCGTGGGCCGCCGCCGGGGACGTGGATGCCATCGTTAGAACGTTGATCGGACGCAGGACAGCCGTGACGACAGTCTTGCTGCAACCCGATGGCAAGATCGTGGTCGCCGGCGGCGCCGACACCGAAGGCAACGAAGAGGACTTCGTGCTGGTGCGGTACAACGCCGACCTCAGCGTCGATCGAACGTTTGGTGTGGGGGGCCTCACGACGACCTTCCTGAGCGTACAAGACGACTACGCCACCGGCCTGGTAAGGCAGACGAACGGCAAGCTTGTTCTTGCAGGGACGGCCGGCGGTTACCCATTTGGCTTCGCGCTCACGCGCTACGACCAGGATGGGCATCTTGACCCAACGTTTGGCTCCAACGGAGTGGTGCGCACCTCGCCCGATGAATTCAGTCAAGCACGTGCGCTCGCGCTACAGGCGGACGACAAGTTGGTGGTAGTGGGGTGCAGCGCACCGGACAACTCATGCAACATCGGAGTGGTGGTCCGCTACAACCCCGACGGCAGTCTCGACACCACATTCGCCGAGAACGGAGTGATGAAGCTTACCCCCAAGGATTCGTCGGACATTGACTTTGATTTCGAAGCCGTGTTGGTGCAGCCCGACCACAAGATTGTGGCTGCTGGCCGCCACGACTTCCGGTCCGCAAGGGACCTCGTCGTAGTGCGGCTGAACGAAGACGGCAGTCTGGACGACACCTTCGGCAAGAATGGAGTGGCAAACGGTGGGACCGGCGTCGACCTGGTAAACGGCATTGCGCGGCAGCCCGACGGCAAACTGCTCGTCTCCGGGTGGACCTTCAACATCACGTTCCTCCTTGCGCGCTTCGATGCCAATGGCAGCCTGGACCGCACATTCGCCGATGACGGGACGGTTGAAGCGGCAATCGACATCGACAATACTGGCGCTCGAGTCGTCGTGCAGCCCGACGGTCGGCTCGTGCTCGCCGGAACGGCGGCGGGGGAAGATAGCCCAAATTTCGGGTCAAGCTTCGCGCTGGTCCGCTACAACGCGGACGGAAGTCTAGACAGTACTTTCGGCATTGGTGGTAAGGTGCGCACGCCAATCGGTGACATGTTTGTCACGCTTGGCGACATCACCCTGCTGCCAAACGGCAAGCTGCTCGCCGTGGGCGTCGACGTTAACCGCTTGGTGCTGGTGCGCTATCAGGGTGATACCCTTCCGGTGCCAACGCCCACCGCCACACCAACACCTGGGCCCGGAAGCGGCGAGTCGAGCAGCTGCGCGATCCGACCTGCCTCACAGAGCGGCCTGCTCCCCATACTCTTGCTGCCGCTGCTCGTTCTGTTGCGACGCTTCTTCACTCGCACGGACAACTTGCGAGGTTTGATGGCCTGCGGTGACCTCGCCGCACCCCCACAGCGCGTGAAGGGGACAGGAACAACCACGGGGACTGCGCTCAGCCGGACATCGGGGCCCGACCAGCCTCGCCCAACTCGCGCCGCAACAGGCGCAGGAGGAATTCGTTATGAAGCGCCCCTCACGTGCATCCGGTCTCTTCCTCGCGCACCTCGTCACACCAGCTCTCGTCGGCGTCGCGGCTGGGGTCATAACAACCATGTCTCATTGGGTACTGCCGTCACCAAGCCGCGCCGCAAGCTTCACGGTCAACGATAGAACCGATGCGCCAGACGCGACACCGGGCGACAGCATCTGCGCAACCGGCGCGGGCGCGTGCACCCTGCGCGCCGCGATCGAGGAAGCGAACAGTCTGCCCGGTGCCGATGCGGTCATCCTCCCCGCGGGCAGATACAAGCTCACGGCAGGTGAGCTCACTGTCACTGATGACCTGACGATCACCGGCGAGGGCGCCACTCACACCGCAATGGACGGCACTCGCAAGAGTCGGGTTGCAACTATTGCAGGCACAGCCAGCGTCACGATGTCCCAGCTGACCATTCAGAAGGGATTCGCGGACTACTCGATAGAGAATCACGGGGGCGGCGGCCTCTATATCGACGTTGGCGCCACCGTCGCACTCACCGACATCACCTTCTCCAGAAATGAGGCGAAGGAATTCGGTGGCGGTTGTGAGAACGCGGGCACCGCCACATTCTCGAACGTCATATTCGCAGGGAATCACGGGGACTTCTCTGCCGGCGGCCTGCGGAACGCTGGAACGGCCAGCCTCACGAATGTCACGTTTACTGGGAATCGCGCCCACGTGTACGGCGGCGGCGGGCTGGACAACGCCGGCACCGTTGTTCTCACCAACGTAACATTCACCAAGAACAAGGCCGTTGAGGAGCCTTTTGTCCCCGGCGGCGGCTTCCTGAACGGGGGCACCGCGACACTGACAGACGTCACCTTCACGGCGAACACGGTCATTAGCGGTTTCGGCGAGGGCGGTGGCTTGGCAAACGTCGGAGGCACTGCGACGCTGACCAACGTCACCTTTACGAAGAACACGTTGAACGGTCACGGCGGCGGCATGGCGAACTACGCAGGTGTCGTGACGCTCACCAACGTCACCTTCGCGGGAAATCGGGTCAAGGGTACGGGTGGGAGCGGCGGGGGTCTAAGCAGCGACGGGGGCCGGGCCACCGCGACACTCACCAACGTGACGTTTGCTGACAATCACGCCAAGTACGGCAGTACGCTTGCCAACCTGACGGGCGGCGCTGGCTTCATCACGCTCAGAAACACCATCGTGGCAGGCACCGACAATTGCGCGGGTACCATCACGTCGTTCGGCAACAACATTGACAGCGGCAACACCTGCGGTTTCATCGAAGGCGACGATCTGATCAGGACCGACCCGCTACTCGCGCCCCT
>JBGQHM010000367.1:0-6783 GCA_041497995.1 Binatia bacterium | reverse complement strand
CTCTGGCGCAGGCGCAGCACAACCAGACGCGGGCAGCGGAAATCCTTGGCACTACGCGACGCATCTTGAAGTACAAGATGGACAAGCTTGGCATCGCCAACCAGGAAGAGACGTCGTAGTCAAACAAATCAGCTACTTAGCCTTCGCGGCGCCGAGCGTTTCGGCAATTGCTACCAAATTGCTACCACTCGCCGGCCGCGGCGCGCAGATCGCGCCCGCCAAGTCAGCCATCGTCGAGGCTGACGACACGCCCTTGAACCAGTGCGTGTAGACCTTCAACGTCAGCTCCGGATTCTTGTGCCCCAGGATGTGCGAGACCTGGCTGACGGGGTGCCCGCGTTGAATCAGGATGGACGCGAACGAATGCCGCAGGCCGTGGAGGTCCACCCGCGGCAGCCCCGGACACGCATCAAGGGCCTTGCGCAGCCCCTTGTGCAGATGCGCACGATGCAGCGGCCCGCCCAGCGAATTGGTGAAGATGAGGTCCTCACCGCGCGCGTAGCGGCTCTGCAGCCGCCACACCTTGAGCGCGTGGACCAGATCGGGCGCGAGGTCGAGCGTCCGGTTCGACGATGGGGTCTTGGGTGGACCGAACACCGGCGTTGATTTTCCATAGCCACGTTCGGCGCTGCGCGCCCGCGACAGTGAGCGCGTGATCTTCACGGTGCCCGCCTCGAGGTCGACGTGTTCCCAGGCGAGCGCGAGGAGCTCACCACTACGGCAGCCCGTCAGCAGCCCCATCGTGATGAACGTCCGATAGAGGCCGGCGGCAGCGGCAGCGATCACCTGCCCTGCCTGCTCTGCGGTCAGAACCTCTTTCGGATCGATCTCAACGTTGTCCGTCACACCCGTGCGCCGCTCCACACGTACGCGCTCCACCGCGGCCCCAGGATTCGACCGCAGGTACTTGTGCGACACGGCATACTCCAAGATTGCTGTGAGCGTCTGCAGGAGCTGGTTAATCGTCGCTCTGGCGAGTCTGGTGTGACCATCGGTGCCGTCCCGCTTCGCATTGCGGACTCGCTCAATGTCGGCCGCCAGCACCCGGTCAATGCGGCGATCGCCGAATGCCGGCACAAGGTGCAGCTCTACGTGTGAGCGCCAGAAGTTGTAGGTCGATGCCGGATGGTCGCGCTTGATGGTGAGCCAGTGTTCCGCCACCGCGGCGAACGTCGGCAGCGTCGTCGCGTCGATGTAGGCGTGCTCACGGACTTCGATCTGTCGATCCGCGAGCCGATCGTCTGCCTCTTTCTTGGTGTCGTAGGTTTCCCAGTGCCGCTTGCCGTGCTGGTCGCGGAAGTCCGCAACCCAGCGTCCTCGTCGTTTGCGTACGCATGCCATGGCTTCACCCCTCCTCCGTCTGCAGCCGCACCACCCGGTCAACCGTGGTGCCGCCCGCGACATACACCAAAGCAGCTACGACCTGTGCCGGGTTCAGACACCACGCCGCGCACGCATTGGCCACGAAGTCGGCGCCGTCCTTCACGTCGTGGTTAGCGAGAAACTTCACGAACTGCCCAGGTGCGTTCGCTGCCATCTCCGTCGCGCCCTCGAACATCCGCCACCGAGAGTTGACGAAGGTGCCCGCCGCAATGCAGCCGATGAGGTGCACCAACGCCCGCCGCCGCGCTTCGGCGATTTCCTCGTCAGTGAGCACGATGCCTTCGCGGGTCGCCGCTCGCGCCGCTGTGACGTTCCGCTTGGCCTTAGTCATGGAACACCCCCAGAGAGCGCCGAGCGCGCATCCAGGCGTCGACGTCGAACCCGGTGGCCTTGGCCGCACGGGCAGCGCGGTCCATGAAGTGGATTGCGAGGTTGTGCACGTGCTTCTCCGCTGCCGACTTGGCGGTTGCCTCGTCGGTGGTCGCGAGATCCGCACGCCATGTGGCGTCGTGCGGTTCGGCGCGGCGCAACAGCTCCAGCGGCACGTGGTGCTCTCGCAGCCACTCGAGGCCTGCGATCATGTCGTCGAGATCGGGGTCGTACAGGCTGCCTCTCTGCTGCGCGTCCGCCAACCAGACCACGAGAAATGGCACCTGGAGGTCCTCGGCAATCCACCGCAGCTCGTCCTCGGCGTTCGGGTCAAGCCCCACGCCCTGGTCAGCGAGCGCTGCCACCATGTCGACGATCGACTTGACTCTTGCCGCTTCGGGGTTCGGTGCCGCCCCCGCTGCCGTCTGCTTCGTCTTGTTCGCCATGCTTAACGCTCCTTCGGGAACCGTTCGGGAACCTTGGAGCGGCCGGGATACCGGTTCCCGATGAAGCACCCCGACCGCTCCCAACACCCACAACACACCATTGGTATGCAATGGTATGCGTGAGCAGCGGTTGAAAGTCAAGGGCGAGCGATGTACCCTCCGGACAGACGGGTTGTGTGAGGAGGGGGAGCGCATGAGCAAGGCAGTAGCCGCCGCAGCAACGCAGATCGCGTTGCGAGTATCAGCCGACATTGTAGATCGTGCGGACGCACTGGTTGCGCGAATAGGGAAGAATCCGAAGATGGCCGTGGGGCGCGTCACCCGCACTAGCGTTCTCAAGCTGGCCATTGCCCGCGGTCTCGATGTACTGGAGCGTGAGCACAAATGACGACGCGCACCGCACCCCGCAGCGCCCTCCGCCTCACCGATCTGAAGCACCGCCAGCACGATGCTCGTCGCCTGCTCAACGTGAAGATCCCCGCCGACGTGGCCGATGGGATCGCCGCAATCGCCACCCGTGTGGGTGCCAGCAAGACCGAAGTCGTTGTGGCGTTGCTCGACGCGGGCCTTGATGTGATGAGGCGGCGCCGCGGAAGTAGGCTCGAAGCGGAGCACAAGTGAACCCCGACGCCGACACCCGCGAGTTTCTCCGCGCGCTGCTGTTCGTGTCGGCGTTGGTGTCCATCGTCGCGTTGCAATTCGCCGTGATGCTGCCGGCGTTGCTCGACAGAGCGGCTCTTTGATTCGGGCTGCCCGTTCCTGTAGACCAATCGCCATGACGCGCATCGGGCTGGCCGTGCTGGTGGTGCTCCTGCTGGCTGGGGCACGTGCAAACGCGGGAAACATCGGAGGAGGAGGAGGAGTTTGCAGCCCGCCGTGTGATCCCCAATGCGGAACCTGTCTCTCTGTTTCCGGTGCGAGCTTCTGCGCCGCCCGACTTGGCGGGCCCTGCATTGTCGGTTCGTCACCGGGCGTCTGCGACTTCTCTGGATGCGTCGCGTTCACCCCAACCCCTACCATCACCAACACGCCAACAGTCACACCAACGCCAACGCCAACCAGCACGCAAACCGCGACGGCATCCCCGCACAGCCTTCCTGACGGCGATCCCTGTACCGCCAACACCCAGTGCGCGAGCGGGCTCTGCAAGGTCGATGTGTGCAGCAGCGTGAGCACCGCGCCCGCCGTGTCCAACCGCAATGCGCTCTTCCTTGCGGTGGGGCTGCTGGCCATGGGGCTTTGGTCCATGCGGCGCGTAGCGCGTCGGCGGTAAAGCCGCACCTCACACCGCCCGCACATCCGGCACCCGCTGCCGATCCCGCCATCGATGCACGATCTTGCGGGCGTTCGGTGGCGCAGCGAAGTCGCGCAGCGTCTCCATCTCCGCTGAGCCCGGCCACGCATTGCTCTTTACTTGGCAGAGCACCACGTCAGTCGCCGAGATCCCGATGATGTCCCACGCACCCAACGACGCAGCGGCCCGCGTCACGCTGTAGCCGCTCGCCTCGAGGAGCCGCATGCTGCGGTGCTCGTTGCGGGTGCCTTTGCGCTTCGCGTTCATCGCTCACTCATCATCCACCGCCTGAAAAGTCACCAGCGGCCCTGTCGCCGGCAGCCGCCAGCGCACAACGCGGGTTTTCTTGTCGCTCAGATTCTCAGGGTCATAGGTGAGCAGCACTTCCCAGTTGAGGCTCATCAGCGCCATGCCCAGGTACCATTCCACGAAGAACGAATAGAGCTTGTGCGGGAAGGCATAGAGGCGGATCAGGTGATCGAGCAACACGTCACCGCCGGGACAGCCAATCACCGCGTTGTCGGCGTCACGGGTCACGATCAGGTCGCCCGCGTCGAATCCTTCACTCGTGCCGTTGGGATTCTTGAATGGCCGCAGCCCAAACTGGCTCTTGCTGCGGGACAGCAGCGGACTCAGCGCATCGCCGCTTGTCGCCGTACGGTGGAAGGTGAACAGCGGCACCAGCGTTGTGGTATCGGACTGCGATAGATCCCGGCCACAGCGCATCACGAAGTCATTGAACACCTGCGTGTCCGGCGTCTGCGTGACCTTCTCGTCTACCCGGTCGAACAGGCCCGTCAGTGGGCTCAGTGACATCGTGGGCGCTTCATCCAGCGGGTCGATCACGGTCAGTTCATTGTTGCGCCAGGCAGGGACGAAGCGTGTCTGCGGCAGGAACCGATCCTGCACAAGCGCGAGCACGTCGGTCGGCGTGTTGACCAACGCCGACATGCCAGCCGTGAAGTCGAGGTTCAGCGCAGCGAGGCGCGAGCGAGCCGCGGGTGCTACTGGAATCTTGCCCAGGTCGAGGAGCGCGAGAATCGGAGTCGTCGAGGTATCACCCACGCCACCGATGGTCGTGATCGTGTCGTCGCTGCCGGCGTTGATCTGGTTCACCGGCCGCGGGAAGGTCAGTCGCGTATACTCGAAAAGGGAGCCCGACAAGGCGCGGTCCACCACAGGCCAGTCCGTTGGTTGCAATTCTTCGCCGCCCTTGAAAAATCGCGTTGGTTCCTCTGGCCCAAAGGGCTCCCACAAGTAGAAGGTGCGGGCCGCGGTTGGGTCACGTCGTCCGTCAATCGGGGTGGCCACCACATGATCCGGGGCGCGATGGAACAGATAGTGCCGCTGCGCTGTGCTGATCACTGCGTCGCTGGCCTCGGGAAAGTCGCTCAGATTGAACGGTCCAGGCGGGAATTTCGCTGTCCGCTCCGGTGACCCATCACTCAGGTCGAACGTGTAGGCGCCCGTGATGCCCTTCTGCGGGTTGCGCACCGGGCCGCGCATCAGCGGAATGCGGTCAGCCACATCGATGCCATCGGACCACAGCGCCAGCTCACCGAGCAGCGTTTGAGCGGATCGGTCACCCAGAAACTCGTCGAGCTCGGCACCGCCACCGACCGTGATGGAGGTCTGCGCAATGGCAGCACGGCGGTCTGTGGGTGAAAACGAGATATCGATGGTGGGCCAGTTGAGCAGCCAGGGTAAGGCCAGCCGTGGGAATGGACCGAGCGTGTCAGTGACTACCACGTCGGTATGCGTGGACAGGAGCAGCGAGTTGGCTTGCCGCAATGGAGGTCCGTACACGGGTGGCCCGCTGCTCGGCCACAACGTGAGCAGCATGACCTTGCGACTCAGCGGTGTCTGTAGAATGCGATGCCAGGGCGCGGCGAGTACGCTCATGCAATCTCCTTCACGTGTTCAGCTGGCGGGACGCTGCACCGAACGACCCCGGTCGGTGCAGCGCTGCGCGGTGGGCGCATCCTGTGAGTTATGGCGAACTCTGTGCCCGCTCGGTTGTGAGGGCTGTCCCTCGTGTTTGTCTTGTCACAGCGGCGTCCACAGATACCGGCGCCCGTCGCGGTACTTCGTCGCATCGGCCGCGCTGTCGACCGTGATCGTGCCGAATTTACTCGGGTCGTTGTGGTCGTCAGGCCCGATCATTCCTGATACGTCGTTGCCGGCCCACGGTGCCCAATAGCGCGGTGCGCCCGCATCGTACTGTGCGTCCGCGGGGTCCGTGATCTTCAGCCAATTTGGTCTCATGTCTGCCTCCTTCACGCGGCCTGTGCCGCTTGCGCGAGCTGCATCGGAGACGCTGCTCGTCGCTCCTATTCCATGCTCTGTGCGTTCACTGTCGCCATGCGCTGATTGATTTCATCGTTCGACAGACCCTCGCGCCTAAATCGTTGAATAGCGTCCTGGCGCATCATGGGGTCGTCGCCGGTGGTCAACGCGGTGAATGCCGACATGAGAGACTCATTCTCGCTGGCGAGTTCCTCAAACACGCGAGTCGGGATTGTCAGTTTCGGGTCGGCGTTCAGTGCTTCCTTCATCTCCTTCACTAAAACCCGTGCCGCGGTTTGCGTCGCGTCTGGCGCTGCCGCGTGTCGGCGTTCACTTTCCCGCAACAGCAGTCCGACCACGGCGTAATGCTCCTGGCTCAGCTCTGCCTGGAAAGCGTCCTTCAGCTCTGCCGGTGACAGCTCGCGTGCATTCAGTCGCCAGGTGAGTTCTGTCAGCTTTTCTTCGACCGCTGGCCCAGTGGTGAATCGAGTGATGCGCTTGACGACATTCTCGGGCGTCCACTGGTCGCGGGTCGCCAAGTGCCGCGCTACTTCCGCCGCAATGCTGCTCTCCTTCATCGCTACCGCTACGACCTGTTGCGCCTCTTGCTCGATGCGTTGACGTTCTTCGCGCCGGTAGCTGTCGGTGCGCGTCGTATCCTTCAGCACACGGGCCACTTTCCCCTTTGCCTCTTGCCGCTCGCGCTGAAACCTTGCCTTCTGATCCTTGACCCGTTCTTTCAAGCCCTTACTCTCGGTTATCGGGGCGAGTTGCTTCATCAGCTCGTCAAACGTCATCGGTTGTGTACTCCTCTCGCTAGTCACCGGCCGCGCCGGCTACGGTTCTAGAGAATTAGTGGCTGCACGCTGTAGCCGGTGCCCGATGGCCGCTGGCCGGTTACCGCAACACCTGCCACGGCATTGGCGATGTCATCATGCTGCCTTGGTGGATGATCAATTGAATCCTTGCCGCCGCGTGCGGTGCGCCGCTCGAGAGAGGTCAACT